>DASZRP010000204.1:0-16956 GCA_035548895.1 Puia sp. | reverse complement strand
ATGAAGATCGGGCAAAGGGTGAAGAAGATTTACTACAAACATAAACTCATCGGATCCCTTCCTGCCGCGGCGCTGACAATCTTTGATTTCTACCTGAACAACAAACTCAGGCTGGGATATGCTCAAAGGCCTTACCCGATTGCCCAGGCACACCTCGCACTGATTTGTCTGGTATTGTATAGAAAAACAGGGAATCAGGCATACCTGGATAAGGCCCGCGGCGCGCTGCAATGGCTAAGCGAAAATTACAGCAGAAACTACAGCGGGTATTGCTGGGGCATCAACATGCCCTGGGTCTCCAAAATAGCGACATACGCAGAAGATACTCCGCATGTTACCCATACCCCTTATGCGCTGGAGGCATTACTCGACTTCCGGTCAACCACAAACTGCAGAGAATTCGACCATATCATTGACAGTGTGCTGAATTTCCTCGATTTCAATCTGAATAAAATGATCGATGAGGAAGCGGTACTGGCCCTGTCTTATTCACCCAAGCCGGAAACCAGGATCGTTGTCAATGCGAATTCCTATGCTATGCTCTGTTACGCGCTGCTCTATAAAAAAAATCAACCGGCCGACGATGTCATTAAAAGGAAGATCCTCCGGCTCTACAATTTTCTGGTAAATGCACGCAATGCCGACGGCAGCTGGTATTACTTTGCGGATGCAAAGCCCGGAAATTTCATTGATTGTTTCCATTCCTGCTTTGTACTGAAAAATATATATAAGGTTAATCAAATCGTTCCGCTGCCGGGAAGCGAGCAGATCATCCGGCAAGGGTATGATTATCTGAAGCAATATTTTTGGAACGATGCCAAAAAATTGTTCAGGCGATTCAGCCAGACTGATCGCCTTTCCCTGGTCAGGTTTGATTTATACGATAATGCAGAAATGCTGAGCCTGGCCATTATGCTGGGAGATAAAGACTTGGCCGACATGCTGGCAAATTCTATTGCCAGGCATTTTGTGATTGGCACCGACATCTATTCACATATCATTTTTCCTAACCGTCGAATTAATAAAAATACCATGCGCTGGGCAGGTTTTCCTTATCTCTATGCGCTGGCAAAAACTATTTGATGTATTCGTTAGCAGAACGCATTAATCTATGATTGAATTATGTGCGGAATTCTTGGTAGTATAAATATTCCCGGCACACCCGATTATCTGGACCTGATCAAGCATCGGGGCCCGGACGGCTGTGGCCAGCAGGAATTTACCGTAAACCATCACACCGTAAACCTGCTGCACCGCCGACTTTCGATAGTGGACCTGTCTGAGGCGGGCGCCCAGCCTATGAATGCGCTTGACCGGAGCAGCTGTCTCATTTTTAACGGGGAAATTTATAACCACGAAACGCTTAAAGAACGGCTCACCGGAACAACCTTCCGGGGTCATTCCGATACGGAAACCATACTGAACTATTTCGGCCAATTCGGCATTCAGGAGAAGCTCCGGGATTTAAACGGAATTTTTGGCCTGGCCTGGCTCGATCTGAACGGAGGTCAGCTTCATTTGGCCAGAGATCGGTTCGGAGTGAAACCGCTTTACTATTATTTTGAGGAGAATAAACTGATGTTTTGCTCGGAGTTGAGGCCCCTTCGCGCCTTCTTCAATCCTCAGGTGGAACCCGGCAGGCTGTTAGCCGGTATAAAAATGAGGTATGCAGCGTCACCCGCCACCATTTTCAGAAAAATTCAGAAGGTAGAACCCGGTCAATTGATAACCTTCGATCTGAAGCAGGAAATCACTATGACCAGGCGTTATTTCGTTGAAAAACCTGAAAAAATCGGCACCCGTAAAAGCGACTACCGGCAACTGGTCAGGGAGTATGGCGATCTGTTTGTGAAAGGCGTTCAACGCCAGCTTATGGCGGATGTGGAAATCGGGATCCTGCTGAGTGGCGGAGTAGACTCCGCCCTGGTAGCTGCGGTAGCCAAAGAAAATTCCGCTACGCCTCCAAAAGCATTTACCATCGGCTTCGAAGGGAATCACGCTGAGGATGAGACCGGCGCCGCTGCAGAAACGGCGGCAATTCTCGGCCTGGAACACTATGTAAAGAAAATCGGATTCCCTGACTTTCTAACCTCTATAAAAAAAATTACCGGAATTGTCGAGGAGCCTATCGGGACAACTTCCATCATTCCGATGTATTATCTCTCACAAATGGCTTCGGCCAAGGTAAAGGTGGTTTTGAGCGGTCAGGGAGCGGATGAACCGCTGGGAGGATATAAGAAATATAAAGGCCTGCCATATTTGCAATCAGGGCGACATTTCCGCAGCCTGTTTTCGGCAATTGGGAAACTCGATTTCCTGTGGCGTAACAGGGAATCCGTGCGACGGCTGATCGCAGCTATTGGATGCCAGGAAAATACTTCAGCCTTTGTTGAATTCAATGCTATTTTTTCCACCGCAGAAATATTATCGTTGGTAACTCCGGAAAATAGAAAACGCTATGCCAGTGAACTCCGCAATTCCGAGCGCATGTTCAAACAGGTGCTGGAAACACGAACTCCCGGCAAAGCGCGGCTAACGGATCTTTTTTTATACTACGATCTCAGAACTTCCTTGTCGGATGACCTGTTGATGTATACCGACAAAATAACCATGCATTTCGGGCTGGAATGCCGGGTGCCCATTTTAGACAATGATCTGATTGCATTTATCGAATCACTCGATCATCGTTACAAATTCAATTTAAAAACCGGGAAAATAATACATAAGGATTTCGCCAGGGAATACCTGCCGTCGGCAATAGTCGAGAGAAAGAAATTGGGATTTAAATCGCCTACAAAAAATTGGATCAAAGAAAACAAAAAAGACATAGCAGCGATCCTGAACGACAGCCCGGATTTCAACGCCTATTTCAACGCCAAAGCGGTTCAGGAACTGCTGGACAGCCACGCAAAAGGGATAAACCGGGAAAAGCATTTATTCATCCTGCTTAGCCTAATCTACCTGCTTGACAATAATAAATCATCCAACCCCCGACCCGTTAGCCATGATCATCTGGTTTGATATATCCAATTCGCCCCACATCAATATGTTCCGTTCCCTGATCAGGGAATTGGAGCAGGAAGGACATGAAATCATCATTACTTCCAGGCCACTCGCCAATACAGTTGCTTTATTGGACCAGCAAGGCCTGAAACATACAGTGGTTGGAGAACATTATGGGAAAAACATATACAAGAAAATACTGGGTTATCCAATCCGGATAGCAGAACTGAGAAAATTTCTAAAAAACCGCCGCCCACAAATTGCCATTTCTCAAAGCTCCTTTCATTCACCCGTCGTTGCCCGGTTGCTGGGAATCCCGGCAATTTATATGAACGACAATGAACATGCGATGGGAAACATCCCGTCTTTTCTCTGTGCAAAACGGATTCTAGTGCCTGAATTTCTAAGTATCAAAAAGATTACAAAACAGGGTGCGACAAAAAGGAAAATCACTAAATACCCTGGTGTTAAAGAAGGGATCTATTTATGGCAGTCCTACCTCGATAAAGAAACGGACGATCGTGAACATGAGGTAAGAAAAACCATTTATATCAGACCCGAACCGAGAACAGCCCAATATTACAAGGGCGGATTAAACTTCCTCGACGATATTATTGTGGCTTTAAAAAACAAACTCCCGATCTGTATTTTGACAAGAGATATGGACCAGTTAAAACATTACCGGAGCGATCAATTCAGGGGAGTCAGCGTTCCGGAAAAACCCGCTCCGTTTGAAAAGATCGCAAAAGATTGTCTTTTGTTTATTGGGGCAGGTGGAACAATGACGAGAGAAATGGCAGTTATCGGCGTGCCTACCATTTCCGTTTATCAGGATGAGCTATTGGATGTCGACCAGTACCTGATCGATCTCGGCCTAATGCGTCACATGCCAAAGATAGAAGTTGCCGGGGTCCTTTCATACCTTGATCAGATCGGCTCAAGCAAGCCAGACAGGGCGCTTTTACTAAAGGGCAAAGAAGCCTATCAATTAATCAAATCAATCATTCTCGAAACAAACAAAAAATGATAAGAACAGGCATTATTGGCTTGGGGAAAATGGGGATTTCACATTGCGCCATATTAGGCGCAAATCCCGATGTTAACCTGGTTGCTGTGTGCGATTCATCATCACTCGTATTGGAAGGATTTAAAAAATACTCCCGGTTCGAGTGCTTCAGTGATTACAGGAAAATGATCAACGAGTCAAATCTGGAAGCATTGATAGTAGCTACTCCAACCAAGTTCCATGAAGAAATGGTCTCTTTCGCATTGCAGAACAACATTCATGTTTTCTGCGAAAAACCCTTTTCTCTTGATATTAACGGAGGCAGAGCGTTGGCTGAGCTGGCAAGAAGACGTCAGCTGGTTAACCAGGTAGGATACCATAATCGGTTTATAGGAACCTTCAATGAGGTCAGCAAGATTCTGCAGTCGAGTATTCTCGGCGAAATCTACCATTTTGTCGGAGAGTCTTACGGACCAGTTGTGCTAAAAGAAAAATCGGGTACCTGGAGATCTGAAAAGGGACAGGGCGGTGGTTGCCTTTACGATTACGCCTCTCATACCATCGATCTGATCGGCTTTCTGCTGGCAAAGCCCGTTGCTGTTGCGGGGACTCAAATGAAGTCTATTTTTTCCAGGGATGTTGAAGACGCCGTTTACTCCAACCTCACGCTGGCCAATGGGCTCAGTGGCCACCTGTCGGTGAATTGGAGCGATGAAACTTACCGCAAAATGACCACTCAGATCACACTTTTGGGGAAAAAAGGAAAGGTCATTGCCGACGCCACTGAGCTCAAGATTTTCCTCAAAGAAGAAAACGAGGCCTTTGGCCTCTCGAAAGGTTGGACGGTCAAAAACATTGTTGACCTGACGCCGGGTGTCAGCTTTAACCTGCGCGGAGAAGAATATACCGAGCAACTCGACCACTTTATCCAGGCAATCCTGACAAAAAACCTTCAAACCAGGAGCTCTTTTGAAAGTGCCCTGGCTACCGACGAACTCATAAGACAATTGATAGCAGACACTTCAAATAATTAAAATGGACAGAGTAATATTTGGCGATAATCAGTTCTTTGGAATCAATCATAGCTCAGATGAAAAGTCGCGGGCGCAACTGATCAGATTCAAAGACAATCAGGCAATTCTCGATGTACTGAATATTACGGTTGACGAGGGCGTCCGGACCTTTATGTGCACGACCCATGACCGGATCGCAGAAATTAGCCAGACTATAAGAACCGATGCGCATTTTCACGATTTCAAAATCTATCCCTGTATGCCTTATGCCCATAAATATGCAAACGCCGTTACGGAACTTGGCATTATGGGATCCATTAAACAATACCTTCCCGGCAACATATTCGGCACCCTCGCCAAGGGAGGTCTGGCTTTTGTGCAGAAAGATTTCATCTCGATGATGGAACTCATGATCGATGCAGAAATGAAAATGTTCAAAGGTATTTCCACCCCGGTGATCTTTCTGCAGAATGTGGTTACTGACTTGCTGCTTGGCCTGGGTATGTCCGATTTCCTGGTGGGATTCCATCACTACGTACGGCAGAAATATCACGCGGAAGCAGGATTTATTACGATGAACCTGCCTTTGTTGCTGAATGTGCTGGAGTCGAAGGGGATCGAGAACCCAACAATCTGCGCCTCGATTAACAAAAGTGGTTTTCGTATGTCAGGTGGCAAAGCAGCATACGAAAAAGTCATTGCTGAAAAAAGATGCAGACTGATTGCCATGCAGGTCTTTGCCGCAGGCACCATCCCTGCTGAAGAAGCACTGGAGTACGTTTGTGATCAGCCGGGAATTGATTCAATTCTTTTTGGAGCTTCTTCCCGTTCCAATATCAGAAATTCCAAAATGCTGATTGATCGATTCAGTGAAAAAAGAAAACATTCCGTCACCTATTGAATCAGGCAAAAGCCTGTCACTTGTCAGAAATGGTTAACATCACATTAGTTGCCGGAGCGCGACCAAATTTTATGAAGATTGCTCCCATTATCAAAGCAATCCAATCCGAACAGAAAAAAGGACGTAAAATTTCCTGGAGGCTCATCCATACAGGGCAACACTACGATAAGAAAATGAGCGAGGATTTCTTCCAGCAATTGGGCATTCCCGAGCCGGATGTCAATTTACAATGCGGTGGTGGAACGCAAGCCGAACAGACTGCGGCTATTATGATTAAGTTTGAGATTGAATTAATGCAAAACAAACCGGCGCTTGTTCTGGTGGTTGGCGATGTTACATCCACTATGGCCTGTACCATAACGGCAAAAAAACTTGGAATTGACGTAGTTCACGTCGAGGCTGGCATCAGATCGGGAGACATGAGCATGCCCGAGGAAATAAACCGAATTGTTACCGATTCGATCTGCGACCATTTTTTCACAACCAGCGAATGGGCGAATGCCCAACTGGTCAAAAACGGGGTCGATAACAGCCGCATCCACTTTGTCGGGAACACGATGATCGACACCCTGTACCAAAATCTGGACAGACTTATTAAGCCCGCTCTTTGGGATGAACATAAATTGCGGGAACACGAGTACTTTCTGATCACGCTTCATCGTCCGGCCAATGTAGACGATTCGAAGAATCTGAGTAAGCTATTGGATATCATATTAAGAGAAACAGACGGCAGACCGGTCGTATTTCCTGTCCACCCGCGAACAAGAAAGAATTTGGAGCATCGGTTCATTACCACGTCTTCTCTGATCGCCGTCGAGCCTATGAGTTACCTGGAATTTATCTACCTCGTAAAATATGCGAAGGCGGTCATTACCGATTCGGGAGGCATCACCGAGGAAGCAACTGTACTACACGTTCCCTGCCTTACACTCAGAAATTCAACAGAAAGGCCCGAGACCGTTACCCTGGGATCGAATGAACTGGTGGGAACAGACCCGGACAATCTGGTCCCTTTCCTGACTAAAATAAAAAGTAATTCCTGGAAAAAATCGGCTATTCCACCGCTATGGGATGGGCATACTTCTTTAAGGATTGTCGATAAGATCCTTGATTTATACGAAAAGAACAATTAGCCGCCGACAAACGGATTATTCTCTTTTTCATACCCGATCGTTGTCGGGTCGCCATGCCCGGGATATACGATCGTATCGTCCGGCAGCGCAAAGAGCTTCTCCCGAATGCTCTTCAACAGCGTGTTCATATCTCCCCCGGGAATATCGGTTCGCCCGATACTCAACCGGAAAAGGACATCCCCGCTGAGCACAAAACCCTGGCTTTTGTTATAAAAGCTGAGATGGCCTGCTGAATGGCCGGGTGTAAATAGCACTTCCAGTTCATCTTCTCCCACGCCAACACAGTCTCCCTCCCGCAGATAATTAATGCTGCCTTTGTAGTTCTCAAAAGGCAGGCCCCAGGTTTCCCCGAATTCCGGCGCCAGGTCGAATGTCGACCGTTCATGTTCCCCGATTTGCAACTGAAGGCCAAAGTGCTCCGCAACCCATTTATTGCCAAAAACGTGATCCAGGTGGCAATGGGTGTTTAACAGTAATCCCGGAGTTAAATGATGCTCATTCAGCCAAACCCGTAAAGAATCCTTCTCTTCCTGAAAATAACAGCCCGGATCGATCAGACAACAGGCATCTTTTTCGTCGTAGACAACGTATGTATTTTCTTGTACGGGATTAAAAATGAAGCGTTTTACCGTTAACATATTTGTCCTTTTAAGAGCAAAAACGAGATTTCCCGGAGTTTTTGGATTGTATTAACTTGAATCCGAATTGTTGTGTAATTCCTGATATAATATGCAAGATCCGCATAAGTTGAAGTTGAAAGAATTTTTTCTGCTTGCGTCCGCCCTGTTTTTTTTTCAGTACGCTTTCCCCCAGGTAAATACCGTTACGTTTGGTCAGAACCGGCTCCAGTTCAAGAATATGAAGTGGAAGTATTACCAAACCCAGAATTTTAACACCTATTTTAATCAGCATGGCGATCCGCTGGCAAAATATGTTGCCCAGGTTGCGGAAAAAGAGCTGCCGGGTATCGAACAGCAGGTCGAATACGGCCTTCAGCGTCGTGCCAATATTGTGCTTTACAACAGTTTCAACGAGATGGAGCAGTCCAATATCGGATTGGACCTCGACTGGCAAAGCACCGGCGGCATTACGAAACTGGTCAACAACAAGATGATCCTTTACTATACGGACGATCACAATAAGTTGCGCACACAGATCCGCGAAGGCATTGCCCGGGTACTGGTAGAGAACATTTTGTTTGGCGACGACCTTGGGGAAATGGCCGCCAATCAGGCCCTGCTCGATCTTCCGCAATGGTTAACCGATGGTTATATCCAGTACGTCGCCGAACCCTGGAATACCGATCTGGACGATCAGTTGAAATCCGCCATACTTTCCGGCAGGTATACCAATTTTTACAACTTCGCCTTCGAAAAACCCAATCTTGCCGGTCACGCATTCTGGTATTATTTCGCTAACCGGTATAAAAAAGAGAATGTAACCTATTTTCTCTACCTCGCTCGCGTATATCGCAATACCAACGGCGCTTCACAACGGATCTGCAAAAAGAAATTCAAAGACGTGCTGAAGGATTTTATGACCGAAGAGGAAGAATTGTATTATCAGGATATCCGTGGTCGCCGGAACACCCCCAAAGGAACGGTATCGGTGGTTGAAGAAGTGAATGATAACAAAGACTTTTTCCACTTCTCTCCAAACCCCGCCCCCCGCAGTCAGACCTATGCCGTGGTCGAGTTCAGGCACGGCAAATACAATGTGGTATTGCATGAAAATTTTGTCAACCGTAAAGTATTGCTGACAAGCGGCGTCCGCACCAACGACAAAATCCTGCAGCCTCACTATCCGCTTATTGCCTGGGACCCAAAGGGAACCCGGCTCGCTGTGGTCTACTACAAGGAAGGAAAAGTGCGCCTGTTCGTATACGATGTCGTTTCCAAATATAAACGCGTGGTCGAAGACCTCGACATGTTCGACCAGGTACAGGACATGAAATTCATGCTCGATAACAATACGCTGTTATTGAGCGCTGTAAAAAATGGCCAGTCTGATATTTTTGTTCTTCATCTCCAGAACAACGACCTCGAACAGATCACGAACGATGTCTACGACGATCTGGACGCCACGTTTGTCTCCTTTCCGAACAAAACAGGAATTATTTTCTCATCCAACCGGCCTTCCGGTATTGCACCTTCCACCGATACGGTACTGCCCTCCAACTACCACTACAATATTTTCCTGGTCGACAACTGGAACCGGAGCGAGTATAAACAGATCTCTCAGCTCACCAACCTGAAGTATGGCAATGCGCGCTACCCTACCCAATACAATAATTTTCATTTTACGTTCATCAGCGACGAATCGGGTATTGCCAACCGGTACGCGGGCTTCTTCACGACCCGGCGCAATGGCATCGATACCGTTTACCGCATTGGGGATGAAATTCTTCATAACCCGGATCCAAAAGACCTGGATTCAACGTTACAGGCAAATAAAAGGACTGAACCGGATTCCGTTTATACTTTTTCCATAACCCGGGATTCGGCGTATGTTTTTGCATTGACAAATTATCAGAGCGGCCTGAAAGAAACCAAGATTGCCGGTGAAAACGGCCAGGTGAGCGAAGTGCGCCAGGAAGGCGATCTGAAGTTCCTGTATAAGCTGAAAGTGGATGAAAGCACGCTAAAGAAACGAAACATCAATCCGCGGCAAACCGAATTCAGGAAACAAAGCATCGTTGCCGCTCAGACCGCCAGCGGCCAGGCCGTACAATATCTGCAAAAGCCGACATCCGATACAGCAAAAAAGCAAAACGATTTTTTCGAAAGCGAATTCGACAATGAGAAGAAAGACAGCACTACCGGCGCAGCCCCTTCAGCCGTTGCCCGGCCTGCCGGGCCCGCGCCTGAGCCATTGCTGAAAAAGGCCAAGCTGTTCGACTATCATTTGAAATTCTTCGCCCAGGATTTTACCGCAGGCTTTAATAATGATGTTTTGATAAATCGGTACCAGCCCTTTACCGGCTCACTCCCGATCCAGCTCGGTGGACAGGAGGCCTTTAATGCCATGTTCAAAGCGGCTGTTTTTGATCTCTTTGAAGACCTGCGATTTACCGGTGCGCTGAGGCTGCCGCTTTTCGGAGGAAGTTCGGCTTCCGCCATCGGCGTAGGCACCGGGGGAGTAGATATCGCTGCTTTCAACCCGGGCAATGGCTCGTTTTTCGACGGCGGCGGAGAATGGTACGGACGCATCGACTATCTCAAAAAGCGAACAGATTTTTCGTTTATATATTACCGGAAGACGGATGTGGGATCTCTTCCGGTTGCAGACACCAGCGTAGGGATCTATCACGAGTTCGACGCCAAATCGTATACCAATCTGTTTCAGGCAGTAGCCAGCTACCCGTTCGATAAAGTGAAAAGCCTTCGCTATAGCCTGGGTTTCAGAACGGATAAGATAAAGCTGCGCGCCGACGGGTCCAGCGCTTATACCGGCGATCCGACCTTCGACGAAATTGCGCTGAAGGCCGGAGACCTCGACAAACAGACTTTCTGGCTGAATCACCTCGAATATGTTTACGATAATACCATTGTAAAGACCACGAATATTCTAAATGGTTTGCGTTACAAGATCTACGCTGATTTCAATTTCCAGGTAAACACCCCGTCTGCCGGAGAAGGGAGAAACATGTTTATCCTCGGTTTCGATGCCAGAAACTACTATCCGATCTTCCGCAATTTTATCTGGGCTGTTCGCGCAGCCGGCGATTTCTCGAGAGGCAATCAGCGCGTCGTTTACTATGTTGGCGGTATGGACGGAGATCTCTTTCCCAAGGCTAATCAGCTGCCGACGCCCGATGTTTCGCAGAATTACGCTTACCAGACGCTGGAGTTGAATCTGCGTGGGTTCAGACAAAATGCAGCCAATGGAAACAATGCCCTCGTATTCAATAACGAGTTCCGCCTGCCCGTCTTTACTACCCTGTTCAATAAACCGATCAACAATGCTTTTCTGCGGAATTTTGAACTCGTTCAGTTCATCGATCTGGGCACTGCCTGGACCGGCGACGGATTCAAAAATATGTCGCGTCCCGCCATGCATTTTACTACCGACGATCCGTCGGTTCCTGTCGATGTTACAATCAAAGCAGGGGGTATCGGGCCCTTCGCCGGAGGCTATGGCTTTGGCATCAGGAGCACTTTGTTAGGCTATTTCCTCAGGCTCGATGCAGGCTGGCAGATGAATGGATTCTTCCGTGGCGGACCCATGTGGCAGTTTGCCATGGGAATGGATTTTTAGGGGAGCGGGTGCTAATTGGCTTTATAACCTTCTTTAATGAGCCAGACTTTTACTTTTTCAACCTGATTTCCCTGTATCAGTATCTCACCATCTTTTACTGAACCGCCGGTACCGCAATGAGTCTTGATCCGCTTGCCTAAGGTTTCCAGGTCTGCGGCTGAACCGATAAATCCGACAATAACCGTCACTGCTTTCCCGCCGCGATGGCGGGTATCCAGGAGCACACGCAGCCGTTGCTTTGACGGCGGAATGGTTTCCTTCTGCCGGTTCGGTTCAAACTCAAAGGAAAATTCCGGGTTCGTACTGTAAACGAACCCATGCTTATCCGCTTTTTTATTGCTCATTTCGTTTTATTTCCTGTAAAACAGGCCATCTCAAAGTCGATATCTGAATACGCTACACAACAGCTTTCAGGCTCAGATCCAGACTTTTTGCCTGATGAATCAAAGCGCCGATACTAATGAAATCAACGCCGGTGGCTGCATACGACCTGATATTTTCCAGGTTGATCCCGCCACTCGCCTCCGTTTCCAATCGCTGTTGAATCAGGGTCAGCGCTTCCCTCAGTTGCTCGGGCGAAAAGTTGTCGAGCATCACACGGTCTACTTTACCGGTAGCCAATACTTCACGAACATCTTCCAGATTTCTGGCTTCTACTTCAATTTTTAACCCGGGCTTCACCTGCTGAACATACCGATAGGCCATTTCCACCGCCTTCGTTATTCCTCCGCAATAGTCGATATGATTATCTTTCAGCATGATCATATCGAAAAGGCCAAAACGGTGATTATGGCCTCCTCCGATGCTGACGGCTTCCTTTTCCAATAGACGAAAATTGGGCGTTGTTTTGCGTGTATCCAGGATGCGTGACGAATACCCCTCGATCTGCTTCACATACTGGCGGGTCAAAGTAGCTATTCCGCTCATGCGCTGCATGCAATTCAGCACCAGTCGCTCGCACTGCAGAATAGTATATAGTGAGGCTTCCACTTCAAAAGCGGTTTGTCCCGGTTCCATAGTATCCCCATCCTGTTTTTGAACATTGAATTCCACATTCGCTTCCCGCGAACGAAAGATCTTTTCAGCAACGGCAACGCCAGCGAGAATACCGGTCTGCTTTATGCGCAAAACAGCTTTCCCGCGGGCAGCGGGTGAAATAACACTTAAGGTGGAATGATCTCCGTCGCCGATATCTTCCGCCAGGGCATCCTGCACCAGTCGGTTCAGCCGCTCTTCAAAACAATTAACTCGTTTGCTCAAAGTCCTGTTTTAAAAAGCAAATCTAATGGAAATGGCCTTAGCCGTTCGGGATCGAATAAAGGAAGCTTATTGCTTATTCAACAGGCTGAAAGCGGATTTCCTGCACTACCTGCCGGTTACCCTTTTGCTTGAAGAATAAGGTGGTTCGGTAATTCCCGGAGTCGGTCCTGAGCAGCCCGGAGCAGAATACGTACTCTCCGTTATTGCCCTGCTGGATGACCTTGAAGCCCTGCACGGTGTGGGTGGCAAAAAAGTCGCGGATCACCATTTCCGCCTGGGTCTTGCTGTAGGAATCTGTTTTATCGGGAAGACAGATATTGACCCGGGCGTCTAAAAAAGGAGAAAGCTGATTCACATCGCCAGACCGGATCGCCGATGTTATTGCATCGAGATCATAAGGGTCTGCCCGAAGAATAACGGGCCGGAATGTGAGGAGAATGAGGGTTATCAGAACAAACCTCATCCCCATCAGGCGTTTCATGAGAATAATGTTTGATTCCCTTTAAAGCTAAAAATATGCCAAAGTAATCGCCGCCTTACGGCCTTATAAACAAATCAATAGCAGTACCTTTGGGCGCCGTAAATAATACATTTTAACCACGCAATAATGGCAAAAAGAAACGCAATCCTGATCATCATGGATGGATGGGGGCTTGGCCAGGTCGACAAGGCCGACGCTATCCGCCAGGCTAAAACCCCCTTTGTAAGCTCTCTCTATGGAAAATACCCGAACAGCACGCTGGTGACCTGCGGGGAAGCCGTTGGCCTTCCCGAAGGGCAGATGGGCAATTCGGAGGTTGGCCACCTCAATATAGGCGCCGGCCGGATCGTTTACCAGGAACTTCAACGCATCAATGTGGCCATTCGCGATGGGTCTTTTGCCGCCAACCCGGTATTGCTTGAAACCATCCGGTATGCAGCAAAAAATGGCAAAAAACTGCATCTTTTGGGCCTTGTGAGCGACGGAGGGGTTCATTCCCATACCAATCACCTCAAAGCCATCGTGGATGCCTGTCATTCGGAGAACCTGAAACAAGTTTTTATACATGCTTTTACGGATGGCCGGGATACCGACCCCAAAAGCGGGCTCGGGTTTGTGGGCGGTCTGCAGGCTTATCTGGATAAAAAAGGAACCGGGAAGATAGCTACCGTATCGGGCCGATACTATGCCATGGATCGCGATAAGCGGTGGGAAAGGGTAAAACTGGCCTATGATGCGATGGTGAACGGGAAAGGAGACAGCGGACCCAGCGCTACCTCGATTATCGAAAGCAGTTATGGTGCAAACGTTACCGATGAATTTATAAAACCCGCCGTGGTGAAAGATGCAGCCGGCAATCCCGTTGCTACTATCCAGAATGGAGATGTGGCCATTTGTTTCAACTTCAGAACCGACCGGTGCAGGGAGATCACGGAGGTACTAACCCAGACGGATCATCCGGAGCAGGGCATGAAAAAGCTCTCGCTGTATTATACGACGATGACGGAATACGATCATCATTTCAGGAATGTACATGTCATGTTCGAGAATGACGACCTGAAAATGACGATGGGAGAAGTGATGGCAAAAAACCTGCTGACCCAGATACGTATTGCGGAAACCGAAAAGTATCCGCATGTCACTTTCTTTTTCAGCGGAGGCAGGGAAAATCCATTCGAGGGCGAAAAACGCATCATGATTCCCTCTCCTAAAGTAGCGACCTACGACCTCCAGCCTGAAATGAGTGCGGAAGGGATCACAGAAGCCATCGTCCCGGAAATAGAGAATAAATCAGCCAATTTTATCTGCCTCAATTTCGCCAATGCCGATATGGTAGGGCATACCGGCGTCTTTTCTGCCGCAATCAAAGCCGTTGAAACCGTTGACCGCTGTGTAGAAAAAGTGGTTACCGCCGCACTCAAAAATGACTATATAGTTTTTATCACTGCCGACCATGGGAATGCGGACTATATGATCAACTCCGATGGTTCTCCCAATACCGCCCACACCATGAACCTGGTTCCCTATTTCATTGTTGATAATCAATGGCGTGGGAAAGTTCACCCCGGCAAGCTGGCCGATATAGCGCCAACGCTGCTCAGTCTTATGGGTTACGACGTCCCCCGGGAGATGACCGGCAATTTATTATACGACTAAAAAAGGCCGCCGGAATCTTTCCGGCAATGCAGCTTTCGGAGCCAAAATTTGTCTAAATTACAGGGCAACTTGGTTTTATGACCGAAGAAGCCATCTTACAAGGCTGTTTGAAAAATCATGCTGCTGCCCAGCGGGAACTATATCAACGCTATAGTCCCAAAATGTTGGCAGTATGTTTCAGGTTTGCGCATAACCGCGAAGACGCTGAGGATATGCTTCAGGATGGCTTTATCAAAGTCTTTCTTCAGATACATACCTTCAGCAATAAAGGCGCTTTCGAGGGCTGGATCCGGCGGATCATTGTGCACACCTGCATCAATCACCTGAAAAAAAATAAACGCTTTAATGAAAGTGTTGACCTCATTCAGGCTAATTCGGCTCAGGTACGTGAAGAAAGCATCCCGTCCATTGTTCAGGCAAAACAAATTGTCGACTGCATCCGTCTTTTACCCATTGGTTACCGTACCGTGCTCAATCTGTACGCCATCGAAGGTTATTCTCATAAAGAAATTTCACGAATGTTAGAGATAGAGGAAAGCACCAGCCGTTCACAGTACACCCGGGCCCGGCAGATGCTGGAAGATATTCTGGTGAAACGAAGCCTTATTCCGGAATCGCGGGAGAAACCGGATCGATTAACTGCAATCCACTGATGCTTTTGAGATACCGTACCAAAACGAGCGAACATGAAGGAGCGTATTTTTTTTGATGACGAGTTTGAGGGGCAGCTGAAGGAGAAATCCGATCAGTTTAAAATGTACCCTTCAGATAAAGTCTGGAACGAAATCCACCGCTCTTTACATACCAAAAGAATTCGCTTCGTTATCGGAATGAGTATTCTAGTAGGCGGCATCCTGATCCTTGCCGGCATTCAACTGATCAGTCCGTCGAAAAATACCCTGAGCGTAAAAACATCACCCAGGCCTGCTGCACAGGCAGAAGCCGCCGATGCTTTGGATTTGAAAGCCTTCAATGCTTTTGCAGAGCCGCGGGTAAATGTTTCGAAGCCGGATAACGATCATTCCGCAAAAGGCCCCTGGCTTAGCCTTCCGGCCCTGGAAGAAAGCGATGCCGGCATGCTGGCTTTCAGCAATAGTCCGACGCATGCAGAAATCAGATCCAATCTGAGCAGCATTCAGGCTAAAAATCAGTCCGGCGAAACTGCACTGACCGAGCAATCCGTTACTCCATCCATACCGTCTGACATAACTGCGCCGGGCAAGCAGTCAAATTCAAATCAGCTCCCGGAACTTGCACCGACAGCCGATGAAGCTGCCGCTACCACTGCGGAAAGAACAACCAAAGAAAATCATCATATAAAAAATGATCGTTTCAGCTGGGAGATCTATGTATCCCCCACGCTGACCACCCGCAGCCTGAATGGTGTTAACTATCAGCAGATCTATCAGACCATTCAAAACGCACCGATTACCGTCGTGCGCTTTGCCAATGTCAATGGGTTTGTCGACAACACGCCGGCGATGGGGTACGACATCGGCGGAAGCCTCCTTTATCGCCTCTCCAAAAATTTGTCCCTGAAGGCAGGGCTTCAATTTAGTTTTAGCCGTTACTACATTAGTGCTTTCAGCGCCGGACCATCGCAGGCAAGAGCTTCCTTGAGCTCCTATTTCGGCTATATCGCGGACTCGCTGCTGAACAACAATTCCGGGAATGCTGTGAATCCGAAAAATGCCCAGCAATACCAGAACAAGTTTTATCAACTGTCCATGCCCGTTGGCATCGAATGGAAGGTGGCCGGGAAAGACAGACTCCAGTTTCATGTTTCAGCCACTATCCAACCCAGTTACCTGCTGAACCAGGATATATATGTGCTTTCAAGGGATTACTCAAGCTATACCAAGGATCCCGCAGCGCTGCGGAGATGGAATTTCAACGTCGGCGCCGATGCCTTCATTTCTTACAGAATTGGCAAGAGCCGGCTGGAGCTCGGTCCAATGATGCGCTATCAGATCCTGTCTACTTACAAATCAGATTACCCGCTGAAGGAGAATATGACCAATTATGGCATTCGCCTGGGATTCAGCAGGCCGATCAGATAATTCTGATTCTTGCAGTAATTTTGCAGGATGAAATTATTCAAGGCACTGTTTTTCCCTATGCTGTTGTTTGTTTTTTCGGCCTGTCATCAGGCTCCGGCAACGGCAACCACCCCAACGACGACAACAGACACCGGTACAAAAAAAAGCTATTTCCCGGTAGCGGACTTCCTGGCTGGTGAAATCGCA
>DASZRP010000203.1:0-6337 GCA_035548895.1 Puia sp. | reverse complement strand
AAGCAGAACCCGATCGACTTCATCGAAGCCGGCGATATCGGGGCTGCTGTGGGTTTCAAGGAAATCAAAACCGGGGATACGCTCTGCGATGAAGATCATCCGATCACCCTGGAAAATATGTTTATCCCCGAGCCGGTAATTGCCATTGCGGTTGAACCGAAAACCCAGGCCGACGTGGATAAAATGGGCATGGCCATCGCCAAGCTGGTGGAAGAAGATCCCACCCTGCGCGTGAATACGGACGAAGAGACCGGCCAGACCATCCTCCGCGGAATGGGAGAGCTGCACCTTGAAATCATTATCGACCGTATGCGTCGCGAGTTCAAGGTGGAAGTAAACCAGGGCGCGCCCCAGGTAGCTTACAAAGAAGCGTTTAATGCTTCCATTGAGCACCGTGAAGTGCTGAAAAAGCAAACCGGTGGTCGCGGTAAGTTCGCCGATATCCAGTTCGAGATCGGGCCTGCCGATGAAGAATGGCTGAAGGAAAACGAAGGAGAGCATTTCCAGTTCGTCAACGATATCTTCGGAGGTTCCATTCCGAAGGAATTTATACCGGCCATCCAGAAAGGGTTCGAGACCTCGATGACGACCGGCGTGTTGGCAGGCTATCCGATGACCAATATGAAGGTCCGCGTATTCGACGGCAGCTACCATGATGTGGACTCCGACTCGATGAGCTTTGAACTTTGCGCCAAATCCGCTTTCCGCGAATCGGCCCGCAAAGCGAAGCCCGTGCTGCTCGAACCCATCATGAAAGTGGAAGTGCTGACGCCGGATCAGTACATGGGAGATGTAACGGGTGACCTGAACCGTCGCCGCGGCATCCTCGAAGGCATGGACAGCCGCGCCAACCTGCAGGTGATCAAAGCGAAAGTGCCGCTGTCTGAAATGTTCGGATACGTCACCCAGCTTCGCTCCCTGAGCTCGGGCCGCGCGACTTCCACGATGGAGTTCTCGCACTATGCTCCGGCGCCGAACAATATCGCCGAAGAAGTGATCGCTAAAGTGAAAGGAAAGAGCGGTAAGGTGACTGCCTGATCCCGCTTTGCATTGATATGTGGTCTCCCCGGTCATTGACCGGGGAGACTTTTTTTTGAATGGTTATTAATCCTGACGGTGAATACCTAATTTCCGCTTTTAAATTGATTCCATGAGCTTTCTTACCCACCCACCTAAAGGAATATTGATCGTTCTTTCTTTTTGCCTGGCTTTAAGTGCCTCGGCACAATTGTACAACACGACGGTGTGGAACCCGGATGGCAGCAGCTATTATGAGGCGGATGAACAGGGCATTCTGCAGTATCAACTGCCTTCGGGCATTGCCCACCTGGTGGTGACCAAACAGGCGCTGACCCCCGCGGGACAAACGACTCCGCTGAAGGTCAGGTATTTTTTCTTTTCGAACGACTTCAAAAAAATACTCATCTATACGAACACCAAAAAGGTCTGGCGTTACGACACCCGCGGCGATTACTGGATATACGATCTCACGGATCTCAGCCTGAAACAGCTTGGCGTCCAGCTACCGCCTTCTTCTTTGATGTTCGCCAAATTTTCGCCCGACGGGAAAAAAGCGGCCTATGTGAGCGGGCATAATCTTTATGTGGAAGACCTCGCTTCGCACGAAGTGAAGGCCCTGACGCACGATGGCACCCGCCAGATGATCAACGGTACGTTCGACTGGGTTTACGAGGAGGAATTCGATTGCCGGGATGGTTTCCGCTGGAGCCCGGACAGCCGCTCCTTAGCTTTCTGGCAGATCAACGACAGCAGCACGCGCGACTACTATATGCTGAATACCACCGACTCGGTATATTCTCACGTGATACCCGTGGAATATCCGGTGGCGGGGCAACTGCCTTCTCCTTTCCGTATCGGGGTGGTCAATATCGGCGACGGACACACGCAGTGGATGCAGGTTCCTTACGATTCGAAGCTGGGCAGTTATTTGCCTCGCATGGAATGGGCGGCAAATAATAAGGAATTGATCGTGCAGCACCTGAGCCGGCGGCAGAATGAAAGCGATGTAATGCTCTGCGATGTCCAAACCGGCTCGGTTCACACCATCCTTTCGGAGAAAGATACTTCCTGGATCGATATTATCTCCCGCTGGGACGACGATTACCGGATGGGCGGCTGGGACTGGCTGCAGAACGGAACTGAATTTATCTGGCCCAGCGAAAAGGACGGCTGGCGCCATTTGTACCGGGTGAGCCGGGATGGGAAAAAGCAGAGCCTGATCACCGCGGGCAATTACGACGTGATCGATATTTCGCTGATCGACGAGAAACATAACCAGCTTTATTTCTTAGCCTCGCCCGATAACGCAACCCAGCAGTATCTCTATCGCTGCCGGCTGGATGGAAAAGGGAAGGCCGAACGGGTCACCCCGATGAATCAGCCGGGCACGCACCGTTACGATATTTCTCCGGACGGAAGCTATGCGCTTCATGATTTTTCGAACTACTACACGAGGCGCTCGGGAGAGATCATTACGCTGCCCAACCATCAGAAGATCGCAGCCTCCGCGGGGGTAACGATCCCTACTGCTGCCGATAGTGCAGCCTCGAATATGTCTTTTTTCCGGATCACCACGGTAGATGGGGTGACGATGGATGGATGGATAAAAAAGCCCGTTCCTTTCGATCCGAATAAAAAATACCCCATTGTTTTCTTTGTTTACAGCGAACCGGCCAGTCAGACGGTCCTTGATAAGTACGGCGAAGGCCGCAACTTTCTTTACCAGGGCGATATGGCAAAAGACGGCTATATCTATATTTCCCTTGATAACCGGGGAACCCCTGCTCCCAAAGGAGCTGCCTGGAGAAATGCGATCTACCGGAGAGTGGGACGCGTGAATATCCGCGACCAGGCCATGGGGGCCATGGAGATACTGAAATGGCCCTTCGTGGATAGTTCCCGGGTGGCTGTTTGGGGCTGGAGCGGGGGAGGCTCCTGTACTTTGAACCTGATGTTCCAGTACCCGGAAATATATAAGACCGGCATCGCTGTTTCGGCGCTGACCAACCTGGCCACCTACGATAATATCTATGAGGAGCGGTATATGGGCATTCCGGAAGAAGCTAAAGAAGACTATAAGCTCGGTTCACCCTTGAACTATGTGCAGAACCTGCGCGGGAACCTGCTCTACATCCATGGTACGGGCGACGACAATGTCCATTTCGGGAATGCGGAAATGCTGGTGAATGAACTGGTTAAGTATAACAAGCCCTTCCAGTATATGGCCTATCCGAACCGGACCCATGCCATCAATGAGGGACCGGGCACAACGCAGCATTTGGCCAGCCTGTATACCACGTATCTGCAGACCCATGTTCCCGGAGGCGGCAGATAGGCAAATAATTATGAAAAAAACGCGATAATTCTTTGCCGGAATCTTCGCTTATCGCTACCTTTGCATCCCGTTCAAAAAACGGTGATTGACATATGTCCCAGCGAATCAGAATCAAATTGCAGTCTTACGATCACAATCTCGTCGACAAATCCGCCGAAAAGATCGTAAAAACGGTACGGGGTACCGGAGCTGTGGTAACGGGTCCCATTCCCTTACCCACGCGCAAGAAAGTATTTACCGTGCTGCGTTCGCCGCACGTGAATAAGAAGGCGCGTGAGCAGTTCCAGCTGCATACCCACAAGCGTTTGCTGGACATTTACACATCTACCTCCAGAACGGTAGATGCCCTGTCAAAGCTTGACCTGCCCTCCGGTGTGGATGTGGAGATCAAGGCCTGACGATGAAAAATATCCATCTGCCAAACCCGGAAGGGCCAAAGCAGCGCTGGATTCTTTGAATAATGAAAATATGAACAAGCCATTCGGGGTTTGTTTACTGCCGGTACTTCCCTCGCCCGCCATAGCTTAAGCGAAGGCGGGAATCTGAAAAAGATGGCGAAGCAGAAGCGAAAAGTGACTAAGTCGCCTTCGCTAAAGCTTCGGCGACCAAGGGAAAAGGTCGGCTGCAAACAGGGGATTGAAATCAGAAACAGGCGAACAGCCTGTTATTAAAACCGCTGATTGTCCTTAGACTCCAGGCACAAACCAATAAAAGATGAAAGGGTTAATTGGAAAGAAAATTGGAATGACCAGCGTGTTCACCCCCGATGGAAAGCAGGTAGCCTGTACCATCATTGAAGCTGGTCCCTGCGTGGTGACGCAGGTCAAGACCACGGAGTCGGACGGTTATAACTCACTCCAGCTCGCTTTTGGCGACAAGAAAGAAAAGCATATTCTCGCCTCCGAGAAAAATCACTTCGCAAAGTCGAATACAACGGCTAAGCAGTTCGTAAAAGAATTCCGCAATTTTTCCATAGAAAAGAACCTGGGCGATACGCTCACGGTCGACATCTTCACCGAAGGTGAACAGGTGGATGTGGTAGGCACTTCCAAGGGTAAGGGCTTCCAGGGTGTTGTAAAGCGCCATGGATTCCACGGGGTAGGAAGCCAGTCACACGGTCAGCACGACCGCAGCCGCGCACCCGGTTCACTGGGTAACTCTTCCGACGCTTCCCGCGTAATGAAAGGGGTTCGCATGGCGGGCCGCCTGGGTGGAGACCGCGTGAAGCTGAAAGGCCTGAAAGTGGTCAAGATATTCCCTGACAAGAACTACCTGCTGATCTCCGGATCTGTTCCCGGTCATAACGGCGCTGTTGTTTATATTCAGAAGTAACCTATCAATTCCATTCACATGCAAGTAGATGTTTTAAATATAAAAGGAGACAAGACGGGTCGTAAGCTGGATCTGCCGGCAGAGATCTTTGAGATCGAGCCGAATGATCATGTGATCTATCTGGCCGTAAAGCAGTATTTAGCGGCACAGCGTCAGGGAACGCACAAAGTGAAGACCAGGATGGAAGTGAAAGGTTCTTCCAAGAAGCTGCACAAGCAAAAAGGAACCGGCGGTTCCCGTAAGGGCAATATCCGGAACCCGTTGTATAAAGGCGGTGGTACCATTTTCGGGCCCAAGCCGCGCACTTACGATTTCAAGCTGAACCGGAAGGTGAAGGATCTTGCAAAGATCTCCGCTCTTGCCCATAAGGCCAAGGCAAATGCTATCGTGGTGGTGGAAGACATCAAGCTGGATGCTCCGAAAACAAAAGAATTCGTGAATATCCTCGACAACCTGAAGCTGGATCAGAAAAAGACCCTGTTCGTGTTGCCGGAATATAATGATAACCTGCAGCTGAGCGCAAGGAACCTGCCTTATCTGGAAAGCAGCCTGCTGGCCGACATCAACACGTACGATATCGTGAATGCGGAAGTGCTGGTGCTGACCGAATCGGCGGCGAAGATGTTTGTGGAAGAGGAAGTGGCAGTGTAATGTGGAGATGTGAAAATTTGAAAATGTGTAAATGATTTTCAAATTTTCAAATTATCAAATTTTCAAATTAATAAAGATGAAGTCATCTGAAGTTCTGATCCGCCCGATACTCACCGAAAAGGCAAACGCCCAGCAGGAGAAACTGCGCCGCTATGCTTTTCGGGTGAACCGGAAGGCCAACAAGCTGGAGATTAAAAAGGCAGTGGAAGATTTTTACGGGATCACGGTGGTGGATGTGAATACAGTGGTGGTGCCGAGCAAGGTTCGCTCCAGGTCGACCAAGGCGGGACTGATCCAGGGTCGTAAGCCCGGGTATAAGAAAGCCCTGGTTACGGTAGCCGAAGGAGACAGCATTGATTTGTATTCGAATATTTAATCGTTAAAAAGAATGGCGTTCAACTGCCGCAAAAGTTGAAGTATAATATAAAGCTATGGCACTGAAAAAATACAAACCGGTAACAGCCGGAACCAGATGGCGGATCGGAAATGCGTACACCGAGCTGACGACAGACAATCCCGAAAAAAGCCTGCTGGAAAAAAAATCATCTACCGGCGGCCGCAATGCGCAGGGTAGAAGAGCAATGCGCTATATCGGCGGCGGACACAAGAAGAAATACCGTCTGGTAGACTTCAAGCGCGATAAGAAGGCGATCCCGGCCGTGGTTAAATCGGTCGAATACGATCCCAACCGTACCGCATTCATCGCGCTGTTGCACTATAACGACGGGGAGAAGAGATATATCCTGGCGCCCCAGGGGTTGCAGATCGGAACGACGGTATTGTCGGGCGACGCCGTGACTCCGGAAATCGGAAACGCGCTTCAGATGAAGAACATTCCGCTGGGTACTAATGTGCACAATATTGAAATGCAGCCGGGTCAGGGTGGCAAGCTGGTACGCAGTGCCGGTGCTTCTGCCCAGCTCACCAACAAGGAGGAGAAATATGCCGTGCTGAAAATGCCTTCCGGCGAGCTCCGGAAAGTATTGATCAACTGCTATG
>DASZRP010000202.1:0-12439 GCA_035548895.1 Puia sp. | reverse complement strand
TAATCTCCAGGCACCATTCCATGAGCACCGTAGCGGAGACTGTTCTCTTCGGCCGCCTTCCGCTGAAGATGGCAATGACCCAGACCTTGTCCTGGTCATCAGCTTCGCGAAAATAATCGGCGAGCAGATCGAGCTTGTCATTGGTTTTGGTAGACGAGCCCAGCGCCATCACCAGGTCTGCAAATTTTTTCATGGTGTTGATCCGCTTTCGGCCGCAGCCAGTTTTTCTTCGGTCTCTGCTTCGAGTTCATCGCCATAAGCTGTTTTCACTTCCTGCGCTGCGATGCCCGTCTCATTCAGATAACGACTGAAGGCCGACTGGAATCCATGGGTGACAAAAACTTTCTCCGCTCCGGTTTCACGCACCACCTGCACGAGGCCGTTCCAATCTGCATGATCGCTCAGCGCAAAGCCCGCATCGGCATTGCGGCGGCGAAGATGACCGCGAACCTGCATCCAGCCGCTGCATACGCCGACAGCATAAGGTTCGAAACGACGCATCCAGGGTGACTGGTCGGCCGAAGGCGGTGCAATGATAATAGCTTCTTTAAAGGCATCCTTACCCATATCGGGCGTTACCCGAACCAGGTCTGGCAATGGAAAGCCCGATTGCCTCAGCACCTGGTTCGTGTTCCACACCGCGCCATGCGCATATACGGTCGCACTGATCTCTGCAAGGCCGGGAAGCAGTCGTTGAGCCTTACCCAGACTGTAAGCGATCAGCACAGAGTTCTTACCTTTTTCGCGGTTGGCGAGTATCCAGTTTTGAATGTCGAAAAAAATCTCGCGCTGAGGCTCCCATTGATAGATCGGTAATCCGAAAGTTGACTCGGTAACGAAAGCATGACAACGAAGCAATTCCATTTTCCCGCTGATACCATCGTCTTCCGTTTTATAATCTCCGCTCACGACCCAAACTTCGCCGCGGTATTCAACACGGATCTGGGCCGAACCGATGATATGTCCGGCGGGATGCAGGGACACGCGAACGCCGTTCAGCAATACCGGTTCATTCCAATCAACGCCCTGGCAAACAGAACCGGGAAGACGAAATTCAAGCAAGGGCCTGGTCAGGTGATGGCAGAGATAGGATTCGCTTCCGGGTCGCGCATGATCACTATGCGCATGCGTAATGACAGCACGCTTTACCGGCTGCCAGGGATCGATATAGAAATCGCCTGCAGCACACCAGATGCCTTTGTCTGTAAATGTGAGAAGCGCCATGCCCTAATATACTGCAACAACATTGCCATTGACCTTCTTGATGAAGTAGAGCTTTTTGTTTTCGAGGTAATCGAGGGTGGGAGTTTCTTTGTTCAGGAAAACCGGCTGGATATCGAAGTCGTTAAACACTTTGAATTTTTTTTCGCCGATGCTGCCGTTCAGTTTACCCTGGTGTTCGTTGAGCAGTTGCCCGAAATGCAGTATCGTTTCGTACCCCCGGTACACCATATCGGAAGGCCTCGAGTAGAAACGGTTCTTGAAATATTGCTGGATGGAAACCACGAGGCTGTCGTTCGGGTTATAGTAAAATGGCGTCGTGTAGTAGATTTCGAGATCTGTATATTCCGGCGTGGTAAAATCTATTCCGTCCCAGGTGGGCATTCCGAAAACCTTCGAGGGATAGGTTTTGTAGAGTGAAGCCAATTGCGCGCATAGCCGCTTGCCGTAGTTGTCGTCGAGACTGCCGACGAGGATGATATTCTTCGTATTGCTGTCGAGATAAGGCATCAGGGGCGCAAGGTCTGCCGGGTTCTCGATATTGATATACTTCATCGTCAGCGGCACGGAACGGGTGTTCTTTTCGATTGTGCTAAACTCCCGCCTGACCAGATCTTCTCCGCCGCCTTTTTTTCTCACATACAAAATATTGGACGTGGCCCAGTTCCGTTGAATGAACCGATACAGGGCTTCGAAATGGGACCTCAGGGTGGAATTGAGGATCACGAAGTCGGGATTATTCGTAATGCCGCCATCGTTCGGAAAGTTGGTATTCACAAAAGGAATTCCCTTAATAGCGGCTTCCCTTGCTAATGTTCTCAATTCATTCAGGTTCACGTCGCCTAAGATAAGCTGCATGGAATCGAAGGCCGGTTCGTTCAGGATCTGCCTCAGGCTTTTTGTCGCCGATCGGGTATCGTAGACTGTGATATCCAGTTGAATGCCTCTTTTCTTCAGGGAATCAACAGCTAACTGAAGCCCTTCATAAAATTCCAGTCCCGGGTTGAGGTATTTCGGAAAATTCTGATCGAAACGATAATTACCGGAAGCATCGAAAGCCGAATCGAGATAAAGCGGAAGGAATACCGCCATACGACAAGCGGAAGAATCTGTTTGCTGGGCAAAGGAGCTGGAAACTCCTGCGACCAGAAGAGAAAAAGCCAGTAGGGCGGAAGAGACGAATTTCATCAGTACTGCTATTTTTTACTCCCATTCAATGGTAGCCGGCGGTTTGCTGCTGATATCGTATACCACGCGGTTGATCCCTTTTACCTGATTGATAATATCATTGGAGACCAGCGCCAGAAAATCGTAAGGAAGATGGGCCCAGTCTGCCGTCATCCCATCCACCGAAGTCACCGCCCGAAGCGCTACCGTGAATTCGTAGGTCCGCTCATCTCCCATTACCCCAACACTTTTTACCGGCAACAGGATGGCGCCGGCCTGCCAGACCTGGTCGTAGAGCTTATGTTCTTTCAGCGCGCGGGTGTACAGATGATCGGCTTGCTGCAGCAGGTTTACTTTTTCCTCATTCACCTCGCCCAATATGCGAATGGCCAATCCGGGGCCGGGGAATGGATGGCGGTTCAGCAAATCATCGGGAATGCCGAGCTCCCGGCCCACTTTCCGCACTTCATCCTTGAAAAGAAACCGCAGCGGTTCCACGAGGCCCAGTTTCATTTTCTTTGGCAGTCCGCCCACATTGTGATGCGATTTGATCGTCATGGAAGGCCCGTGCACCGAAACGCTTTCAATGACGTCGGGATAGATGGTGCCCTGTCCAAGCAATTCGATGCCTTTGAGCTTCTCCGCTTCGTCGGCGAATATTTTGATGAATAGTTTGCCGATGGCCTTGCGTTTATCCTCCGGATCCGTTTTGCCCTTCAGCTTTTTATAAAATATTTTTTTTGCGTCGATGCCTTTTACGTTCAGGCCGATGGTTTTATAGGTATCCAGCACTTCTTTGAACTCGTTCCTGCGGAGCACGCCGTTGTCGACAAAAATACCTGACAGCCTTTTGCCGATAGCGCGATTGATCAGCGTGGCAGCAACTGTGGAATCAACGCCTCCGCTCAGCGCCATGATCACTTTCCGCTTGCCAATCTGCTCCCGGAGCCGTTCTACCGTATCATTGATGAAATGCGCCGGCGTCCAATCCTGCGTACATCCGCAAACATCGACGAGGAAATTCCGGATGATCTTCTTGCCCTCGATGGTATGGTATACTTCCGGGTGAAACTGCAGGCAGTAAAGCGGATGCCCTTCGCCGTTATTCCTGAAAGCGGCATAGGGTATCGATTCCGTATCGGCTAACACGTCGAAACCGGCAGGCAGTTCCAGGATCGTGTCGGCATGGCTCATCCAGACCTGGCTCAGGGGGCTGATATCCTTCAGCAGGGTATCGTCCTTGATCTTATTCAGCAGGGCGCGGCCGTATTCGCGCTTGTTGCTGCTGGCGACCTTCCCGCCAAAGTCTTTTGCCGTCAGCTGCGCTCCGTAGCAAATTCCGAGAATGGGATGGCGGGCATGCAGCGCTTTGACACTGATGATCGGCGCGTCCTTGTCATTAACTGAAGCCGGGGAACCGGAGAGAATAATCCCTTTCAATTCGGGACCCGCTTCAAAGGCCTGGTGGTAAGGAATAATCTCGCAAAACACATTGGCTTCGCGAACGGAGCGGGCTATCAATTGGGTATACTGGGAACCGAAGTCGAGGATCAGGATCTTTTCTGTCATGGAGTTGCGAAGATAAAGAAAGGTTTTGGCGTTTAGCCAGGCCCCATTCCCCGGATTTCCCCGGTTCATCCGGCCCGTAACCCGGATCAGTCCTTTGGCGTCCAATAGCTTAAAGGATCTCAATAATCGGGAATAAATCCGAATTTTAGTCACTCAAAAAACAGTCATGAAAAAAACAATCCTGTTCGCCGTCGTTCTTGCATCCATTCTTGTTACCGGCTGCCGTTTCATCGGCAAGCGGATCCGCGGGAATGGTGTGATCAAGACCGAAGAGCGTTCCGTTTCGCCCTTCAAGAGCGTGGAGGCCAGCGGGGCCATCAAGCTGATGGTTTCCCAGGGCGACCTGAAGCCGGTGAAGCTCGAAGGCGATGAAAATATTTTGCCTTATGTGGAAATCCGCCAGAATGGCGACGAAATTGAGATCGGGACGAGACGGGGCTATAATCTGAGCCCGTCAAACGATCTCATTGTGTACGTCACCGCGCCTGTGTACGACCACATTGAAGTGTCGGGAGCCAGCGACATTAAGGGGCAGACCAAAATTGTCAATCCCGATGCCCTGAGCCTGGAGGCCAGCGGGGCGGGCGATATCGAAATGGAAGTGGATGCGCCAAAAATAGATGCCGGCATTTCTGGAAGTGGTTCCATCCGGTTAAAAGGACAGACCAAAGAGTTAGGCATCGATCTTAGCGGGGCCGGTCATGCCTATTGCTTCGACCTGCTTTCCGAGAACACGAAGGTGGATATCTCCGGCGCCGGCAGTGCGGAAGTGTATGCGAGCGTGAAGCTGCAGGCTGAGGTGAGCGGCGTGGGAAATGTCCGCTATAAAGGCAATGCCCAGAATGTGACCCAGCAGGTGTCCGGGGCCGGCAGCGTCAGCAAGGAAGAATAATCAGAGATTGACATACCTGACCGTGATCCGGATATCGCGGTTCCTGCCCTGATCGTCGGTGCAGGAAATTTTCACCGGCCCTTCGTCGGGAAGAAAGAACTGCGCGGCGTGCGCATCGGAAGATTTATAAAAACGATCGTCGATATACCAGTATATCCGGCTCACGTCATTGCCTGTATTGCAGCGTAACTGCAATGGTTCCGGATCCTTTTTGCTGATATAATACTCCGTGCCGGCAGCCGGCGAAACAATAACGGGCCCTCCTCCGTGGAAAATCCTTTCGCACGCCGGATTGTGCGGCGGGATCTTCTGATAGGCAATATGGTTCTCGTCGAAATAGCGTTGCATGTCGGGCGCGACGACCTCATACCATTTTTTCTTATACCCATTGGGGGGTACACAGGCCCGGCAAAAAGAGATGCGCTCGTCGGCGGAGACCAGCACTTCTTTTACATGTTCACAGGTTTTGGTCGTGGACACGCCTGGAATAAAGTAAGCGCTGATTGGATGGTCGCAGTAAGGTCCCGGGGGCAGACCTGTTTTCGGACATACGGGGCGTTCCGCGCAATCGGCTGGCTGTTCAAACCAGGGTTCATCCGTATCGTAGTCGATGCTGTTGAATATTTTAAAAAGCAGCGGCGTGGCGGTATTGGCGCCACTCAGGTCAGGTACCCCTTTCGCAGAAAAATTACCGCACCAGATGCCCACGGTGTAATGCCGGTTGTAGCCAATGCTCCAGGCATCCCTTCTTCCATAGGAAGTGCCGGTTTTCCAGGCGATGCGCGGCAGGTGAACAGTGCTTTGCCAGTTCAGGGGAAAGTCGGGGCGGTTCAGCTTGGATAGAATATCGTTGATCATGAATGTCGCTCCCGTCGAAAGCATCCTGGGAGCAGGTCCTGTTGATCCGGATTGTCTGCCTTGCACAGCGCGGTATTGCGGTTCATAATAAACACCATTGCAGGCAAACACGCTGTAGAGGGCCGTCAGCTCTTCCAGTGTGGCGCCGCATCCGCCGAGCACCATGGACAAACCCAGTTTCCGCTGATCTTTCTTTACCTGCTTAAATCCGCAGACGGCCAGACTTTGAATGAGCCGATCTTTGCCCAATTGCTCCAGGCTCTTTACCGCGGGTATGTTCAGCGAATGTTCCAGAGCATATTCCATGGTGACATAGCCATTGAACTTCCGGTCGAAGTTTTCGGGTGTGTATCCCTGATAGTTCACGGCAACATCGGTAATGACCTGCTTCGGGGTAAGCAATCCATGGTCGATGCAAAGCCCATACACCAACGGCTTCAATGTACTGCCCGGTTGCCGCACCGCTGCTGCGCCATTCACCTGCCCCCCGTCCGTGGTATCATGAAAATCTGCTGAACCGATATAAGACACTACCCGGTGGGTACGGTTGTCGATCACGACCACCGCGGCGTTTTGGATATTGTCCTGACGAATGGAACGCACATAGTCTGCCACCAGTTTCTCCAGTTTGAGCTGCGTATTCATATGGATACAGGTCGGTATGATCTGCCCCCCCTGTTTTTTTAGTTTCAGGCTAAGTTGAGGCAGGGCGTTGGGCGCCGCATGCCGGTAGGCGGTGAGCGGCTCCTGCAGGGCATCTGCAATTTCTTTTTCCGTAAATACCTTCTCCCTTTCAAATCTTCGCAACCATTGATTGCGGGCTGCCACGATCCTTTCGTTATTGCGGCCGATAACCATAGAGGATGGCCGATTGGGAATGATGGACAGCGTGGTGATCTCCGCTAACGACAGATGGTCGGGCGCTTTTTTAAAATAAAACATCGCGGCAGCCTTCACGCCCTCGATATTGCCGCCATAGGGAACAAGATTAAGATAGAGATGAAGGATATCCTGCTTGCTGTATTTCAACTCTAGTTGTTCGGCACGAAATATTTCCCGCAATTTATTCCAGTAGGTCCGCCGCTTGGGCTCAAGCGCACGGGCCACCTGCATGGTAATGGTGGAAGCTCCCGACCGGATATGGCCGTACAGGATATTCCCGACAAGCGCTTTGACCATCGAAACCGGGTTAATGCCCGGATGATAATAGAAATATCGGTCCTCCTTGGCCAGGATGGTTTTCCTGAGCAAGGGAGTGATCTCCTCTTTTTCCAGGCTCATCCGCCATTGCTGGTCGCCGGTAAGAAAAGCATGCACCGGTTCACCCTGGTCGTCGAGCACCAGCGTGCTGTATTCGATATGATCGGGAAGCGGAAAGAAAAGGCAGAGTACCGTGAACAGTAATACGCCTGCCAATGAGATGATCAGCACCGCAGACAATAAGCGAATAAAGAACCGGCGCATATTATTTTCATTTCACGAGCTCCCGGGCATTCTCCAGCGCGGCGGCCGTAGGCTTTTCGCCGGAAAGCATTTTGGCGATCACGTGTATCCGCTCCTCATTATCGAGGAGGCGGACCCCGGTGCGCACTTTGCCTTTCCGCTCTTCTTTATACACGTAGTAATGAGCATCTCCCTTTCCGGCAATCTGCGGCTGATGGGTAATGCAGATCACCTGCCGGTTCCGGGACAGCTCTTTCAGTATAATACCTACCTGCCTGGCCGCTTCACCGGAAATTCCCGAGTCGATCTCATCGAACAACAGGGTGGGCATATCGAGCGACCGCGCGACCAGCGATTTGATACAAAGCATGAGGCGGCTCAGTTCACCTCCCGATGCCACTTTCTTCAGGGGTTCGAAGCGGCCGCTGTTATTGGCATCGAACAAAAACTCGATCTCATCTTTTCCGCTGTCGCGAAGCGTGGTTTCGGTAAACTGTATGCGGATACGCGCACTGGACATGCCCACTTTTTTCAGCAGGCCATTGACCTGCTCTTCAAATCCGCGGAGCTGCTTCTTTCTGTTTTCCGATAGTTTTCCGGCAAGCGCCGTCAATTCTTTTATTTGGGCTTCGGCCTGCTTTTCTTTTGCATGGATCTCCTCCGCGAGATTTAAAGTCTCCTGCAGCTTTTGTTCCAGTTCTGTCTGCAATTGAATTAGCGCGGTGGTGGTATTGACATGATGTTTCTTGAACAGCTTGTATCCGGTATGGATCCGCTCGTTTAACTTTTCAATCTGTTCTGGATCATGCTGCACCTCATCGCTAAGCGATTCGAGTTCACCGGCAATATCCTGCATTTCGATATGCACCGATTGCAGCCGCTGGATCAATCCTGGAAATTTAGCGTGATAATCGCTGTAAGGAGAGAGCTGCTGGCCGATCGCGCGGATCTTTTGCAATAGGGGATTGTCTGACGACTGCATTTCATACTGTATGCCCGAGAGCAGCGCTTTGATGGCTTCGGCATGACTCAACAGTTTCAGTTCGGCTTCCGCCTTTTCTACCTCTTCTTCGGCAAAGCCCGCTTCCTGCAATTCGCTGAACAGGAATTTCTGATAATCATTTTCTTTATCCGCCTGGGTCTGTCGGGCCTTCAACGCATCGAGCGCCAGTTGCAATCCACGCCATTCCTGGAAGCGAAGACGATATTCCCGGAGCAGGGCCGCATGGCCTGCCAGGGCGTCGATGACCGACAACTGAAAATCAGATTCGCCCAACAAAATAATGTCGAACTGCTGATGCAGGTCAACCAATTGAATGCTGAGCTTACGAAGCTGTTCGAGGTTGACCGGCGTATCGTTCACAAAGGCCCGGGATTTTCCGTTTGGACTGATCTCCCGGCGAAGCAGCAGTTCTTTTCCGGAATCCAATCCCTGCTCTGCCAGGAAATCTTCGACCTCTTTTTTCCCTTCCGCTTCAAAGGTCGCTTCAACGATACATTTTTTTTCACGTTGCATCAGCACGCTACTGTCCGCTCTTTCGCCTAACACCAGGGAGAGTGCTCCCGCCATAATGGATTTCCCGGCGCCGGTTTCACCGGTGATCACCTGGAGGCCGCGGGTAAAATCGAGCGAGATTCCCTCGAGGATGGCGTAGTTCTGAATCTGCAAATGCCGAAGCATAAAAAGTGTTTTCGCTAATCAATTAAATATAGGAAATATTTCAGCCATTGCTGCAGCGCTCGATACCTGCTTTTGCTTTCTGATCCAACGCATTTTTATAGTCATGCCCTTTCAGATCAAGCACTTTCCTGAACCAGATGATCGCGGTTTGCCGGTCGCCCCTTTCTTCATAAATATAGCCGGTCTGCAGCGCCGCCCGCGCCGCATAATATTCCTTCCGGTGTTCGCCCAGCTTGATGGTCGTCATATAAGCCGCCAGGGCTTCCTCCTTTCTGTCGAGCGCATCATATAAGCGCCCAAGCCGGTAAGCAAATTCAAGCCGGTCTGCGGCGTTGTCGAACGATGCCGACGACTTCCCGTTCAGCAGTTGCAGCGCCTCATGGAAATAACCGCCATCGTCGAGCAAACGGGCCCTGAGCAGTAATTTATTCGGCCAGCGGCCCGACAATGCATCTTTGTAAGCCTGCTTATCGGCTTCTGTTTCCATATTGCCCTCGCGCAGTATGCGGTTACGGGCCTTATTGGCTTTTTCCTGCTCATCCTGGAGATAATATATCCAGCTCAGCTTCTGCAGCACCTCCTTTACATAGAATTTTCCTTTGAACCGGGTAAGAAAACGTTCCAGGTAGAATGCAGCCTGCGGATCCAGGTGATCGGCTTTGGCATATCCCATTTCCAGATCCCATATCGGCATGTCGAGATAATCCGTTCCCGGATTCACATCGTGCAGGATCTGCTCCGCCTCCGCCGCCTGCTGATTATTGCGAGAGAGGTTAACTGCCAGGTAGGCAAAGAGATGATTATTGCGAATATCCAACTGCTGCTGCCGGATGTAGTTGAATACGGCGGCAGGTTCATGCTGGATATGAAATTTGAGATAGAGAAAATAGAAGATAGCTTCGTCGTGAAATATGAGCGAAAGAGAATCCCTGCCATTCAATACCTGTTCGAGGGTGTTCATTCCGTCGCCGATCGTTCCCTGGATACCGAGCAGGCTGGCCAGCCATTGATAGCCGGGCGGAATAGTTCCTGCGGCCACCTGCATGGCCCCCTGCAGCATACGGGACGGGGGAAAGCCTTTGAATTTTTCCAGGTTCTCTTTCCCGCTCAGAAAAGAGCGGCGAAAAGACCAGGCCGCATCCCAGCGATTGCCGAATTTAATATCCACGGCAGCCCACTGAAAATAAATTACGGATCGGGTAAACAGGTTGAAGGGAGAATTCGGATCGCCCTTCTTCATCAGGGCCAGTCTCTTTTCTTCACCCGGCTTTAAGCGGGCATATGCGGCGGGATCCTCATTAAAAAAGAGCGTAAAAAAATCAATGTAATTCTCTAAAAAATGAGGGATGAGGTTTTCCGGGTCCTTCTTTTTTTCCCGGTCTATCAGGCTGCGCCCGGAGTCCAGCTTAAGCCGGATAATTTCATCGTAGGCCTGCCGGCAGGTTGGATTAAAATCGTAATGATACTGCGACCGGGCTGCCGGGCAGGGAGCCAGCATTAACAGCCACAAACAACCTATAAACGAAAAGGAAACAGACGGCCGGAGCAACATGACTGCAAGATAATCGAGCCTTGCTTCCGGCACAAGGTTATTTCACGTCGACGCTGTCGTTTAATTCGTTGTAAACCAGGATACGTACGCAATTCTCGCAAAAAATGATCTTTTTGCGCTGGCGGATCTCGCTCTGGCGTTGAGGCGGGATCGCATTGAAGCAACCCCCGCAGGCATCGCGGACTACCGGTACCACGGCCAGGCCGTTCCGGTAATTGCTGCGGATGCGGTCGTAGGAATTCAATAACCGCGGTTCAATTTTTTCTCTTGCTTCCGAAGAAAGCTTGGCGAAATGCTTTTCTTCCTTTTCCGTTGCGGCAATGATCTTGTCCAGTTCTTCTTTTTTATTCTTCAGCACCGATTCTTTAGCAGCGATGGCCTTCTTGGCCTTATCGAGCTGCAGGACTTTCTCCGCAACTTCTTCGTTGGCGTCCTTGATATGTTTTTCAGCCAGCTTCACTTCGAGCTGCTGCATTTCGATCTCTTTGTTGATCGCCTCGAACTCACGGCTGTTCTTGACGTTCTGACTCTGTTTGTCGTATTTCTTGATCAGCTCTTCTGCGTCCTTCATCAGCTGCTTTTTCTGGCCGATGAATTCCTGGATACCATTGATCTCCTCTTCAATGCGCGTTTGCCTCGAATTCAGACCCTGGATCTCGTCCTCCAGGTCGCTGACCTCCATGGGCAGTTCCCCTTTAAGTACTTTGTACTCGTCTAATTTGGATTCGATTTTCTGGAGCGAGATGAGAGAGGATAATTTTTCTTCTACAGAAAACTCTTTAACGTTGGGCATAGTCTATTTATAATAATGGACGGGATTGGTTGGTTTTCCCGCTTTAAGGACGGCAAAGGTAGGAAATTTTTCAACGAGAAGATCATGAAGAAGGTCTACCGAAAACTGCTCACTTTCGTAATGGCCGATATCGGCGATTACCATCCGTTCCCCAGCTTCAAAAAACCGGTGATAGCTAATATCCCCGCTGACAAAAAAATCGGCTCTTTCCAATAAAGCGTTGGGAATCAGGAAGCTGCCTGCGCCCCCGCAAAGCGCTACCCTTTGTACGGGCCGGCCGGTCAGCGCGCTGTGGCGGATCAGGACCAGGTTGAACCGCTCCCTGAGCAGATCGAGGAATGCGGTTTCCGCTAATGGTTGGGGCAATTCGCCCAAGAGACCGGAACCGGCAGGCCTTTCCCCAGGTCGTTCTGCAGGCAATCGCGGCGACAAAAACCGGCGGTTCACCAGACCCAGCCTGTCGGCCATCGTGCTGTTCACGCCGGGTAGTACATTGTCGAGGTTCGTATGAATGGCATAAATGGCGATGCCATGCTGAATAGCGGCAAAAATAGTTCTCCCGGGCTCCACGCCCGGGTCTATCCGCTTTACGCCGCGGAAGATCAGCGGATGATGGGATACGACCAGATTGCATTTCTTTTCCACGGCCTCCCGCACCACCGTTTCGGTAGCATCGAGACTGATCAAAACGCCCGAGCACTCATTGTCGATGTTCCCAAGCTGCAGCCCACTGTTATCGTAATCTTCCTGCAAGGCCGTCGGGGCGAGGGTTTCGAGCGCCTGAACAATGGATGAAATTTTCATTCGATAATCTTTTCTACCCTGGTCAACTTCCCTTCCTCATCGAACCCTTCCAGCACGATGCGGAACTTGTGCGTTACGTCGTTGTTGAAAAAAGTAAAGCTGAGCTTGCTGTTGCCTTTGTCCGTCAGCACATAGGGATTCCAGTACAGCGTAGTTCGAATATCCTGATGCTCATCGTCTGGGTTATGAATATAGTCCGGAGAATAAAACTGGCGAACCGGAGAATAGCCGATAAGCCGGGCCAGGTCCAGGCCCTTAATATTCGGATCAGGTTTATTGGCCGACCCTTTCTTTGTATAGACGGCTATCGTTCCTCCTGCCCCACCCCCAAAAGCCACTCCCGAGCCGGGCCGAAATACTTTAACCATGGCAATGTCCGAGACCGGCGTATTCTTCAACTGTTCGGCATCCATCTGCATTTCATTCAGATACAGGGATGGTGTACTTCCGCGCCATGTC
>DASZRP010000201.1:0-8191 GCA_035548895.1 Puia sp. | reverse complement strand
TTGCAGCAGCGGTTCCAGGCTCAACAATACCTGACCGAGTCGATCCGTACAGTTCAGCCCGGCAAAATTGGAAAAGATCAATTGATAAGGGCCTTTGTTTTTCAGGTTCTGCAATTGCGTAAAAGAACAGCATTCCTGGCTGATTCGCTGAGCCAGTCCGGCTGCTTTTACCTTATAGTGAAGCACCTGCTGCATGCCGGGGGCAATATCTGTGGCGTGCACCATATAACCCTGCGATGCCAGCCACAGCGCGTCTTCGCCGGTGCCACTGTTCAACTCAAGAACGTTTGACGGTTCCGGAAGCAATTCCCGGAGCAAAGCGCGAACCCTTTTTCTTTTGTATTGAACGATGGTGTTGTCTGAAAACAGATCGTCGAATACTTCAGCTTGCCGGGTGAAGGCCAGCGCCACCTGTTCTTCGTCTCGGTTCATCATACTATCCTCTTTCCAGTTGATTTAATTTTCTCTTGTCGATCAGTGTGGCAGGTATATAATAAAAAGCGCGGAGACTTTTGACGAGTTGCCGCCAGCCTCCATGCAGCGGCGCTTTTAAGAACTGCCGGGCATTTTCGTAGGCTAAATGCTTGCGATAGGACCGGTGGACAAAGCGATGCAATTGCTTATAGAACGCCGGTTGAAATGTATTCCGGAACATTAACGCCATTTCATCCGAGTCGGTCCAGTTGGTCTTCTGCTGCATGTCGTTGCGCACGCGTTCATAAAAAACGGTTCCCGGCAGGGGATAGGAAACGGATATGCCCAGCTCGTAAGGCAGCAGTTCATTGATCATGCGGATGGTCATTTCAATATCTGATTTATTTTCTCCGGGATACCCGAACTGAATGAAGAAAGAAGGGTTCATATTGTGTTTTCGAATCAGGCGGGTCGCTTCCTTTACCTGCTCCACGCGAATCCCTTTATCCATGGCATCTAATATTTTCTGGGAACCGCTTTCGGCGCCCATCCAGATATTTTCACAGCCTGCCCGCGCGAGAGCGCTGACATTGTTTTCCTGCAGCAGCAGGTCAGCCCGGGCCTGGATTTTGAACCTGAATTTCAGATTTTCTTTTTCCAGCAGGCCGGCAAACTCATTTAACCAGCCCGGCTTCAACCCGAAGATGTCGTCACAGAACCAGATATGATCGAAGTGATATTGGGCTTTCAGCCATTTCAGCTCGGCGACGACCTGTTGGGGAGAACGGGCATTATAGCGGTTGCCGTAAATCGGTTTCGCACACCAGTTGCATTTAAAGGGACAGCCGCGGGTAGTGGCCATATTCAGGGAAAAATAACCGGCATGTTTTGTCCAGGTAGTGCGGTAAGGGGTTAGGTCGATCAGGTCCCAGGCAGGCCATGGCAGTGCATCCAGGTTAGTCATTACGGATCGGGGCTTCGTTTTAAAGAACTTTTCATCTTCTTTATAAGCGAGCCCGGCGATGCCGGAAAAATCTTTGATGCCTTCGCCAAGCGCATTCGCCAGTTGCACCAGGGTATTTTCGGCTTCGCCGATCAGGATGAAATCTGCGCCTTCGTTCAGATATTCCCGGTAGTGATCTGTAGCATCAGACCCGGAAACGATGACGGTCATGCCCCGCGCTTTTGCCAGGGCGATCATGGTTAAAGCGGCCTGCCGCATATTGGTAAGGCACATTTTAGTCAGGTAGTTGAACCCGTCGTCGTATATCACGAATATATCTGCATCAACAGCGGCCAGGGCTTCTTTTATTGCTGTCGGACCTTCGCAGAACTGCGTATCGAATACCGATACCTGGTATCCGACTTCACGAAGGCAGGCAGCGCCGTATAGGGTACCCAGGGGTGGATAGGGCAGGCCAATCGACCATTGCTTTGGGTCGAGTCGCAAAAAATAAGCATGCGTCATCAGGATCCTGTTCATGGCGTCGATTTTATCTTTTTAAGTAGGAACTCTCCATTGGCAGAAGAATTGGTAAGCATCAATTCGCAGGATTTTTTCCGGGCGGAAGATTCAGGTAACAAACACATCTTGTACAGATCTCATCGGTCTGCATATCGAGCTCTCTCCGGAATGCCAATGCGCGGCGGCTATTTAAGATGGCTTCCAGGCTTTCCTCGTGTATATTTCCGATCGGCTGATGAAAGAAACAGGGCCTCACCATTCCGTCCGGTTCGATCACTGCCGATACCCAGGGGGCATTGCATTTCTTATAAGGAAAGGCATTGAGGCCATACAATGCGGCGTAGTAGTCATATATTTTTTGAATCTTCCCTGGTGATTCAGAAATGAAATGATTTTCAAAAAAGGAGCTGCGTTCCAGAACGAGCTCGTTGATAATGGATTGCAGTTCGGGCAGTTCCTGTATGGCCGGCCTGATCTCCGCCTGCCTGGGCGTCTCCCAGGGCTGTATCCGGTTAAAGGCCTGGCTGGTGATATCGGCTGGCAGAAAGCTGATATGATGCAGACCCATATCTTTTGCAGCATCAACAATAGAAAGCCAGTTCCGGAAATTCAGGCGCTGGATCACGGTACGCGCGCTGATCCTGAATCCGGGCCTTCTCTCATGGATTGCCGCAACGCCGGTCCGGACCAGGTTAAAAGCTCCGGGAACATTTCTGATCCGGTCGTGTGTGGCCTTATCGCCGTCAAGGGAGATAATAAGTTCATCGACCCAACGCAGCAGGTCATCAACTTTTTTTTTGATCAGCAGGCCGGTGGAAAGCAGGGTGATCTTGATCTGTTCTGTTTTAAGGATCTCACAAAAGGAGAAAAAGGCGGGGTTCAGTAAAGCTTCTCCGCCCGACATCACCACTTCTTTGGTTTCGAGTTTTCGGAAAGTCAGCAGCAGCTGTTCGATATCCGCCCGGGTAAGCTGCGATAACTGGTAATTGCCTTTCCAGATATCGCACATCACGCATTTGCAGTTGCAGGCGCTATGCGGCATCAGGATAGCTATAGGCATTGCCGTGATGCGGTGTGTATGCAGCGTGCGCAGGCGTTGAACGGTATGAAAAAGCGATTGCATCGGCGGCTATTTTTTTATGCAGACCCAATAGAAACCGCCTTTGCCGCGGATCCGGTTCATCAGGGAACCTGGATCTCGCAATAACTTATGTTGGAATCTCTGCAGTTCGTTCAGATCGTGATGAAAATAATAATCATTCATTTCAGGATAGCCTAACGAGTCGTAGTAGTCTGCTGTCCGCTTCCTGGCTGCGGCGATTTCGGCCGGCTGGTATAGCGGAGAATCGATAATATGAATTTCTCCTCCGGTTGACAGATGATTAAGGCACTGGTTCAGGATGCCGCTCAGCGAACGGAAATATTGAATGGCCGAGGCGAAAACAATAATATCGAACTGCCGGTTCTGCAGTACGCCCGAGCGCAGGTCGCCGTAAATAAACCGCAGATGCCCGGCTTCATGAAATACGCGCGCTGCCTGTTGCAGTTCAGTGAAATTGATATCGATCCCGGTAACATTGGATCCGGGAATGCGCGACAGGCCATGAGACAGCCAGCCGTTGCCGCAGCCTACTTCAAGTATGTCGAGGCGCTTTTTCTTGTCGGCTAAATAAGCGGCAAGTTTCTCGCTGGACCTTTTGCGCAGCATCCATTCAAAATAATGGGTATGACCGGGCGGAATATCGGGCAGGAGAAGCACCTCCCTGTCGGAATAGAGCCGGTTCTCCATACCCCGGATGCCGATGTATTGCTTCTCGAAAAACGAATTGCCGGGGTCTTCATGGCCGGCAAACTGTATTTTGGTTAATATGGAAGAATCGGGAAGGGACATAGTCGTGATTTTAGAAACCCTGAATTTCCGGTTGGCGGTATCTCCAGAGCTTATGCAGTAATTTTATTTCGTAGGGAAAGCGATAAAAGCCCAGCCGGTAACGTATAGCCGAAAGGAGCTGAATAGATCTTCTTTTGAAACGAGTGAGCCGGATATCGGATATCGTGGGGTAATATCCGTTGAGCACAGTCTCAAAATCGCGGATCTTGTCCACCATGTCCGGGCTGAGCCATTGGGTTAAAGGATTTTTTCGGAGATCGAATTTTTCCCATTGCGGTCCGATCCAGTCTTCCAGCTTTTCAGGGAAATGAAAGCCCGCTGCCTGAACGGATTTGTACAATTCCGATCCCTCGGTAGGCACGGGGCTGTAGATATAGATAACGATCTCCGTTTCCGGGTTGATGGATTTGATCTCGCGGATAAAGGCGATGTCCTGATCGATCTGCTTCATTACGAGATCGGGGTTATCGGCCGGCATGCCGAGTACGAAAGAGTATTCGGGAATAATGTCGAATCTGGCCATCCTTGCGGCGAAGGCCCTGATCTGCGCAGCCGACTGCGTGCCGCCTTTATCCATTTTCTTCAGCACTTCATCGTTTCCTGTTTCTGCTCCGAAAAAAATCATCCGGCAACCGGAATCACGCATGATGGCGAGTGTTTCATCCTTATAACGGTTAATGGTATCGATGCGGCCTTCTCCCCACCACACCATGTTTTCCTGCCGGATGAGTTTTGAGAATTCAAGGGTCCTTTTTTCGGAGACGAAGAAATTGTTGTCGTGAAATTCTATCGCGTCGGCGCTCCAACGGTCTTTGATGTACCTGATGTCCTGGTAAACCGCCCCGGCTGGTTTAGCCTTCCAGCGGGCTTCGTAAATGGGTACGACAGCACAAAAAGAGCAGGTGAAAGGACAACCTATGCTGGAATGGTAAGCCAGCGTTTTCCTGCCCAGATAAGTTTTTCCTAGGTATTTTCCGAGGGGATAGAACCGGTCCAGCTTATCGTAAGGGAGCGGCTTCAGCGTTTCCTGATCGATCAGATCCTCCTTGGGCGTTTTGATCAGGCGATCCTCTTTTTTAAAGATGAGATTTTTGATCTGATCGAAAGGAGTTTGATTCTCGAGGGCACTGATTAATGCGGGAAAAGCATGATCTCCCGGGCCGTTGACAATAAAGTGCACATAACCGGAATTCAGCACTACTTCCGGTTGATTCGAAGGAAAATAGCCGCCCCAGATCATGATGGTGCCGGGAAATTCCCGCCTGACCCTTTGTGCAATCGGAATGGCCTGTTTCAATTGCGGGCCGGGCATGACGGTGAATCCCAGGTAACGAATGGGCCGGGTTTTCAGATAGTGCGAAATTTTTTCAAAAGAATCGGTTTCCCGGTTGCCGTCTACGATCACCCACTCGTATATACTATCGATGGAGGCGGCGATATTCAGGATAGAATTGGGTATGCGGTATTTCGCCGAAGCGCTCCGGGGGTTGAACAAGAGGACCTGGTTCATTGGGATAGAAACAATTTTATATTATTTCGTTAAGTACAAACGTCTTATTTATTTTAAAGGATGCTTCTGTTAGAACGGCTTCGCCGATCTTTTTTGAAAATGCGCCGGGAAGAAGTGGATCCGGCCCTGGCCTACGATCAATGGGCGGCTGCTTACGACAACCAGCCGGATAATCTTATGCTCGCGCTAGATGAAGAGATTGTGGGTGAACTGTTACGTGGGATGGATCTGCAATCGGCTTTGGTCGCCGACGTAGGCTGCGGAACCGGAAGACATTGGCCGAAACTTCGGTTGGGCTCCCCTTCACGGATTGTGGGATTTGATATTTCAGCGGGTATGCTTGGCGTGCTCAAACAGAAATACCCAGAAGCGGAAACAGTGCTGCTGGCGGATAACCGGCTGACGGTTTTGGAAGACGGAGTAGCCGATCTGCTGATCTCTACTCTGACGATTGCCCATATTGAAAATTCCGTGGAGGCATTGAAGGAATGGCTGCGGATATTGAAGCCGGGCGGCCGCCTGCTGCTTACCGATTATCACCCGGATGCGCTGTTGCGCGGCGCCAGGCGGAGTTTTCGGTATGATGGGGAGACCAGGGCCATTATCAACTTTATTCATCCGGTTGATGAAATAAGGAGAATCGCTGCGCAACTGGGTATGCGGGAAATCCGTTTTATAGAAAAACGGATCGATGAAACCGTAAGGGTGTACTATGAACGACAACAGGCGCTCCCGATATACCATAAATTTTCAGGCACCCCGATCATTTATGGCATGCTGTTAATCAAAATCCATGTGGCTTCGACAGGTTAATCTTATCGGAACAAGTGGGTACCGGGATATCCGTATCGATGGTCATCGCATTGCAGCAGTAGCGCCTTTCGATCCTGATCCGGGGCCTGAATCTGAACCAGGGATCCAATTGAATGGAGCGCTGGTTTTTCCCGGGCTGATCAATTCGCATGACCATCTCGATTTCAATTTGTTTCCGCGTCTGGGTAACGGAATTTATCGAAACTATACTGCCTGGGGGAACGATATTCATCTGCGCAACAAGCAAACGATTGAGGAAGTGTTGAAAGTCCCCCTGGCGTTGCGGACAGCCTGGGGGATATACAAGAATCTGCTGAATGGAGTTACTACCGTAGTCAATCATGGTGAGCGATTAACGGTTCCTTCCAATACTATCACAGTTTTCCAGGATGCGCGATCCCTGCATTCTCCGGCCTTCGAGCGAAACTGGAAATGGAAACTGAATATGCCTTTTGCGGGAAGAATATCTTTTGTAATGCATCTTGGTGAAGGAACAGATGCCGCTGCAAAGCAGGAAATAGACCGTGTGGCGAAATGGAATTTAATCAGGAGAAAAATTATTGCCGTGCATGGCGTGGCCATGACCGAAAGACAGGCCCGGGCCTTTCAGGCGCTTGTCTGGTGCCCTGATTCCAATTTCTTTCTGCTGAACAGCACGGCTTCTGTCGACCGCCTCCGATCGGCCATAGATATTTTATTCGGAACGGATTCCACGCTGACGTCGGACTGGAATCTCTGGGAACAGTTACGGTTGGCCAGAAAGCAGGGGCTGCTTTCCGACAGACAGCTTATCGACACGCTTACTACGAATGCGGCCCGCGTTTGGTCGTCTGGTAGATCCGGGCAAATTATGGAAGGCGAGGAAGCCGACCTGGTGATCGCAAAGCCAAAACCCGGGCTACGGGGTCTGGACAGATTTTTTGATTTGAACCCGGCCGACCTGTTGCTGGTGATTCACCGGGGCAATATTCGTTTGTTTGATGAAACCATTTTAGATCGGGTGGGGGAGAACGATGTCCGGATTGCCGATTTCAGCAGGGTTGAGTTGAGCGGTTCTGTAAAATATATATGGGGGCAATTGCCGCAGCTGATGGAAGAGATCGGGACATATTATCCGGCAGCTTCTTTTCCGGTTACTGCCTGTTCCGATAAAATCTCGGTTGTTTCATGATTACCAAAAAGGAAGAACAGCTCGTTATTCCCGCAGTTCGATGGAAAAAACCGCGACCTCCGCGACGGATATTAGCCATCCGCCTGCAGGCGATGGGAGATCTCGTGATCACGCTGCCTTATTTGCAGCAACTTCGAAACAGTCTGCCGCCCAATACGGTGATCGATCTGCTGACCCGCAAAGAAGTGGAATCGATTCCCAGGCATTTGAAACTGTTCAACCGGGTATATTCGATCCGCGGAGGACGCAATGGCAAAAAGCAGTTATTGTTCGCCGTTTTCCTTATCCCCGTGCTTTTGTTCAGGAGATATGAGATCGTGCTGGATTTACAGGATAATATCATCAGCCGGCTGGTGATGAAAAGCCTTCGCCCAAGAGCCTGGAGCCTGTTCGACCGATTTTCTTTGGAGTCTGCAGGCAACCGGACGCAGGCAACGATAGAAGCGGTCGGTCTGGGCAACTGCAAACCGGCTACGCGTTTTTCGATTACCAATGAACAGGAAGCGATCGCGTTACTGAAGGCGGCCGGGTGGGCCGGCGGGCGACTGGTGGTGCTCAATCCGGCAGGTGCATTTGAAACAAGGCACTGGCCGCTGGAGAACTATATTCAGTTTGCTCATCTTTGGCTCGAACGATTTCCCGATACCCAATTTCTGGTACTTGGTACCGGCATCATTGAAAAGCGCTCAACTTATATAAAAATCGAAATGGGAGATTGTTGTATCAGCCTAGTGAATAAAACGACAGCAGCGCAGGCCTTTGCTGTTTTGCAGCAGGTTCAATTGGTATTGTCGGAAGATTCAGGGCTGATGCATATGGCCTGGGTTTCCGGTATTCCCGTACTGGCGATGTTCGGTTCAACCGAAAGCAAAAAAGCCAGACCATTGGGTAAGCATTCACGATTTGTTGATTCTTCCGATCTGCCTT
>DASZRP010000200.1:0-11442 GCA_035548895.1 Puia sp. | reverse complement strand
GCTCCAAATGCCTACTACAATTATCAGGTTGCCCAGAATCTCTTCGCAGATCAGTACTGCCAGTATTTTGCCTGCGAGGCAACCTACTTTCCGTCCGACCGGCTCACCATCCGTATGGACTGGGTGGGCGCCGCATTCAATCCCATGTACACCGATGTAATGCCGCAGTTGCAGACGCTGTTTACGTCGTATGACACGGCGTCGGCAGAACATGCCATGGCTGAAGTATGGTGGGTTTATACCTTTCACCGGGTAACCGACTATTGGGGGCCAATACCTTATTTTTCCGCAGGTATTCCGGCTGTTTCGGTGCCATACGATCCGCAGGATAAAATTTACGCCGACTTCATCCGCCGTTTAACCGAAGCGATTGCCGTGTTGAAGACACATGCTGGCGGCAATGCCTACGGCAGTTACGATCTGATCTTCGGCGGCGACGTGAATAAGTGGACTAAGTTCGCAAATTCACTTTTGCTTCGTCTCGCTCTCAGGATTTCAAAGGTTGATCCAGCCACGGCGCAGGCCACCGCCGAAGCGGCTGTCGCCAACGGTGTTATGACGGCCAGTCCCGGGGACGATGCATTCGTGGCTCGCAGCGCCAAGAACAATGACGGAAACGGCCTGCAATCAATGTCGGACTGGAACGAATTCCGTATGAGCGCTACCATGGCCTCGGTGCTGAATGGTTACGCGGATCCCCGTCTGCCGCAGTATTTCCTTCCCACCTATAATTCAGGTACGCTTTATAAAGGATTACGTAATGGTCTCTCTGTAGATCAGTTGGGCCAAACAGCCAATTTGGCTGCAAACAATTCTCACGTCGGTAAGCGTTGGTCTTCTACGTCCGTTGTAGACAAAAATGGAAACGTGCTGGGCGATGCCAATTCCATCGCTACACCACAAAATGTGATGGTGACCGCCGAATCTTATTTTAACCGCGCGGAAGGTGCATTGCTGGGTTGGAATATGGGTGGAACTGCTCAATCACTGTATGAGTCGGGAATCAAAACATCCCTGACACAATGGGGAATTACCGATGCTGCCGTTCAAAATGCATATGTCGCCAGTGCCAATACTCCCGTAGCTCCGGGTGATTATCTGAATTCTCCCGCAGTCAGCACTGTGCCTATTAAATGGGCTGCCGATATGCCGACAGAATTGCAACAGATCGCCACTCAGAAATGGCTGGCTCTTTATCCCGACGGCATGGAAGCCTGGGCCGACTGGCGCAGAAGTCACGTGATGAAACTCTACCCGGTAGTTAATTCAGATAACCCGGATATTCCCGACCCGACCACCCAGTGGATCAGAAGGATTCCTTTCCTTCTTTCCGAAACACAGAACAACGGCGCCGCTGTGGAAGCTGCTGTTCCGTTGCTGAATGGTCCGGACAAAGTGACTACCCCGCTTTGGTGGGATAAGAATTAGTATCTGATTTTTCTATACCTTAAAGATTCCATCATTCACTTGATGGAATCTTTTTGTTTTGGACCGGTTCGCGAGAACCCAAATTTTCCTTATGCCGAAATATTCTGGCTATTCGCTTTTGGTCGCCATGGCCGCCCTGCTATCAGCTTGTCATGAAGACAAACTGCATCTCTTTACCCGGCTCGATGAGGAAAAGACTGGCATCAATTTCAAGAACCAGCTCTTCGAGAGCGAAAGCTTCAATGTGATGAATTACATCTATTTCTATAACGGAGGCGGTGTCGCCATCGGCGATATCAACAACGACGGCCTTCCCGATATTCTCTTCACCGGCAATATGGTAAAGAACCGCCTGTTCCTGAATAAAGGAAATTTTCAATTTGAGGATATCACAGAGAAAAGCGGCATTGCTTCCAAACAGGGCTGGTGTACCGGAGCGACCATGGTCGACATCAACGGCGATGGCAAACTGGATATTTATATCTGCCGCTCCGCCGATTTCAATCCCAACATGCGGCAGAACCTGCTTTTCATTAATAACGGCAACCTCACATTCACCGAAAAGGCAGCTGAATACGGTCTCGGAGACAGAGGCTATAGCACCCAGGCCGTATTCTTCGATTATGATAAAGACGGCGACCTGGATATGTTCCTCATCAATCACTCACTTCACCAATACACCACGGGCGCCATTGAAAACAGTGCACTGCGGGATCAACGAAATTCCGACTTCGCCTGCAAGTTATTCCGCAATGATCCAAACGATAGCCTCCACCACCCCTTCTTCACCGACGTCTCCCAACAGGCGGGTATTTATTCCAATGTATTCACTTTTGGTTTGGGCGTGGTAGCCACCGACATCAACAACGACGGCTGGCCCGATCTGTATGTGTCCAACGATTTCAATGAACCGGATTACCTGTTCATCAATAACAAAAACGGAACTTTTACCAACCGTTTCTCCGATTGCATGGATCAGGCTTCCCTCTATTCCATGGGCTGCGATGCAGCCGATTTCAACAACGACGGGAATATCGACCTGGTCACGCTCGACATGCTGCCAAAAGACAACCGTACGCAGAAAATGCACAGCGGCGCTGAGAATTTCGAGAAGTTCCAGATGTTGTTCAGCAAAGGATTTTACTATCAGTACAGCCGGAACATGCTGCAAAAAAACAACGGCGACGGTACCTTTAGCGAAATGGCCCAGTTCGCCGGCGTATCCAATACAGACTGGAGCTGGTCTGCGCTTTTTTCCGATTTTGATAACGATGGTAAAAAAGACCTGTTCGTATCCAATGGCTACGTGAAGGATTATACCGACATGGACTATATCAATTACACCGTCCAGCAATCCCTGCATGACCAGCCCGGACAAAAGACGACCATACAGGAATACATCAAGCAAATGCCCGAGAATCTGCTGCTCAGCTATATGTTTCAAAACAAAGACAGCCTGCGTTTTGAGAACAGGGCGGCCGACTGGGGATTCGATAAGCCTACCGTGGCCGCCGGTGCTGCGTATGTTGATCTGGACAACGACGGCGACCTCGACCTGGTGGTCAACAACACCAATGATTTCGCCTCTGTTTTCCGGAACAACAGTGAAACGCTCAGCAAAAGCAACTGGATACGTATAAAGCTGCAGGGCGACGCGAGGAATCTTTCCGGCATAGGGTCCAAAGTAAAAATCTATGCCCAGGGAGATCAATTCTATCAGGAGGCCTTTCCGGTGCGCGGATACCAATCCTCCGTCGACCCGGTGCTGAGCTTTGGCCTCGGTAATCACAAGCTGATCGACTCTATTATCGTTATCTGGCCGAACGATCAGACGCAGAAACTTACACAGGTAAAAACGTCTCAGGCAATTACTCTGAACCAGAAGGATGCAAAAGATAAATGGATTTACAACAAAAGCGCCGGCCGCAAACCTTTTTTCAGGGAACTGGGCGCTCCCGCCGGCATGCAACACCGCAGCAGCGATTTTAACGATTTTACACTTCAGAAACTTCTGCCCAATTTCCTTTCGAAAACGGGGCCGGCCATGGCGACGGCCGATATCAATAAAGACGGCAGGGAAGATATATTTTTCGGAGGCGGACGAGGTGAACCGTCTCAAATCTTCACCCAAAATAGCAATGGCAGCCTCTCCCGCTCCGTTCAACCGGCGTTTATTTCCGATTCATCATTCGCGGCAGCCGGCGCTGCTTTCTTCGATGCAGACCAGGACGGCGACATAGACCTTTATCTTGCAAGCAGCGGCTATGAGCTCGGCGAACAAGATCCTCTCCTGGAGGACCGGCTCTTTCTGAATGACGGAAAAGGCCATTTCACCAAAAGCACAAACCCGCTACCCCCCCTGCCCTTCAGCAAGAGTTGCGTGAAGGCCGCCGATATAAATGGCGATGGCGCCGAAGATCTTTTTATTGGCGGGCGTGTTATCCCGGGCAAATATCCTTTGTCGCCCGGGAGCCGCATCCTACTGAACGATGGCAAAGGAAAGTTCACCGACGCAACCAGCAGTGTAGCGCCGATGTTGAAAGACCTGGGCATGGTAACCGATGCCGTATGGACCGATCTGAACGGAGATAAAAAGCCCGACCTCGTGGTAGTAGGAGAGTTTATGCCGGTGAAGGTCTTCATCAATTCCGGCGGAAAACTGACGGATGAATCTGCAAGTTATATTCCCTTTGAAAGCCGGGGGCTATGGAATACCATTTATGCCGGCGATATGGACGGAGACGGCGATCAGGACCTGGTACTCGGAAACCAGGGATTGAATAACCAGTTTAGCGCCAGCGTTTCCGAACCATTAACTCTTTACTATAAAGATTTCGATGGCAATGGATCCGTCGATCCTATTTTATGTTACTATATCGACGGCGTTTCTTATCCTGTTTTTTCGCGGGATGACCTGACCGACCAGTTGCCATTCCTGAAAAAGAAATTTCCAAAGTACGCAGATTATAGCACGGCAACTATTAACACACTCTTTACGCCCGAACAGCTCCAGAACGCTGACACGCTGAAGGCCGCCGAACTGCACAGCGTTTATCTCGAAAACAAAAACAACAAGCACTTTATCCTGCATCCTCTTCCCGCAGAAGTTCAGCTTTCTCCCGTTTATGCCATTACTTCGCTGGATTTCGATGGCGACGGGAAAAAAGATCTTGTGTTAGCCGGTAATAACGCGTGGACGCGCATCCGGTTCGGTCGATATGAATCAAACCATGGAACGGTATTAAGAGGAGACGGCAAAGGAAATTTCCAGTTTCTTCCCTACGATCAGTCGGGCATGACCGTTCGCGGAGACACCAGGAGCCTGGAGGTCGTCGGCTCCAATCTGTTCTTTGGATTGAATGACCAGCCGGCAAGAGTGTTTTCCTTCAGCAAATAACAGCTTTGGAAACAGACCGGATCCCGAACACGCCAATGCGAGAACCGGTTTATTTTTTTGCACCCGGTCTCTTTTTTGCGCCCACCGGCTTCGGCTTCGGCAATTCCTGATTCAAAATAGTTACAGGGAACTCGGCGGTATAAGTGGCACCGTGCTTCAGTTTTCCTTTCCCGTTATTCTTTGTCCAAAAGATCAGCGGGATGTAATTCCGGAAAATTTCCCAGCTCGCGGCGCCATTCACTGCGGTGTCTTTTTCCGAGGTATAAAAAACGCTGAACCGGATATCGGAGCCGCGGCCATAGGTGTCGCCGCCAACCAAACCGATGGGTTGGCCTGCTTTCACCGGTTCACCCGGCTTTACCAATGCGCTGTTCTTTCTCAATATGCCGTACCGGGCGAAGGAACAATCCGCCTGCACCACTTCGATATAATTTTCAGGTCCGCCGCCTCCGGCATCATTTGAACCGTCCGAATCTTCAACAACGTTTACAACGCCTTTACGCGCCGCGTATATGGTATCTCCCGGTTTCATCCGAAGCCGGATCACATACCAGCCGTTTTGTTTTACATCAGGCTCCCCGGCGCTCACCGGACTATTCATTTCATAAGCCTGCACTTCTTTATTCGGACCTGACGGCAACAGATACACTAAACCGGTATCCGGCGTCGGGTGCATGCAGCCTTTGTGGAAACCGGTAGCGTAATTGAACTTCACCGGGTCATTCGGATGAACCGGAGACAATGAAAACAGGCGATTGGTTCCCGGCCTGATCTCTCCGTGATAAGGCAGCGGTTGATCCGAGGTTACATTATCGAAGCTGGTAAAGTGAATGTCGAGAATATAATTGCAAAAGCCCAGATTGATCGCAGAAAATACATAAGCGCCTTTGGCATTCTGACTGTAAGTAATATCCACCACACGCTGTGAAAACAGGCTTTCGCCGATAAACAGGCAGATCAGATAGAGAAACAGTGTACGGTTCATAGCGCATCATTGTAGAAACCCAACGCTAATTTCCGCCTTCTGCGGGAGAAAGCTGCGGATTTTTTATCAGCCGAAGCGTATCGGTAAGTACATGATCCGTCTTCGTACAGTTATCCAGATATTCAATGCGGGTGAAAATATTCAGCCTGGTCATATCTGTTGTATTCAATCCGAAAGAAACACTGCCCAGGCTGGAATAGGTGCTGTCGTCGTTTACCCGAAATTGCAACGGCGAACCCTGATTGATGGTGATCTGCAGGTTTTGAAATGTTTTTTGCAGCCTGAAAAAATAGATCTGGAAATAAGCGGAGTCAGTACCCACTTCCGTAATAATGCGGTCGACCATCGGGCTGCCTTCGGAATGAGTCATCACGCCGTTGTCGTTATACTCCTCGCGGTAAACGGGTTTCTTGTCGTTCTGATAAAAGGTATAGGATTTTAAATGATCGTCGCCATAGAACTGGTAAACGCCGCCTTTCGTGCTATCCCACCCGGGATCGGACAAGCTCGAAATTTTCTGTCCTGATCCATAACCAATCAATAATTTCTGTGGTGCTGACCGCTGGATATCGGCCGAGGTTATAAAACATATTGGCCCCGATTTGCATGCGGCAATGGCCAGCAAGGGAAGAACAATGACCCATTTCATCGGCGTTTATCGTTTGGCTTCCCTAAAGATATAAACTAAAATAGCTTACAGGTGACTGTAAGCTATTAAATTCTTTGCCGCATTCCGTTTATCTGAAGGAAAGGTTCACCCGGCCGCCGCCTGCATCGGCAATAACGGGTATGCCACCTCCATTAATCGATCCGCGGATCTCGTTGTCTTCCGTTGAACCATTAAAATTGCTCAGGGCATCTGTATGAATCTTATCCGCATTGATGCGCAGATCAAAACCAACGTTTTTGGGTATCTGCAGATCGATACGGCCTCCCGAGTTATGCAGCTTTACATATTTGACCGCCGAAATCATTTCCACGCGGATATTACCGCCGCTCGTCGATGCATCGAGGCTGGCGGCGATAGTGGTGAGCGAAACATTGCCGCCGGAAGTGTGGGTGGATAATTCACCCTTAATATCATCTCCATCCACACTGCCGCCGCTGGTGGTGGCGCTGATATCGCCATCCAGGGCAGTGAGGTGCAGAGAGCCGCCGGAGGTATTCAGCCGGATCTTACCGTTGCAATGATTGGCGCGAATGCCACCGCCGCTGGTCGCCAGGTCGATATCATCTTTGCAGTCCGACACATCGATCCCGCCGCCGGAAGTACGGCCATTGATATGACCAGTCACCTGCTTCAGCTTCAAACCGCCGCCGCTGGTTCCAAAATCCTGCGTACCGGACAGATTCTCCAGGCTTATTCCTCCGCCGCTCGTTTCCAGGTGGGTGGACACCTGGCTGGGCACATAGATCGCGAACGCAATGTTCAGCCCGGTCTTCCAGTTATTAAATCCCCTTTTCTGTTTTGCGGTTGCCGTTAATTTATGATCTGAAACAGTGACGGAAAAATCGTAGTCCTTTTCCAGCCTCGCCTTGATCTCTTCTTTGGAAATACCGGAGAACCAACCGCCGTTTCCGGAAATATATACTTCTATCCGGGCCTCGGCAGGCGCTACACCGGTTACTGAAATGGCCCCACCCGAGGTATTGGCTTCCACCTGCTGAACGGCATCGGTTGAAAGTGATTTATTCAGGTAAAGAACTCCTTCTTTGGATGCCTGGGCATGCAATGCCAGCGCGGCAAAGACGAACAGAGAAAATGCGATGATTTTTTTCATAAACTGCTTTTTAAGATGTCTGGATGGTGAATAAGCGGGGCCAACCTGATGCCAGTTCTCTAATCGATTACAAATCAGCGCTTTGCTTTTTGTAACCTGATAGAAACTGCCCGGTTTCGATACGGCCTTGTCCGGTTTTGCTCAAATACATGCGAAACCGGGCATCAATAAGACGCAATCAATTTCAGCATGTTGCACAGGCCGGCGCAAATAATACCGAAATTTGCAGGCTTTTTGTTTTTAGCCTATCGCTACGGGCAACGCAACGATTAGCCGTTATTCTTTGTCAATTTTCCAGCAGATGACAGACAACCAGAAACTGATCAGGGATTGCCTGAAAGGAAAGCCGGCGGCCCAACGGGAATTGTATGACCAATTCGCCGGGAGCATGCTTGGGGTCTGTTATCGCTATACCAAGTCGATGGCTGATGCCGAAGATGTTTTGCAGGAGGGCTTTGTAAAGGTATTCCGGTACTTAGACCAGTACAAGTACGAAGGCGAGCTCGGCGCATGGATCAGGAGAATTATGGTAAACACCGCAATCAATTATTTGAAAAAGAACCGGCGATATCAGGCCGACCTGTCTTTCACCGATTCGGGGCTTCATCCGGTTTCCGCCGACAATCCGGAATTGAAGATAAATGCAAAAGAATTAGCGGACCTCGTGCGTCAGCTTCCCGCGGGCTATCAGACTATTTTTAATCTCTATGCGGTGGAAGGATATTCGCATGTCGAGATCGGGGCCATGCTGGGGATCAGCGATGTGACTTCCCGATCGCAATATTTCCGCGCCAGGGCACTGTTGGCGACCTGGCTTGAAAAAGAATCCGACAGTTTGAAAAAAAATAATTATGCCGGATAATCAATTCGAAAAAAAGGCAAAGCAGAAGCTGGATGAACTGAAGTTTATCCCGTCTGATGACGTCTGGCTGAAAGTGCAGGCCCGGATAAAGAAGGACAGGGACCGGCGCAGGATGTTAATCTGGGTCCCGGTGGGCGCACTGATGTTAGGCGCCGCGCTCTGGTCTTTGCGGCCCGATGGCAGCACTTCTGTGGTCCGCAACGGTTCACCGGAGAAAACCATTACCCGGGCCGGCGAACCGGAAAGCAAGCCGGCAGCGTCAGCAACCATTATGCCATCTGATATAAATGCTCATGCAAACAGCCTGAAAGAAGAGCCTGGTAATCCCGCCATTTCATTAGTCGCGAACCGCGCGAAAAAGAACAGCCATGGCTTTCCCAATTCGCTTCAAGAAGATCAGGATTTAGCCCCTGAAACCCAGGCAGCTCAGCAAAGCAAAGAGAAGAAAAAGGACGAACCGATGCTGAGTTCCGCAAACGGAAACGCCGGATCCGAAAAAGCTGATGCCGATGCCTCACTGGCAGAGGACGCAACTTCCAAAACTGAGGCCAATGCATCTGCCTCCCAAAAAAACGATTCTACGCTGCACGATAAAGTCTCAATGAAAGAATCTGCTGGAAGCAAACCGGCGGAAAAACAGGAAAAGAAAAAACAGCCGAAACAAAAAATACAATGGGGCATCGGCGGAGGGATTGGCATGTCTTACGTCCATTCCAGATCGAAGTCCGGAACTCAGCCCGTTTACGCTCCCGCTTCCGGCGGAACAGGTTATTTTGCCCCGGCCCCATCCGACGAAAAACCAGGCCTGTCGTTTTACTTAGGTCTTTCCCTGCTGAAGCCGTTAAGTAAAACGACTGCGGTGTACAGCGGATTGCGGTATAGTTATGCCAGCAGCAAAATCTCAACGGGAAGCCCCATATTTCAACCGCTTACACTCTATTCCTCGACGGCTTCTGCAACCTATTTGTCCTCCTATTATCCTGCAGCAGCCGGCCCCACGAAGACTTACACCAACCAATACCATTTCCTTGAAATTCCATTAGGCATAGAGCAGCGTTTCGGAGGTGCATCCCGATTTTCTGCCAATGCCGGTTTTGCGATTGGTTGGCTCATAGGAAGCAACGGGCTGCAATATGATCCCCAGACAAAGGTCTATTTTAAGGACAATAGTTATTTCCATAAGGTGCTGTTTAATATAGAAGGCGGCGTTCAATATGAAATCCTGAAGAAAAAATCATACGGCCTGAAAGTCGGCCCCCGGATTCAATACGGGCTCTCCAATTTGCTCAACGATAAGTCGGCTTTCACCAAACATCTTTTAACAGGCGGCATCGGTTTCACCCTGCTGAGAAAATGATAGCCTTACCGTGACGCAACGACTGGCTCCGAATTGATGTCATGCCAGAAAAAGCCGCACATGAAAAATTCAATTTCCCTGGTCGTCGCCAAACTGGCCTGCCTGTTCATGTTGCTCTTCATCACCAACGGGTGTATGAAAGACCGGGTTACCCGAACCTATCAGATCCAGACGCCCATTTACGAAACACTGACCCAGGCAAGGACCGTCATTAAAAGCGGTGTGGCCACGCAACTCTCCTATCCGGGAAAAATAACCACCTACAAGAACTATATTTTTATCAATGAATCCTATCAGGGAATCCATATTATAGACAATAGCGATCCCGGACAGCCGAAGAATATTGCCTTCCTTAATATACCCGGCAATACAGATCTCTCCATCAGGAACGACGCGCTGTATGCGAACGAATCGTACGGCGACCTGGTCGTCTTCGATATCAGCGATCCTGCCCATGCCGTGGCAAGGACCTTCGTTCAAAATGTATTTTATAACTATTCCAACAGGAGCCCGGATTCGACACTGGTCGTTACAGGCTATACCACGAAAGACACCACCATTCGTTTCGACCCGGATAATCCACCGCTCAATTACGGCGGATGCGCTTACTGTTCTACAACCTTTGCCCCTGGGGCTGCTTACGCTGCAGCAGCTCCAAATAATAATACCACCGGCACGAACGGGTCGACTTCCGCGTTTGCCATCGCCGGCAATTATTTATACTCTCTTATCTCAGGCTATGAGCTGAAAGTGATCGATATCAGCAACCCGGATGATCCGGCGCCTGCAAACACCATAACAACGGGTGACTATTACCAGACGATTTACCCGTTTGAGGATAAGTTGTTCTTAGGCTCTTCCAACGGGATGTATATCTATGATATTTCCGACCCTGCGGCGCCGGTGAAAAAAGGAACTTTCGCCCATGTACGCACCTGCGACCCGGTTATCGCCGATGGCGACAATGCCTTTGTAACACTTCGCTCCGGAACTCCCTGTGTGGGATATACCAATGAGCTCGAAGTGCTTGACGTTTCAAATATTGAAAATCCTTCGCTTCTGAAAGTATACCAGCTGACAAATCCAAGGGGTCTGTCAAAAGATGGTGATCTGCTGTTCATCTGCGATGGTCAGGATGGCTTGAAAGTATTTAATGCAAGCGATGTTCAAAAGGTTTCGGCAATAAAAACCCTGTCCGGTTTTGAATCCAACGACGTGATCGCCCAGCATGGCGTAGCCGTCGTATTGGCCGTTGACGGACTGTATCAGTTTGACTATACAGACACCGCCAATATTCACCAAATAAGCAAAATTTCAACCCAAACCTATGCGCCCTGAGAAATTATTTATCATCCTGGTATTAATCCTCGCAACCCGCGGAACGACATTTGCACAAAATCCTTCATCATCAAAAGCCTGGCAGTTTCATTCGATTAACCAGGTGGGACTGCTGGAGGGCGAGTCCGGTTCATCCTGGCAATTGCAAACTGTTAACGGCATGAGCTATAAATCCTGGTTTGCCGGGATCGGCGTAGGACTTGACTATTATCGCCTGCGCGGAATTCCGCTGTTTCTCGATCTACGCAAGACCTTCGGGCATTCGAGGAACAAGCCTTTTGTATATGCTGACGG
>DASZRP010000199.1:0-18841 GCA_035548895.1 Puia sp. | reverse complement strand
GGTGAAGGAGATCGGCGGTATTTATACCGAACCGGATTTCGGCAATTACCCGCATAATGATCAGCTCTACGATTCGCTGGCAAAAATTTTACCCTACGCCTATATCGTCTCTGCAAAAGTGGATGAGTTCAATACGGGCATGGAGCATGTCTCCTACGATTTCGACCGCTGCGTGCAGTTGGCGGAAAGCTTGGGCTTCAAAGGCATATATATGGTGGCGCAATGGAGCCCGAAGTTCCAGGACATCGACTATGCGAAGGTTGCCGACTGGGTCATTGCCCATATCAAACAGCATATTCACGGATAATATGACCGCTAAACTTCGAAGTATGAAAAGAAGACTATTGATCTTATGCTTTCTCCTGGCGGCGGGTTTTGTCTCTGCCCAACCGGACAGTGCGTTCAGGATCGTGCTGAGCTTCAGACCCGATTTTATTTTTAAATCCTCTTCTCTCGGAGGCTGGCAATCGATTGGCGCGGCGAAATGGGAAGCAAAGAACGGAACGATGGTGTCCAAACCAGGCAGCGCGGGGATCCTGCTGCTGGATCAGTCCTGGCAGGACATGGGCATGCACGTTAGTTTCCGTTCCAGGGGCGGCGCGAATGCGGGCATTCTGATGCGATTGGAAAAGACGGTTTCGGGGTTTAAGGGAGTTTTCATTTCCTTCGGTGGAGAAGACCTGGGCGCATACCGGGTAGCGCTCGACGATCAGGGGCATATTGTTGACAAAGAAAAACTGCGCCGTACCGGAGGAGCGATCCGCATTGCGCCGCCGCCCGATACGAACGGTCGCACGACAGCACAGAGAAGAAGAAATTCAACTGCTGAACCGGATCTGCCGTTAAAGAGACCGAATACGGAACTGCAGCCGGGAAAATGGAACCAGGCGGAATTATTTATTGACGCCAATATCGTGCGGTTGTTTCTGAACAACGGCTTTGAAATAGCCTCGGTAGCCGAGGATTCCATTGGCAGTTACGGGCCTCCTGCTTTATATACCGATGGAGCAGGTGAAGTGGAATTTAAAGACCTTTATTTCAAAGACCTCGCCATCCGCATCACGCCGCAGGAAAAGACCGGTAACCGTTTCCGGATGCAGCGGATCAGCGATATGTATTATTCCTGGTCGGCTGCTGCCGCCGATTTCAACCGCGACGGGGCACTCGACGTTGTATCGGGCCCGTATATTTATTACGGCCCCGATTTTACCCGTTCGCGGGAGCTTTATCCTGCGCAGGCCCTGAACCCCTCGAAAGAATTCGCGTTCTCCAATTGCCAGTACACATACGATTTTAACGGAGACGGATGGCCGGATATACTCGCCGGTCCTCCCCGCGCGGCTATTTTCATTAATCCAGGAAAGGCTTCGCGAAGATGGGAGAAGCACGAAGTGCTGACCACGAATGTGCAAAGCGAGATATCTCTCTTCACAGACGTCGATGGCGATGGCAAACCAGAACTGGTTTATTCCGGAGAAGGAACAGTGCGGTATGCAAAGCCCGACCCGGGCAATCCTACCGGTCTATGGCAGGTATATACAGTTTCAGAAAAAGCATACGGATCGGCGCATGGTATCGGTGTCGGCGATATCAATGGCGATGGCCGGAAGGATATTCTGAACATGTACGGCTGGTGGGAACAGCCGGCCGATAAGAAAGATACCGGCTTGTGGGTCTACCATCCCCAGGCCTTCGGGCGATACGGTCGCGGTATTGCCGGCGGCAGCGTGATGGGGGTTTACGATGTTAACGGCGACGGACTGAACGATGTGGTCACAGCGCTGGATGCCCATGGCTGGGGACTGGCCTGGTATGAACAGCGACGCGGAGCCAATGGCAGCATCGGGTTTATCGAACATATTTTCAGCGACGATTATGCCACGAAGAATGCCGGCGACGTCGTGTTCTCGCAGCCGCACGCTGCCGCCTTTGCCGATATTGACGGCGATGGCATTACCGATTTCGTTGTAGGGAAAAGATACTGGTCACACCTCGACGACTACTTCGACGGCGACCCTTATGGCGCCCCGGTGCTGTACTGGTATCGAACCGTCCGGGATCCGAAAGCACCCGGTGGCGCGCGCTTTGTTCCCGAGCTAATCCATAACCGCTCCGGCGCAGGGGCTGATCTGCTGACCGTCGATCTCGATAAAGACGGTTCAGTCGATATTATTTCTCCTACTGATCGCGGCACCTTCATTTTCTATAACAAAACAAAAGGGAGGAAACCAGGTTCCAGTTCCTCCAAAAAATAAACATTATGTTCAATCTTAAATTTCGTTTGTTTATAACAGTTAGCTGTTGTTTTGCCGGCCCGATACTTCGCGGGCAGCAGCCCGTCACTTATGTCGATCCTTTCATCGGCTCGGGCGGACATGGCCATGTATTCGTCGGCGCCAGTGTGCCTTTCGGTGCGGTTCAGGCGGGACCGGATAATTTTTATAAGGGTTGGGACTGGTGCTCCGGGTATCATTACGGCGACAGCGTGCTGATCGGGTTTGCGCAGACCCATCTCAGCGGCACGGGCATTGGCGATCTGGCCGATGTGCTGATCATGCCCTATACCGGGGCAGTAAAAACGGATAAGGGCATCGAGACCGTGCCGGGCAGCGGATATGCTTCGCACTATTCGCATCAACGGGAAAAAGCCAGGCCGGGATACTATTCGGTTCACCTCGATGATTACGACGTCGATGTGGAGCTGACGGCTTCCGAACGGGTTGCTTTTCACCAATACCATTTTCCGGCGGGAAAGGAGGCACACGTGATCATCGACCTCAAAGAAGGGATCAACGACCAGAGCACGGATACCTACATCCGGCGTGTGGATGCGCATACACTTCTCGGTTATCGTTATTCCAAAGGCTGGGCGAAAGATCAGCGACTGTACTTTGCGATCCGCTCTTCGGAGCCACTGGATCAATTTACACTGTACGACGATCAGCAACCGGTAGTGGGAGACAGCGCCCGGGGCAAAGCCATCAAGGGGCTGATCAGTTTTATGCAGGCTCCCGTTATATTGAAATTGAAGGTTGGCATTTCACCCGTGAGCCCGGCCAATGCACTGGCAAATATCGATGCCGAGATCCCGGGCTGGGATTTTCAGGCGGTGGCGAAGCAAGCCTCGGGAAAATGGAATAAGGAATTATCGAAAGTGGAAATAGAAACGAAGAACGAAAAAGACAAGCGCATTTTCTATACCGCGCTCTTTCATTCCATGATCGACCCGGCCCTCTTCAACGATCATAACAAAGATTACCGGGGCGCGGATAAGAAAGTCTACCCCAAAGCATCATTCAACAACTATTCCGTCTTCTCCCTCTGGGACACTTACCGCGCGGAGAATCCTCTTTTCACCATCCTCCAGCCGGAGCGGGTGAACGACATGATCAACTCGATGCTGGCTATTTACCGGCAGCAGGGCATGCTGCCCATCTGGCACCTGATGGGCAACGAGACCGGCACCATGCCGGGCGTCAGCAGCGTGCAGGTAGTAGCGGAAGCTTACCTCAAAGGATTCAAAGGATTTGATGCGTCGCTCGCTTACCAGGCTGCAAAAACGACCATGATGTCGGACAAGCTGGGACTGAATTATGCGCGCGACTTCAGGTGGATACCTTCTAATGAGCAGCACGCTTCGGTAGCCAAAGGACTTGAGTATTCTATCAGCGACGGCAGTCTGGCGTTGATGGCCGGGAAGCTGGGAAAAACAGAAGACTATTCTTATTTCCTGAAACGGTCGCAGAACTACCGGCAATATTTCGATCCGGCGACCCGGTTCTTTCGCGGCCGGGCGGCGGATGGACAGTTTGACACAGCTTTCGATCCGTTTAAGACCACAGGCCCTGCCGCCCGCGCTTATGCTGAAGGCAATTCCTGGCAATACCTCTGGCTGGCGCCGCAGGATACGAAAGGACTGATGTCTTTATTGGGCGGAGAAAAAGAATTCATTACACGGCTCGACAGCTTCTTCATTGCCGAACCGGCCGTCAAAGACGCCGAAATGCTCGGCGATATTACGGGCACCATCGGACAGTATGCGCATGGTAATGAACCGAGCCACCACATCATTTATCTCTATGCTTATGCGGGTGAGCCGGGAAAGACGGCGGAGAAGGCGCGGTTCATCATGAAAAATATGTACCTGGACGATCCGGACGGCGTGATTGGGAATGAAGACTGCGGACAGATGTCGGCCTGGTATATCTTCTCCGCCTTCGGGTTCTATCCGGTGTTCCCGGCGAGCGGCGAATATGTGCTGGGCAGTCCTCTCTTCGACAAAACCACTATTCATCTTCCCGGTAAAAAAGATTTCGTGATCGAAACCGTAAACAACAGCCCGGAGAATATTTATATCCAGTCGGTGCAGCTCAACGGCAAGTCTTACGGCAAATCGTATATCCGGCATGAAGACATTATGAAAGGTGGGGTGCTGAAGATTGTGATGGGCAGGGAGCCGGGAAATTTCGGCAAGGAGGAAAAAGACAGACCCTGAAATGGGTTGACGGTTAACGGTGAGCGGTTGACGGAAAGACGAATAAACTTTTTGCCATGACAATAAGAAACAAACTGAAGGTCGCAGTATTTGTACTTGCAGGCCTCCTCCTTTTTTCCTGCAAGAAAAAAGTGATCGAGCCGACCGGCATAACCCTCTCGCCCTCCAGCCTGATGATGAATGTTGGAAGAATCGATACGCTGACAGTAGCTATTACCCCGGCCAATGGATCAGCCAGCATGGTTTGGAGCTCAGATAACACGGCAGTGGCTATAGTAGATCAGACCGGCGCCGTGAAAGCGGTAGGGGTGGGCAGCGCTGTGATTACGGTGACCACCGGCAATGGCCTCGTGACTTCTTCCATGGTTACAACCACCCGCTGGTCGGCTTACGACACGACCAATAGCGGTCTCGCTGGCAATGCGATTTTTACAATCGCCATCGATTCATCGGGTAACAAATGGTTTGGTACGGACCAGGGCCTCTCGCGCTTCGATGGCAATAACTGGACTACGTATAACACGGCCAACAGCGGTCTACCGGAAAACAAAGTTCATTCCATTGCTATCGATGCAGCGGACAGCAAATGGTTGGTTACTGATAATAATGTCTGCAAACTCGACGGTCTGCAATGGACCATCTACAACTCATCCAGCATTGGTTTAACGGGTACGATCTTTAACGGTATTGCGGTAGACAGAAAAGGGGTGAAATGGGTCGGCGGAGCTTTGGGTGCTTCGGCGTTTAACGATACCACCTGGACAAATTACAATCCCGCGAGCGCCCTGGGGTACGATTTTCCGGTATATGCCATTGCTTTTGATATCCATGGAAACAAGTGGTTCGTGCTTGCCTATGGCGGAATGATCTGGAAATATGATGACAGCAACTGGACGCCTTATTATATGAGCGACAGCACTTTTTTGGGATTTGAGAATCGTGCTGTCGCGGGAGACGAGCAGGGAAACATGTGGTTCGGCTTTGGGTCTAACTCGGCATCCATTTCGAACTTCGACGGAACGCGGTGGACATCCTATCGGTACGACTATACCTCTTCATCCATAGTTCCTGATCTAGGTACCGGGGTCTACGGTATTGCTATCGATTCGAAGGGAAACAAATGGTTCGCAACGGCGGGCGGCGGCGTAAAGAAATTCGATGGAACGCATTGGACAACTTATGATACAACCAACAGTGGCCTCGCCGATAATTATGTGTTTGCTATTACTGCCGACGCGCAGGACAATATCTGGTGCGGCACCTGGGCAAATGGCGTCTCTGTATTATATGCGAGGTAAATTTCCGGCCCTTAAAGGGACGCCACTGCCACACAAACTATGCCGAAGCCTCAAAACGGGCGCTCAATGTGGCGGCCTCCATGAAAACTTGTGGCGGGCTGGCCGAAAGTCATCGACGAAACGACATTTGTTGTACGACCCATGTATGAACCATGTGTCGACTTTGTTCAATCTGTCTGATTTTCAATACGATGACCCTTGGACCACACATGGTTGATACATGGTTGGTACATGGATGATACATGGTTGGCGCAGGAATGATAGGCGACTCCCCGTTGTTTTTTTGAATTTCGCCGGTTATTCCGGGAATTAATCGAATATTAAGGTATTAATTAATGCCTTGAGACTTAATTACAACCCAGTTTTTTTTATCATTAAACGATTGCCAATGAATAATCAGGAAATGTCTTCCCGGAATTCGCTGAACCGCCGGGACGCTATGAGAGTTTTAGGAATGGGTTCTGCCGCCGGTCTTTTTGGCCTGCTGGCAAGCAACCCGGCCCGTGCGGCAGGTCTAACCACCCGGCTGCCGAAAATTGCTGACGAACATCAGAATCACACCTACAACAAAGGCGGTCTTCCCCCATTAAAAATCAAAAGTGTAAAAGCTATCGGCACGGCGCCGGAAGGCGCCAACCTGATCCTCGTTAAAGTGGAAACGAGTGAACCGGGACTCTACGGTCTGGGCTGCGCTACGTTCACTCAAAGGGCTGAAGCGGTCGTAACCGCCATCAACAGCTACCTGAATGATTTTTGCGTTGGCCGCGACGCCGATAATATCGAAGATATGTGGCAGGCGCTCTTCGTCAGTTCCTACTGGCGTAACGGACCGGTATTGAATAATGCGTTAAGCGGACTGGACCAGGCGCTTTGGGACATCAAAGGGAAACGGGCCAATATGCCGGTCTACCAGCTGCTGGGCGGCAAAGCAAGGTTTGCCGTAGATACTTATGCGCATGCCGACGGTAAAACGCCGGAAGAATGTGCCGATCGCGTTCAGAAATATATGGCCGATGGATTCCGCTATATCCGCATCCAGCAGGGCGGTTACGGTTCTCTGTATCTCGCCCAGCAACCCGATTTCAAAGACGCCGGTTTTGGAAAAGAAACCGATGAGTTTATGGACCCGGTGGCCTATGTACAGGCCGTTCCGAAACTATTCCGGGAAGTGCGTAAACGCTGCGGCGAAGAGATCGATCTCCTGCACGATACTCACGAGCGCGTGCAGCCGGTCGATATGATCAATATGTGTAAGCGGCTGGAAGAGTTCAATCCCTATTTTATCGAAGACCCGGTTTCCCCGGAAAATATGGACTGGTTCAAGCAGCTCCGCGAAAGCACTACCGTGCCCTTTGCCATGGGTGAGCTTTTCAATAATACAAACGAATTTGTGGGCGCCATCGCCAATCACTATATGGACTATATCCGCTGCCATATTTCGCAGATCGGCGGCATTACCCCGGCCATGAAAGTAGCGCGCCTCGGCGAGTTCTTCAATGTGAAAACCGCCTGGCACGGTCCCGGCGATGTATCGCCGGTAGGGCATGCCGCGAATTGTCATGTCGATCTCGCCATCTGGAATTTCGGCGTTCAGGAGTCTATCTTCTTCTCGGACAAGATCCGCGAGGTGTTCCCGGGCACACCGGAACTTAAGAAAGGTTATTTCTACGTGAATGAAGCGCCGGGCCTGGGTGTGGAAGTAGACGAAAAGCTGGCGGCCAAATATCCGATCACCAACAAAGCGGGACGATGGACCATTCGCAAACGCGACGGAACAATTATCAGGCCGTAGTCATGACAACATCTTCCGAGCCCCTGGCATCCGGAACTTCTGTCTGTCATCTGTCATCCGTCATCTGTCATCGCCTGGTGGCTGTTTTCGCCATCGTGCTGTTCTGTCTGGCGGTGAGTGCGCAATCCTTTCCCGATCCGCCTGCTGCGGTAATAACTAACGGAATGGTGCATGCGAAGCTGTTGCTGCCCGACGCGGAAAAGGGTTATTACCGGGGAACGCGATTCGACTGGTCGGGCGTGGTTTCGGAGCTGGAATATAAGGGTCATAGCTTTTGCGGGCAGTGGTTCGCGAAATACAACCCCACTACCCACGACGCCATCCTGGGGCCGGCGGATGCTTTCGATCCGCTGGGATACGATTCAATCCGTGCCGGCAGCCGGTTCATTAAGATCGGAGTGGGCCTGCTCGAAACCGACAAAGCAGCGCCCTACGCGCCATTTAAATACTATAAGGTGGTGAATGGCGGGGATTGGAAAGTAGAGAAAACGGAGAACAGCGTCCGGTTCACCCAAACACTAACAGGCGACAGTGGATATGCTTATATATATAGTAAGGAGGTGAAGCTGCTGAAAGGAAAGCCGGTGATGCTGCTGGAACATAGTTTGAAGAATACCGGAAGCAGGACGATCGAAACGGAAGTGTTCAATCACAATTTTTTTGTACTGGACAAACGAGCGGCTGGTCCCGGCCTGTTCCTGAAATTTCCTTTTCTCCTGCATGCGGAAGAGGCGAGGGGACTTGGCCAGATCGCCGATCTGCGGGGCGACTCATTGGTGATGCTGAGAGCACCCGCCGGTCATGAATCGGTTTATGCCATTATGCATGGATATAGTGATTCGAAAAAAGACTTTCATATCATATTAAAGAATGACAGCAGCGGCGCGGCCGTACAAATCGATGGAGATAGACCCCTGTCGAAATTGGTATGCTGGGGCTCCGCGACTATTCTTTGCCCGGAACCCTATATTCATATCAAAGTAAATCCCGGTGAAACTTTTCGCTGGGCGATCCGGTACGAACTCCAGGGGGAATAGCGGCGTTCAATTATGAAAACGACAAGCAGGTCAGCTTAAATGATTGTGTAAAATGAACATGAAGAATTGGGAACTTCCGGCCCTGGTATTGAGTCTTATCATCCTTTTAATCTCCTGCACGGATCATCACGGTCCAAATACGGATTGGACCGCATATGGCGGCAATAAAGCGGGCAACCGGTACTCGTCCCTCAGCCAGATCAATCGCTCGAGCATTGCCAGACTGAAACTGGCATGGGTATATCATAGTTCAGATACTGGTGCGACCGGCAAAAGAGGTTCGAAGCGTGGTCCGGAGCTGGACATTCAATGTCAGCCCATCGTCGTGCACGGCCTGTTGTACGGAACCGATCCCAGGCTGAAACTTTTTGCCGCGGATGCTGCTACGGGTGAACCGCGATGGACCTTCGATCCCTTTGCAGATGGATCGCCGCGATACACGAAATGCCGTGGGTTAACCTGGTGGGAATCGGGAGACGATCAGCGGATTTTTTATGCGGCTGGCTCTTTTCTGTACTGCATCAACGCGAAAACAGGAAAACCTGTTGAAGCATTTGGTGACAGCGGGAAGCTGAACCTGCATACCGGCCTCGATATAAATCACGATGTGAAAGAGCTGTATGTCGCGACGACAACGCCGGGCATTATTTATAAGAATATTATTATCATCGGTTCTGCTGTTTCGGAAGCAGGAAACGCAGCGCCCGGATATGTTCGGGGTTTTGATGTACTAACGGGCAGGCTTATATGGACTTTCCATACCATTCCGCAGCCTGGTGAACCGGGATATGACAGCTGGCCAAAAGAAGCTTACCGCTGGGCGGGCGGGGCCAATAACTGGGGAGGACTTTCACTCGACGAAAAAAGAGGGGCAGTTTATTTTGGAACCGGTTCACCCGCTTCCGATTTCTACGGAGGCGACCGGGCGGGCATGAATTTGTTTGGCAATTGCGTGATCGCGCTGAACGCAGAGAATGGTCAATTGAAATGGTATTACCAGACCACGCATCATGATCTTTGGGACAGCGATATTCCCTGCGCGCCAAACCTGGTCACGATCCAACGCGATGGCAAAGCGATAGACGTGCTGGTGCAGGTGACCAAGGATGGGAGAGTCTTTGTGCTTGATCGCGAAAATGGCCAACCGATTTTTCCGGTAGAAGAAAAGCCGGTGTCCACTGCGGGACTTCCCGGCGAGCATCCCTGGCCGGTTCAGCCCATACCATCAAAACCGCTTCCACTTTGCGATCCGTTCTTTTCCGACAGTACGATCAGCAAACTGTTTCCAGGATCCTTCGGGCAGATCAGCGAGGCGGTGAGAGGTATGTCGTATGGCTCGAAGTTTATACCTCCATCCGTAAATGGTACCGTCCAGATCGGGTATAGCGGCGGAGCGGAATGGGGCGGCAATGCGGTGGATAGTAACGGTATTTTCTATCAGAACAGCAACAATGCTCCCTGGGTGTTGAAAATGATCTCCCGCGCCGATCTGCAAAAAGAGATCGCTGCACTTTCTCACGGTAATGGTTTGTATGTGACGAACTGTTCGCCTTGTCATGGTGCAGACCGCCGGGGTAATGGGCTCGAAATTCCCAGTCTGCTGAATATCAGCACAAGATTAAAAGAAGATGAGATTCTACGGATCGTCAGGACCGGCCAGGGAAGAATGCCCTCGTTTCAGACGATGCCTGAAGAAGACCGGCTGGCCATTGTCCGGTTCCTCGAGAATGCAAGGCCCGGATTTTTCAGGAATGCTCCTGAGCATGCCGACACATCCAGGCGTATAACCGGGGGCCTTAGTGCGAAATCTCAGCGCCGGACAGCAAAGGAAAATGTTTTATCAACTGAATCGTCTTTCCCTTACAATCCACCATATTTGAGCAAGGCCTGGGATAAGCTTACGGATTCTGCGGGCTATCCGGGCATCAGGCCGCCCTGGGGAACATTAAGTGCGATCGATCTGAATACCGGCGAGTACCGGTGGCAGGTTCCGTTGGGAGAATACCCGGAGCTCGCAAAAAAAGGTGTTCCGGCAACGGGAACGGAATCTTATGGCGGCCCGTTGGTGACTGCGGGTGGACTATTATTTATTGCAGGCACGAGGGATGAAAAGATCCGGGCGTTCGACACGCAAACGGGTAAAGTGGTTTGGGAATATCAACTGCCTGCCGGAGGATTTGCATCGCCCATCACTTACCAGATTGATGGTAAACAATATATCGTAATCGCGGCCGGCGGCGGCCGGGGGTTGAAAACAGGCGGCGATTATATCGCTTTTGCCCTGACTAATTAAAAAAAATGGCCATTAATGGCTTTGTTAATCCATTTTTAGCCTCTTTGTTAACAGCCCAATCTTTATTTGCACTCATTGTTTAAACCCAATTAATTGCTTGTGTATGAAAAAACTGCTATTAATGCTAATGCTTGCATTTGGCTTATTTCAGGGATTTGCCCAAAGCCAAACGGTCAAAGGGAAGATCACGGACGAAAATAATAATCCCTTAGCCGGAGCGACAGTGACGCTCAAAGGCACCACCACTTCTACCACCACAGATGCGTCCGGTAATTTCCAGATCGCGACAGATAACCAGGTTCGACCTGTTCTCGTCATAAGTTATATAGGCTACCTTAACCAGGAGTATTCGGTGAAGGGGGGCAATCAGGTGTCGATCCGCCTGGAGCAGGACTCACGATCACTGGGCGATGTTGTTGTGGTCGGTTACGGCGTTCAAAAGAAAAGTGATGTAACGGGAGCGAGCAGCTCTGTTACTGCTAAAGAGATTGCCAAACGGCCGCTCACCCGTTTGGAACAGGCCCTCCAGGGAACAACATCGGGCGTGTACGTGATCAGCCCGAACGGTCAACCCGGACAAGGGCTTCGCGTTAAGATCAGGGGTGCAAACTCCATCACAGGAAGTACTGAGCCGTTATATGTCATAGACGGTGTTATCGGTTCCGGCTCTGACGTGAATGTGAACGATGTGCAATCCATCGAAATCTTAAAAGACGCTGCCTCTACTGCGATTTATGGTTCTCGTGGTTCCAACGGCGTCGTGCTTATCACAACCAAGTCGGGATCTACCGGCCGTGCCAAGATCGGCGTAACGGCCTGGGTGCGTCACGACCAGATGCCCAAGGAACTTGACCTGATGGGACCTTACGATTTTGCCCGTTCAGTAAATGCGCAGTTTGAAGCGCAGGGCAGCACGGCAGCCTTCACCGACCAGCAGTTAGCAGATTTCAAGTCCGGTGCAGTGAAAGGAACTGACTGGCAAAAAGCCCTGCATACCACAGCCTGGGTCCAGAACTACCAGGTCGATTTATCGGGCGGGTCAGAAGCAGTCAGGTATTATTTTTCTGCTTCTTATCTAAATCAACCGGGTCTCATCCTGAACCAATGGTATCAAAGACCTTCCTTCCGCGGCAACGTGGATATTAAAGCGAATGACCGCCTGAGCCTCAAGTTTAACCTTGTCGGTACTGTTCCCCAAAGTCACAACAATGATTATGGCGGTGGTCTTGGCGATCCGTTCAACCAGGCGGTGGAATGGGACCCGACTTCACCAATCAAGGATGCTAACGGCGACTGGATCACGCATTCGAAATATGCTTCAATCCAATTCAACCCCATTGCACAGGCCTCCAGCCAGGATCACGACGATATCACAACGAATATCCAGGCGATGGGCCAGATCAATTATCGTTTGCTAAAGGACCTTACATTCACATCGACCAACGTTTATTCTATTTCATCTGAATTACGCCAGCATGTGGATGGTCCCGGTACCAGCGCTTACGATAGCAAAAGCGATAACGCGCAGGTATATAATTCGAGAGGTCGCGGGGTGCAAACGAGTAACTACCTGACTTATAAGCATAAATTCGGAGACCACTCCATCAGCGCCACCGCCCTGTTTGAATTTTCTTCCGGCCAGAATACCGGCGTTACGGCAACATCCAAACGTCTTTCGACTTATTATCTGGGCTACTACAACCTCTCCTTGGGCTCATCCCAGACTACCGGCTCCAGTTATTCAGAAGACGCATTGGTTTCCTACATGGGTCGCGTGTATTATTCCTACAAAGACAAATACGATATTTCGGCCAGTATTCGTACGGATGGATCTTCCCACCTCGTGCAGAAGTATGCGACTTTTCCTTCTGTGGGCGTAGCCTGGAATGTGAGGAATGAGGAGTTTATGGAGCGTTCTAACGTATTTTCCGCTTTAAAGATCCGCGCCTCTTATGGACAAACGGGTAACCAGGCCGTAGCTGCTTATTCCACTATTCCCCAAATTTTAACCAATTATTCATATAACAATGTTGCTGCTTATTATTACAGCGGTCAGGGACCGACTTCTGCAGGAAGCCCGTCTGTAGCGACTTATCTCGGCCCGCCGGTCGACCCTACCCTGCAATGGGAAAACAAAGCGACTTTCGATGCCGGTATCGACGCCGGATTCCTGAATGGCCGGTTGACCCTCGTGATCGATGCTTATACCAGCAAGGTGACGAACCTGCTTTACAACCAGGCTGCACCGCAGTATTGGGGTGGTTCAAGCTTTGCGGCTAACGTGGGGAGCCTGACGAATAAAGGAATAGAGTTTGCCATCGGTGGCACGCCCATCAGCACGCCGAAATTCACCTGGACCACTAACCTGAATATTTCGATGAACCGGAATAAAGTACTGAGCCTGGGCGGGCAGGACAAGATACTCGCTATCGGAGGTAACAATACTTACAATGCGGTATTGAAAGTAGGTGACCCGTTGGGTGAATTCTATGGTTATAAATTTCTCGGAACCTGGAAGTCGAAAGACGCCGCGGAAGCTGCCTTGTTCGGTATGGCACCCGGAGATGCCCGTTATGATGATTTGAATGGGGATCACGCCTATACCGCCGACGACTACCAGGAACTGGGTAATGCCACTCCGAAATATACTTTCGGATTCATCAACGACCTGAATTATGGCAATTTCACCTTCAGCTTTATGTTTCAGGGCCAGCATGGTGGCCAGGTGTTTTCTCAAACACTCGCTTACCTCTGGGGTGGTCTTGGCGATATGAAGAATGCGACGACGATCGAAGCCGTTCCGGAAAATCTCTGGAGTCCAGATCATGAAACCAATAATCCGGCCTGGAGCAGCACCGGCCATAACTACAATGGTAGCAGCCGTTACGTGTACGACGCCAGTTTTGCCAAGCTCAAGAACATTTCACTGACCTACCGTTTGCCACAAAGCTTGCTCGGCAGGTCGAAGATCACCAATTTCGAAGTGTATATCAGCGCGCAAAATATCTGGACGATCACTTCCTATAAAGGATATGATCCTGAAATTGATCAGCAGCCAACCGGAAATGCCGTTTCGATGGGACAGGAATTCGGGATAATTCCCAATCCGAAATCCGTTACGTTCGGCCTGCGGTGTTCACTGTAACGCAATCATCAGGAAATCAATCAAGAGACTATCTAAAAAAAGAAAAATGAAAACAAAATATTTGATCTTATCATTTCTGGCGGCAGCCGTTTCGATGGGACTGATCGTCGGCTGTTCCAAGCAATTGCAGGAAGATCCGAAAGCCAACCTGACGCCAGGCAACTATTTCCAAACACAGAACGACCTCGATGCAGCGGTGTCGGGAATGTATGTGGTTCTGGCCCATGATGGCGCCTGGGGCTTTACAAATAAGATGACAACCTATTTTGGCTCCGACGACTTAACCACCGATCCTGGTCTGAATAAAGGTAATCAGCGGGAATTCGATCAGTTGGCTGGTGCATCAGATAATGGAGATGTGAACGCCGTATGGGGAGGCTCCTGGAATGCGATTTACAATGCCAATAATATCATTGAAAATTACTCCAAGGTCACTTCAACCGATGCATTGAAGAACGCCGCTGCCGGCCAGGCTTATTTTATCAGGGGATTGTGCTATTATTACTTAGTTCGCACTTTTGGTCAGCTGCCAATTGTCACTACAACAGTTGCTTCCACCGATCGCCCGCTTCGTACTTCTGTGGATTCGGTATATGCGTTGATTATCAGTGACCTTCAGCAGGCCAAAACCATGCTCGGCACCACCAAATCTCAGGGTAAGCCTACGACCTATTCGGCAAGCGCCGTGCTGGCCGATGTGTATCTGACCATGGCAGGCTTGCCCCTTAACGACGCCAGCAAATATGCAAGTGCCGCGGCCGAAGCACAGACTGTCATGACTGCCGGAGTATATGATCTGAGCACACCCTATAACCAGGTGTTCGAGACGAACAACTGCGCGGAAAGTATTTTTGCTCTCGAATACAGCGTATCGGGCAATCTGCCGAACCGCAGTTTTGGTTCCACGAGCATTCCGCTGGATGAAGTAGCTGTCGATGGCTCGAGCGGCTGGGATGATTTCTATCCGGAAATCAACTTCTATAAAAACAGGCCGATTTGCAGCCGTTCCTATTACACATTCTACGACACGCTGAAGCTGATTCAGCCAGATAAATCCTTCGTGCTTACGCCGTGGAACTCTACGACCACGCACGCTCAGCATCCTTACTACAAGAAATTCCGCCATGGTTTGGTGACCAATGGGGTTGGCGACGGCGTGAATGAAGACGCTGGTCATATCTTTTCTATACAGCCCAGCACCAACAAGGAGACGATTATCGTACGTTATCCCCAGGTGCTGCTCGACTACGCAGAAGCTTCCGCTATGGCCGGCAGCGGGCCGACCAGTGACAGCTATAATGCGATCAACCTGGTACGCGCGCGTGCCGGTGAAGCTCCACTAACGCCCGGTCTGAGCCAGTCTGATTTTCGCGATTCGGTCGTTTATGAGCGGGCTTACGAGTTTGCCGGAGAGTTTGGTATGCGATGGTTTGATATTGTCCGTTTGCAAATGCTTTCGTCAATTACTTCGAACCGCGATCCCAAAGAAAACCCATTGACACACGCGGTCGACCAGACAAGATATTTGGCGCCAATTCCATATTCTGATATGGTGCTGAATCCCGCGTGGAAGCAGAACGATGGTTACTAGTCAGCGAAAGCTGATTTGGTCTATGGTTGGTTTAACCGTGCACTCCGGTGCATGGTTAAACCTTTTTTTGGATTTAGAAGGTTTTGACTCATGAATACATTCAGCGCCACTATTATCCGGTTTCTAAAATATTATTGATGAAGTATTCCTCACACACAAAGATTTTCTTTATTGCGGCTTTTCAGGTTGGAATGGCCCTTAGCGGATTTGCACGCCCGCGTGCCGGTATCGACACAACGGCGCCGGCGCTTAATTATATTGACCCGACGATCGGTAATATCGGGCATCTGCTCGAGCCGACAAGGCCAACGGCCCAGTTGCCCAATCAGGTAATCCGGATCTATCCGCTTCGAAAAGATTATCTGGACGATCGCATTTCCGGTTTCCCGTTAACAGTCGTCTCGCATCGCCTTGGCGAAGTTTTCTCCATAAAGCCGGGGCCAGGCAGTCCTGATGCGGAAGCATGGGATGCCCGGATGCCTTACGATCACGACCTGGAAATTACGCGCCCCTGGTATTATTCCACTTACCTGCTGCACGACGGTATTACGGTTGAGTTTACGCCTGGCGCCAAAACCGGATATTATCGCTTTGAATTCCCGGCCGGCAAGGCTAAGTCCATACTTTTGAGTGCGCTGAATGATGGCTCATCCTCCTGGCATTTTATTTCTTCTTCCAGGATCGAAGGCATGGAGACCTGGCACGGCGATATTCCGGTTTATATGTACGGTGAATTCAGTGCCGGCGGAAGCACCGGTATTCTCGAAAACGGTCAGGTGAAAGAAGGCGTGTCGGTATCCGGTTCATTCGCCAAAAGCTTTATTCGTTTCCCGGACAATATCAGGCAGGTCGGGTTGAAGTACGCGATCAGCTTTGTGAGTGCTGCGCAGGCACAAAAGAATTTTGAAGAAGAGATCAGTCACCGGAGCTTCGATGCGGTGAAGAAGAACGCGGAGGAAAAATGGTCTGCCATTGTTTCGCAGATCAAAGTGGAAGGCGGAACCGAAGGACAACGACGTTCTTTCTATACCGCGCTTTATCGCTGCCATGAACGCATGGTGAATATCAGCGAAGATTCGCAGTATTATAGCGGGTTTGATAAACAGATTCACCGGGATACGGAACCTTTTTATGTCGACGACTGGTCCTGGGACACCTACCTGGCGCTGCATCCCCTGCGCATGTTGCTGCATCCGGCGCAGGAAGAGCAGATGCTGCAGTCTTATGTTCGAATGTACGAGCAGGGCGGGTGGATGCCCTCTTTTCCGGTATTGTTCGGCGACTACGCCTGCATGAACGGATTTCATTCTTCTGTGGTCTTTCTCGATGCTTATCGCAAAGGGCTTCGGCATTTCGATTTGAATAAAGCTTATGAAGGCATCAGGAAGAACTCCTTCGAGGCGACGCTGCTGCCCTGGCGTAACGGACCGAAAACGATACTCGACGATTTTTATCAGGCGCATGGTTATTTCCCGGCACTGCATCCGGGTGAAAAGGAAACCGTTGCCGAAGTGCACCCGTTTGAAAAAAGGCAGGCCGTGGCCGTTACCCTGGGCTGCAGTTTCGACGACTGGGCAGCCTCCCAGTTAGCGAAAGATCTCGGCAAAACGGCTGATTATGAAACCCTGGGAAAAAGAGCAATGAACTATAAGAATCTTTGGAACGCAGACAAGCAATTCTTCCTGCCGAAAGACGATCAGGGAAACTGGATCCTGATCGATCCCAAGTTTGACGGAGGCCCGGGCGGGCGCGACTACTACGATGAAAATAATGGGTGGACCTACCTCTGGCAGGTGCAGGAAGATATTCCGGGACTGATCGCCCTGATGGGCGGTCCGAAAGCATTTGAAGCACGGCTCGATCAACTCTTCCGGGAAGGCCTGGACCGCTCGAAGTATGAGTTCTGGAATAAATTCCCGGATGCCACCGGCCTGGTGGGCCAGTATTCCATGGGGAATGAACCGAGCTTTCATATTCCTTATCTGTACAGTTATGCGGGCGCGCCCTGGAAAACACAGAAGATGATTCGCCTGTTGCTTTCGCTGTGGTTCAAGGATAATGTGTTCGGCATTCCCGGCGATGAGGATGGCGGCGGCATGTCGGCCTTTGTCGTTTTTTCTTCGATGGGATTCTATCCGGTTACGCCGGGCATTCCGCAGTACACGATTGGCAGTCCTGTTTTCAGCAAAGTGTCAATCAAGCTGGAGAATGGCAATACCTTCACGCTGGTTGCGAATCATTGTTCAGTCGTTAACAAATACATCCAGCGCGCATCCCTGAATGGACGGCCATTGGATAAGCCCTGGTTCACCCATGATCAGTTGACGAAAGGCGGAACGCTGGTGCTTGAAATGGGACCGAAGCCGAATAAAAACTGGGGAACCGGCAAATGATAATTGCAGCGAATTATAAATTAGTCCCTATACGCAAGCGTTTTTGAAGAATCTGGTTCGGGCAAACCGCATTGCCGGTGGGCCCGATGATTTGCAATCCGCACCGGTACTTCCCTGCAAGCCACCGCGGAAACATATCAATAAAAAGATTCTTATTTTTACAGCTGCTTATGAATAAGTATATCCTCAGCCTTGCGATTCTCTTATCCATAAAGATCAATAGTCCGGCTCAATCATACGGTCTTAGCTTTAATAGCCACGAGGTTGTGCTTGAGAAGCGGACCGCCCTCGATCTTTCGCCTGAGGATTCATTTTGCTTCTCGAAACCGTTCGAGCTGGCTTTTGAATTCCGGTTCATACCCAATCACCAGATCTATTTCGGTTACATCGTACGCATAATCACCAGCGATAGCCGCAATATCGATCTGATCTATAACCAGCCTTCGGCTTCTTTCAAGGTGATTACGGGAGAAAATTTTTCCGGCATCAGCTTCACGATCGACAGTATCAGGCTATCTAAACAATGGAACCAGTTTCGTATCCGGTTCGACCCGGATCAGCATAAGCTGAGTTGTGTGGTGAATGGGCGATTAATCGGGCGAGGTGACTTTGATCTGAACGGCGCTTGTTTCAAGGTGTTGTTTGGTGCAAACGATTTTCAGAAATTCAAGACCCGCGACCTGCCTCCGATACAGGTGAAGGACATCCGTATCTTGGAAAAGGATGAACCGAAGTATTTCTGGCCCATGGATGAATCGCAGGGAGACAGCTCTTACGATAAGATCGGCCATAAGTTA
>DASZRP010000198.1:0-3180 GCA_035548895.1 Puia sp. | reverse complement strand
GGTGCTGAGATTGATGAAATTGATACAGGCGATCAGGAGGATCAGCAAGGCTACGCCGCCGAGGATATACACCGTTTGCGCATTCCCCTTTTCTTTCTGTGTATCGGTAAAATCAGAATGGAGGTATACGTCGCCAATAGGTTGAAAATAAAAGCGGTCGCCCTGATACTGCCTGCCAATGTGGTTTTGATACCAGGCATTGGCTTTTTTTTCCAGGAGCCCGGGATCCGAGCCTGGCCTGAGAAGCAGATATCCGGGGATTTCGGAAGTATAGGGACGATTGGGATCGATCCTGTTGTTATTGGCTTCAAAGACCAGGGTGACCACCGCATCTGCACAAAGATGGCTATTGGCCGGAAGATCACGGATCACACCGGTGATGAGCACGGTGTCCATAGCGCCGAGATCCGAAAACATGATCACCCGTCGCCCGGTGGGATCGGTTCCCCGAAAGAGCCGCCGGCTTGTGGACTCCGTAATGGCGACATTTGTTATGCCCGGTACCAATCGTTGAGGATCACCCAGGATTGTCACGAAATCCAGCATTTCCCAGACATTCTGCTCTGCTTCCAGCGCTCGCAAGCTGATTCCCTGATGGCGATTGTCTGTTGCCAATCGCATGTCGGTTACATACATCCGGACCCAGGATTCCACTTCAGGAAAATTCCGCGCTAATTCCGGTCCCAGCCCGATAGGCACATATCCTGTGCGGCCCGACACCTGATCTTGTTCTATGATCCGGTAAAGCCGGTCGGCCTTTGACCAGTTGTGGTCGAAGCCTAAATCATTGACAACAACCGTCGACAAAAGCAAACAGGCAGCTATCCCAATGGCGAGCGTAATAATCAGTATGACGGATTGGGTTTTCCGTGCCCGGATATTGCGAATGGCGAGCTTAAAGTTTTGACCCATGCAGTTAAATTTACGAAGAATGTGAACCAAGGCTCTGACTTAGCTTTAATGATCATATATCCGGCTCCTAAATAGCCCAAACGGATAGGGTTAATGTTCGACTTTTGGTGAAATTTTTGTGGCATAAAAGGTAAAACATTGTATATTATACCTATTCAACGAGGATAAGTCTATTGAGTACATACCCCTAACAAGCGATGCCGAAATTAATTTATATTCTAACCGGATACTTCTTTCTGCTATTCGCCTGTAACAGAAGCCTGCAAGCTCCGCTAGCGTCGGATAAAGAGATATCCAGTTTTATTTTGAAAGCGAAGGACAATGCCGGTATCCTGACGAAAGATGTAGCTGCCAGTATTTCTGGAGACACGATCCAATTACAACTGGATAGCAATGCAGATATCTCCAGTCTTATTCCAACGATTGTTATTTCGGGAAAGACAATTGATCCGCCAAATCAAAAAGCTGCAGATTTTCGCAAACCGCTTAGTTACGTGGTCACTGCAGAAGATGGAACCACCAGGATGTATAAGACTGCTGTCACTTTAATTTCAAATGAGAAGAAAATTATTTCCTTCACTTTTCGGTCTGCTGATAACGCTTCTCTCTCAGGCCTGGACATAAACGGAATCGTGGGGGCGGATTCTATTCTTGTTACTCTTCCGCCAGCCATTCCATTGACTAACCTCAAACCTTTTATTGTTTTTGCCGGTGAAACACTGTCGCCTACCAGCCTTATTGCGCAGGATTTCTCCGGCCCGGTCAAATATGCCGTGACGGCAACTGATGGTACAATAAAAAACTATACGGTAAAAGTTACGGTCGCGTCGCGTTCTATCAAGGGAACTATATTTATTGCGGGTATTACCTCAGGTCCGCCTGCGGTGGATACCGGAATGATTTATGCGTTAGATGCAGGTACCGGCCAACTGAAGTGGAAATATGTGGATGATCGGTTTATTGAGTCAGAACCGACAGCCGCTAACGGCCGGTTATACAGTAATGATGCGCACGGCAACATTTTTTCACTGGACATTAATACCGGCAATGTGATTTGGACCTATACCACAGGTCCAACACAGTACAATCAATCCAATACGGTTATCTCTAACGGTATAGTTTATGTCTGTAGCGCGGACTCTGCTTTATATGCATTGAATGCATTAAATGGCGCATTTTTATGGAAATACAAAGATGCATGGGGTTCGCCAACGGTTCTTAATGGCAGGGTGTATTGCCCCTCGGAAGGCATAGTTTGTCTGAACGCGAATACGGGCAGTCAGATCTGGAAATTTAATCCATCTTCGGATCCATCTGCAAGTTATCCGTCCAATCCGGCTGTGGCCGATGGAATAGTATATATTGGATGTACCGACGAAAATCTGTATGCATTGGATGCAAATACAGGTAATCTTTTATGGAAGTATTTCACGGGTGATGTTGTTGAAACCAGTCCGACTGTAGTCAATGGAATAGTCTATTTCGGCAGAGGAGTTGGAGATGTTTACGCTTTGGACGCGAAAACCGGCCAGGCGATATGGAATTATTCCATTGAAAATTCAGTAAACTCAAGCCCCACAATAGCCAATGGGGTTCTATACTTTGGCAGCAATAATGAATACCTATATGCATTGGATGCAAATACTGGCGCTGTCAATTGGATATTTTCTGATGGCGAATGGATTGATGAAAGCCCTTTGTTCTTTCAGGGGGTTATTTATATCAGCGCACGGGAAGAACTTCAGGCGGTGGATGCTTCGACTGGCAAGCTTATCTGGCGGTTTTCAGATGGTAAACACGTAATGCTGCTTCCTTGTGCAGTCGATTCGCTGGGACGGGTTTATCATACTTCGGATTCGGGTGAACAAAATTAATACCCTGCTGAAGGCCATTGGCTGATACGACAGGTTATCCATTGCTGAATCGAAAAATACGGCGAATGTCTTTTATTTGTTATACTACGAATTTCATAAATGATTTTTTAATTTTCTCCCATTTCTTTAGATTGTATTCGCTTCATCCCCTCCGTACGGGATTCGGTATTCACCTAAAATTTTACTGGTATGCCAATTCGAATGACAGATGATCCGGAACAGATCGACGATAGCGGCGGTGGTTTTGATGGTGGTGGCCGCGGCGGCGGTTTTGGAGGCGGCGGCGGGGGCGGATTGTTCGGGCTGCTGCCATTAATTCTCTCGCTCGTGCGCGGACCGAAAAGCCTGCTACTGATCCTGGTGCTCGGCGGAGCCGCTTATTTCCTGCTTGGCC
>DASZRP010000197.1:0-7007 GCA_035548895.1 Puia sp. | reverse complement strand
GATCTGTTTATCATTGTATCATCGAGGAAAGGAGGCAGCTCATACCTGCCGCAATTCAATAAGCTTCGTTATTATCTGTCTAACTATTTCGCTCAGAATAGTTTTATTTTGATTTATCCCGAGCAGGTTGAGTCCGGCATTAATATGAGCGATATCGAACAGGCCGATAGTTCGCTGATTGAAACGATCTCGGAACAGATCGGGGCCATAGGAAAAGCCGGAAAGTATTTAAAGAGAATATTTAAAAGCAAATAAGGCGAATCCCTGGCCGCTTGCCGCCTGGGGTTTAACTGTAAAACGGAATTTGGAAGGATCTCCCCGCTACTTATGACGTTTGCCGGTGGTAAAGCTGATGGCGCCGCCCAAGCCGAATTGCAGCATGGAGGAATAAGTGGTGACGCCCGCGCCGGCCCCGCCAGTACCAAAGCCAACGCCCACACCCACACCCTGGGCTACGGATTGCAGGAAGGCCTGCAGTTTTAAAGAAACCGCGGAAGCCGTGTTGATCTTTACCCCAAGGTGGATATTCCAGGCAAATTTGGATGCCGAAGTGCCTCCCTGGCCGTAATTATAATCAATAATGCCCAGCCCAATACCAGCGCCGCCGTAGGGCTCGACATTGCCTCCCGTGTGGAAATAATTGTTGCCTCCGATCAAAATATATTGAACGGAAGCATGGTCATCATTTTTATTCGTTTGCCCGGAGTAGTTATAGAATTGAGCCGTGGTTCCCATATATTGATAGCTCAATTCCAGCGAACGAAGGGGATTCAGAAAAAACTCGATCCCGGCACCATATTGGCCGTTTCCCTGGATCTGCCCATAGCTGTTATAGGAATTATAATAGCCCAGGTCCATTCTGTCCGGGAAAACATAAGCTCCATAAATATTGATCGCGATCGGGATCTGGCGTTGGGCATGCAGAAGCTGGCTGCCCAGGATAAAAATAAAAACGATGGCGCCTTGTTTCAGATAGGTTTTCATTTTCAAAAGATGGTTATGCATTGGTCAAAGTTTAAAATCGTTAGCAGGATAATTTATCCAAATTTAAACGTATTATTTGTCGTAAAATCAAAACCGGTTTGATTATGTTGGCGCAACTTAATCCAATCATTCAGAACGGGCCCTGTTTTACTGTTAAGTGAGGGCAGACTACCTAACTGTTGCCTATGCCGGGCAGCTACTGCAAATAAAACGGATTGCTTTATACGTATAAGTTTTTTATTTTTGTCGTAAAAAATTTATGGACGCTAAAATAACCCTGAGCTTTGATGAAGACATAATCAAAAAGGCCAAAAAGTATGCTAAAAAAAATAACATCAGCCTTTCAAGGCTTACGGAATTTCTACTGCGTAAAGCCACCGGCGATCAGTATCAATCGCTGGAAGATCTTCCCATTGCGGATTGGGTAAATATGATTTCCGAGGGCAAGGTGGAATATCTTACAAAGCCCCGCAGGAACCGCGAACTTAAACAGGAGTATTTTAAGTCAGGGAAATGAGGATATTTTTGAATGCTAATATTCTCGTTTCCGTTCTGAATAAGGAATATCCTTTATTCACCTGGTCATCCAGAATATTGAGTCTTGCCGGTCATAAGCAATTTTCGCTGTATACTTCTCCCGTTTGCCTGGCTATCGCCTTTTATTTTGCAGAAAAGAAAAGCGGAGCGCTGGTTGCAAAGAAGAAAACAGGTCTTTTGGCCCGGCATTTATTCATTGCTGAGATAGGTAAAAGTATGGTGCTGCAGGCAGTCAATAATAGTGCTATTCATGATTTTGAAGATGGCATTGAATATTATGCAGCCAAAGCGGCCGGGTGCTCCATGATTATATCGGAAGACGCTGATGATTTCTATTTTTCAGACATTGAAATATTGACCTCCGGCCAATTCTTCGAAAGATATCTCAATAAATAGTGAAGCCTTGTTTTTACTTCTGGGGATTGTAAGACGCGCTCATATCTCTTACCGAGACATATTTCCCGTTTCTCTTTTCGAACAGGCTCATATAATTTCCGGTATTGAATGGGTTATTTGCCGAGTCTACCACTACAAAGGAACCAATTTCCACCACCTGGTTGCCATCGCCTGATACGAATACCTCGTTTGTTTTAAATGAAATCCGGTCCGTATTCGAAATGACATCATTTTTCAAAAAGGCTACAATGGAGTCCTTGCCGACCAATGGCGGCCGGTTCTGAAAATAGCTGGTCGCATCGTCGGCATAATAGCCGATCTCTCTTACTTCTCCCTTGTTATACAGATAGGCAAATGAATCTTCCTTGGCCTGGATTTCCTGTTTGATTTGCTCTTTATCAATCACAGCGGCACTTGTTTCCGGTTTATTTTCATTACAGGCCATGGCTAAACTGGCCATGAAACCCAATGATACCCATTTCAAATTAATTCGGTTCATATCTGATATATTTTAGTTTTTGAATGAATATTTTTTAGCGCCTTCTTCCACCGCCGCCCATTGAGCGACCGCTGCCACCCATCGAGCGACCTCCGCTTGAACCCGACCGGTTATAGGAGGGGGAGGATTGGCGGTTGGACATGGAAGGAGAAGAAGACTGGCGGCTCGATCCTGACGACGGGCGCGTGGATGCGCTTGGACGATTAGATGGAGAATTGGACGGTCGGGTAGATGCACTCGGACGATTGGATGGCGTGTTGGAAGGGCGCGTAGATGCGCTCGGCCCGCCGCCACGGTTCCCGGTCCCGTTACCATAGCTGCCTCTTGCCCGGTTATCTGAAACGGTTGTTGCCCGGTTCCTGGTGCTGTTGTAATGGTTGATGCTGTTTCTGTTGTTGATGATCACGGTATTTCCCCCGCCATAATGACCGCCATAATAGCCTCCGTGATGATACCAATTGTTATGACGATATATGCCGACCGCCATGACCGTCGCAAAACCAAACCACGGCGGATAGAACCCATAATAGTAAGGAGGGACATAAGGAACATAGGCCGGCGAATACACATATTGCACGATTGGCGCCGATTGGACAACTACCGTCGTTGACGCGGGAACATCCACTTTGACCGGATCTGGGCCGACATATCCGGGGTTGGCGGTAATAGATGAATTTCCCTTGGGCTCGATCACATAGTCCTTCCCGTACAGGTCCTCATCGCCCACGATCTGCAGACTGACCTTTCCATTTTTGTCTTTGTCCAATAAGATAACGGCGACATCCTGTGTTTCTTTTTTGCTGACGTCCACCTGTAAAATAAAGGTGTAGGAATTGCCATCTTTTTTGGTAACCACCTTGATAAAGTCAACCTTTTTATTGAGATCTAAATCGAGGTTGTTGATTTTTGTCTTTTCGTCGTTGAGCGATTTTTCAAACCCTTCGATGGTTTTTGACTTCTGAAACAGGTCCAGCACGGCATACAGATCCAGATTGTCTCCCGCCATGCCCAATGCGGCCGTATCCTGCTTGGATTGTGCATGCCCCGGCAAGGCAAACAAATGAGTTGCTATAATGAGTGATAACAGCAGATATTTTTTCATGACGCCGCTGGTTTAATTTTTAAATGAGAACGCTACGCACATTTACCCTTAGGTTGCCCGGAATACCCCGGCAACCAAATGTAATCATTGATCTACTGCACTATTATGCCGACTTAACGGATAAATGGTGATGGCCGCTTCGCTTTGAGTCGTAATTTTGCGCCCTTTTTGCGCCGGCGATGCTTATATTTATAGTGCCTGTTTATTACCCTGGCGAACGCGATATAAAACAAGGTGGAGACTAAAACAGATAACAAATGAAAAGACCTGCAGTCCTGATAGCCTTGTTACTATCGCTTGGCATTAGTTACGGCCAGCAGCGTCCCAACATCGTATTTATCATGAGCGATGACCACGGCTATCAGGCTGTCAGCGCCTATGGATACGGTCTCAACCAAACGCCCAATATCGATCGTTTGGCCAGGGAGGGCGCCTTGTTTACCAGGGCCTGCGTTACCAATTCATTATGCGCGCCGAGCCGGGCGGTGATGCTTACCGGCAAGCATAGTTTTATCAATGGCAAGGTGGACAATGTGCAGCGTTTCGACTGGAACCAGGATAATTTTCCGAAGCTGCTTCAAAAAGCGGGTTATCAAACGGCCATCGTGGGAAAAATTCACATGGACGGACTGCCGCAGGGCTTTGACTATTCGGCCGTATTGCCCGATCAAGGAGACTATTATAATCCCGACTTCATCATTAATGGAGATATAAGCCGGATCCACGGCTACGTAACTGATATTACCACCAGCCTGGCGCTGAAATGGCTGGAAGCGCGCGATAAGAGCAAGCCGTTCTGCCTGCTCTATCTTCAGAAAGCGCCGCACCGCGAATGGCTGGCCGCGGAGCGTCATTATAAGCAGTATACGAAAATGACCTTTAAGGAGCCGGAAACCCTGTTCGACGATTATAAAGGTCGTGGCACCGCTGCCAGGTCGGCCGAAATGAATATTCTGAAAAACATGAACTGGGCCGGCGATGATAAGATCAAACCTGAGCTGATGGATGAATTGAAAATAGCGCCAACCCTGAGCTGGGATAAAGACGCGTATGTGCGCAATCTGGGACGAATGGACGCTGCCCAGCGCGCTGCCTGGGACGCGGTGTACGATCCCATCAATGAAGATTTTAAAAAACGATACCCGACCATGTCGGAAAAAGAACTGATGCACTGGCGTTACGAGCGCTACATGCAGGATTACCTGGCCACGGTGGCGGGTGTGGATGACGGGGTTGGAGAGATGCTGGACTATCTGGACAAAAACGGGCTGGCGGAAAATACCATTGTGGTATACACTTCCGACCAGGGATTTTATTTGGGTGAACACGGATGGTTCGATAAACGGTTTATGTATGAAGAATCTTTGAGAACGCCTTTGCTTATCCGGTATCCAAAGGAAATCAGGCCGGGTACCAAAATCAATTCCCTGGTGCAGAACCTGGATTTCGCACCCACCTTTCTCGACTATGCGGGAGTAAAAATACCGGCCGACATGCAGGGCGAATCGTTCAGGAACCTGGTGGCGGGTAAAACCACCAAATGGAGAGATGCTATTTACTATACTTATTACGAATATCCTTCCATACACATGGTGAAACGACATTATGGCGTCCGCACCGACCGCTACAAGCTCATGCATTTTTATTATGACATCGACGAGTGGGAGCTGTACGATCTGAAAAAAGATCCCCACGAAATGCATAATGTGTACGATGATCCCGCTTACCGATCGGTAAGGGAAGCCATGCAAAAGAAACTCGCCGAATTAAGGAAGAAATACAAGGACAGCGATGCCAACGATCAGCGCTATCTTAAAGCCTATCTATCGGCCATGTCGAAAGGGAAATAGGGAAAGCCTCCAGGCGCAGCCCCTTCAGTTCCCTGTCTTCAGCCATTCGGAAATTACCTGCCAGGTCGCGTCATTGATGGAACTGAAATGCCAGAAACCAATATTCTGCAAGGCGAGCTTTTTGGTGATTGCAAGCAGAGACTGCGTGCTTTTGGCATCACTCGCGTAAAATATATGTGTCCTGTTCAGGCTGTCAACATAGTTGTAGAGATTCAGTCGTTCATACCAAAGCCAGGTGCTGTCGGTGATTTTTGACGATTTATCGTTCGGACAGGCGGCGTAAACCTGATCGCCGGTTACTTTGGGTCCGAATACATAATCATTCGAATAAGCAGGCAGGCACATGACCAGTTTTTCCGGACGCACATATTTTGACCAGAAGCTCATCGCCTCCAGCGTCCATGGATAATTGGATGTGGGCCCGATTCCCTGGCAGTCTGGTCTGCCCATCAGCTTATCGACATTTTTGCCGGGTGCAAAGTACATATCATAACACATCACCCTCACCAGATCGCAGGTTTCATTCACGACTGTCGGGGTATAGAAAAAGCCTTCCGGTCCTTTGTCGATCATTGCCGGATAGTAACCGACGCAATGGCTGAGTTTTTTACCATGCCCGTGCAGGGCGGCTGACAGTTTTCGTAGAAAAGCCAGATAGAAGCGTTGAGCGTCCGGCGCCAACCCTTCATAGTCGAGGTCAATTCCATCGTATCCACCCTTTAAACAGCGGATCACATATTTTTTTACGGTGGAATCTGTCTTTGCGTCTGAATTGATCGCATTTTCGCCGTCAGATACGGCGAGGTATAACTGGATATGGTACATCCGGCATGAATCGATAAAGGTCTTTGGCAAAGTTCCGAATACACTCAATGAAGAGACGAGTGTTCTGACGGGAAACAACTGGCTGAAATGGCTCGATGAATCGGCAATATACCACAGGTGCAATTTTCTTTCCGGAGCCTGTTTTTTTTGTTTCTGCGCATGCAGGTGTGCGCTTGCCGATAAAAGAATAAACACCGCGAAGCTTCTTAATAATTTGGTCTGTCGCATAAGATTCCGTTTATTATCTTATTTTGAACGAAGCTACGCGAAAGCCGTGATCCAATAGTTTTAAGCATCAAAGTCAATTTGGGAAAAACGCGGACGTAGGCCTCATCAGCTCCCGCTTTTTTACAGAATAATTCCGCCGTGCCTGAAACGACGGGGTTGCACATCAGAACGGCGGTACGGTAGTGCTTATCCGCTGAGGGCACCCAATCTGCGCCATGCCTCAAAAAACAAAACAGTAACTAGCCGCTGCAGCTTCAGCGGGAACAAAGATCGGGTTACCGGAAACTGATTTTTATGAGTCTTCTATGAGCCTCATAGAAATATTTTTAAGTTTTTTCAGGTAAGCGCTCAGGTCAGCGAAGCGGGCTGGGAAGCGCCTGAACAGCATTCCCGGTGTCTTTTCCTGCTTTGGGTTCGGAATGGCTTCGGGTTTTGACCGGTTTCGCTTCGGGATTTCTTCGGGAGGGCTTCAGGAGCGCTTCGGGTCGCCTTCGGAGTTTCTTCGGGAAATACCCGGGGTTTCTTCGGGCGTTTCCGAACAATTCCCGAAGAAACCGGGGTGCTGTCATAGCGAAATCCCGGAGCA
>DASZRP010000196.1:0-4493 GCA_035548895.1 Puia sp. | reverse complement strand
TGATCAAAAAACTGACCGGCAAACCCTGAGTCAGAGCTTCCAGCCAAAGGCAGCCAGCGCCTTGCCGGTTGTCGCATAATCACGGTGGCGTATGCCGCGGATGCCGAGGCTTTCCGCTACTTCGACGAACATGGGCCGGTCTTCGATATAGATCACTTTTTCCGGCGCCACCTGGGCGATATCCAGGGCAACCTTGAAAATATCGGCGTCAGGTTTCCGGAAATGCACAAAGCAGGAGGAGATGAAAAAATCGACAAACTCGTTGAGCCTGAATTTCGCGATGCGGTAATTGTTGAGCTCCCGGCCCTCATTGCTCACCACGGCAATCTTGATCCCGTATTTTTCCTTGATGCCCCTGATCAGGTTCAGCATCTCTGTCAGCGGTTGCGACTGGTCGAACATGAACTTGCGGAACTCGTCGGGCGTGAAATCTCTTTTTTCGTAGAACACCACGCGATGCAGGTATTCGTCTAACGAGATCTTGCCCGATTCATAGGTATCGAAAGTAAGATTATGCCGTTCGTCGGTTTCAACAGGGTCCAGCTTGAACTTGCTGATCGCTCGGGCGCGGCCCTGACGGTCCCAGCCGTTGGTGAGCATGACGCCGCCGATATCCGTGAAAATAGTGGTCGGCTGCGGCATCTTTGATTTCTTCATGCAATCGTGATTTGTTTTTCGAGATACACGTCCTGTATGCTGTTCAGCAGGTGAATGCCGTCGCGGAACGGTCGCTGAAAGGCTTTTCTTCCCGAGATCATGCCGGTGCCGCCCGCGCGTTTGTTGATGACGGCCGTCCTGACGGCTTCGGCCAGGTCTTTATCGCCCTCGGAGGCCCCGCCGGAATTGATCAGCCCCGAGCGCCCGGCATAGCCGTTCAGCACCTGGTAGCGGCAAAGGTCGACGGGATGATCCGTGCAGAGGTCCGTGTACATGCGTTCGTCGAGCTTGCCATAATGGCTGCTGCCCATGTTCAGGGCTTTATATCCGCCATTCAGCACCGGCAGCTTTTGCTTGATGATATCGGCCTGGATCGTGGCGCCCAGGTGGTCGGCCTGCCCCGTAAGGTCGGCCGATTCATGATAGTCTTTTCCGCCCGTCACAAAGGCCGGGTTGCGCAGGTAGCACCAGAGCACCGTGGCCATGCCCAGCCGGTGGGCCTCGTCGAAGGCCAGCGCGATCTCCGTGATCTGCCGGTCGGATTCGGGTGAACCGAAGTAGATTGTTGCGCCCACAGCGACCGCGCCCATGTTCCAGGCGTCTTTTACCGAACCGAAAAGCACCTGGTCGAATTTATTCGGATAGGTGAGGAGCTCATTGTGATTGATCTTAACAATGAAGGGTATTCTGTGCGCATACTCACGGGCGACCATGGCGAGCACGCCGAAGGTGCTGGCTACGGCATTGCAGCCTGCCTCCACGGCCAGCGCCACGATATTCTTCGGATCGAAATACATCGGGTTTTTGGCAAAAGAGGCCCCGGCGCTGTGCTCTACGCCCTGGTCAACCGGAAGAATGGAAAGATAGCCGGAACCCGAGAGCCGGCCGCTGTGGTAAAGCTGGTGCAGGCTGCGCAGCGTTTGCGGATTACGGTTAGAACGGCTCCAGACTTCCTCGATAAAATCAGGGCCCGGAAGCTGCAGGGTCGACTTCGGTACTTTCTGACAAACATGGGTAAAAAGATCCTGCTGGTCTTTTCCCAGGAGATCGGTGATTTGCTGGTAAGTCATGATAACAGGTATAAGCGAAACTAAAATTAAGGCATCCGCGGCCATTGGCTCGGTTCTTCCCTCAACAATGCGGTGACTAAAATGTTAAGGATGCAAAACAAATCCATGATCCGGCTCAGCATACTGGACCAATCCATTGTACCGAAAGGTTCGACGGCAGCCAGCGCATTGAACAATACCATTAAGCTGGTGAAATTTGCCGAAGCGGCAGGTTACCATCGCTTCTGGGTTTCGGAACATCACAATTCCCCCATGATCGCCGGTTCGGCGCCCGAATTGCTGATGGTGCGGCTCGCGGCCGAGACCCGGAGTATCCGGATCGGTTCGGGCGGCATCATGCTGCCCAACCACAGCGCGCTTAAAGTGGCCGAGAATTTCCGCCTGCTCGAAGCGCTCTACCCCGGGAGGATCGACCTCGGCATGGGACGAGCGCCCGGCGGCGACCAGCTCGCGGCCATGATGCTGAATCCGTCCAACAGCTTCTCGGAAACGGCCTATATGGAGCAGCTTGAATACCTGCAGGCTTTTTTTCATGATGAGGCCGGGACGCAATACGGGCCGATTTTAGCCGTGCCGCAGGCCGAAACTGTTCCGAGTCCATGGATCCTCAGTTCAAGCGGCGGAAGCGCCGCTATTGCGGCCAGGATGGGCATGGGCCTGGGTGTTGCCCGGTTCATCAATGGATTTGCCGGTCCGGAAATGGTAAAAGAATACCGCCGCGCTTTCCAGCCTTCGCGGGAATTCGACCGGCCGCAGGCCCTGCTGGCCATCTCCGTGCTCTGCGCCGACACGGAAGAAAAAGCTGCTCAGCTGCGCAAGCTGGCTAATTATACCCTGCTCCAGTTTGAAAAGGGAAATTACCGGCAAATGGTTAGTTATGAAGAGATTAAGGACCATGTTTTTTCTCCTGCCGAGGAAGAAAGGATCCGCTATCACAGCGGCCGGATCGTTTCCGGAACGCCGGAACAGGTGAAAAAGAAGCTGCTCGGCCTGGCGGCGGAATTTGATATCGATGAGATCATGGCGACCTGCATGACCTTTTCGCAGGAAGACCGGTTCCGCAGTTTTGAACTGTTGGCGGAGGCGATGCTGGGATTCGGGGGTTGATGGATGACGGTTGGCGGATGACAGATGACAGATGACGGTTCGACCGGAGCAAAAGCTGATTTCCCCTCTTTGATACCTCAATGGGACCTCATTGCATCCTCTTTGGGTTCTTGTTGGGACCTCGGGTTCTTCTCGGGTTCTCCTCGGATTCCGAGGCGCCACAGAGGCAAATCCGAGGAGAATCCGAGGTCCCAAAGAGGTTTCATTGAGGTACCAACAAGGACCCATTGGGGAGAATCCGCTTCAAATTAAGCCTGTCATCTGTCATCTATCATCTGTCATCCTCATAATCAGCTCACCCGCAACTGCCCGCTCTTCCTGAGGTATTTCCGGAGATTGATCAGCAGCACGCTCAGGAGAATGACCACGAGGCCGGCGATCTGCATGGTGCTGATGTGCTCACCCGCAAGAAAAACACCAAGCAGCACCGCAACCACCGGATTTACATAGGCATAGGTGCTGACTTTCGCCGGGGGGCAGACCTCCATCAGCCAGACATAGCAGCTGTAGGCCAGGATGGAGCCGAACAGGATAAGGTAGCCAATCGAAGTCCAGGCCCTCAGCGGGACCTGCGCAAAATCAAAGCCTTTATATTCCCCGCGAAGCAGGCATCCAACCAGAAAATAGAGACCCGCAAAAAACATCTGCCAGCTCGTATTCACCAGGGTGGAGGTCGCAGGTGGCTGACGGTATTTGGCGTACAGGGACCCGATCACCCAGCTCATGGAGCCCAATACCAGCGCGATAAAGGCAATGCCTTGGTGAGCATAGGCGCCGGTTCTGGACGGGGAAAGGTTTTCAGAAAAAAGGAGGACCACGCCCACAATGCCGATGGCCAGTCCCGCCAGCGTGGATCTGCTGTTGAAATTTTCCTGCCAGTGCGGCTTGTCGTACATCACGAACCAGATAGGGGCGGCGGCTACGATAATAGCGACCCAGGCGCTGGTAACATATTGTTCCATGAAGATCACCATGCCGTTGCCGATGAACAGGATCAGGAAGCCGGAAACCACCGCGGTTTTTATCGCCGGCCAGTTGAATAGCTTTTCTTTGGCCCGAAGGGTGATGATCATCATCAGCAGGCCGGCAGTGATAAAACGAAGGGCCCCCAGTAAAAAGGGCGGGAATCCGGTCAGCGCATTGCGGATAAAGAAATAGGTGGAGCCCCAGACAATATAAACGATCAGGAAGGCTAACACTACGGCGCCGGGACGCGGTGTTTTGGCAGGACTTTGGTTCATCATCTGCTGAACATTTACGCTTACGAAACGACGGTGTAACGTAAGTTCCATACAAAGTTAGATTTGTTGAATATAAAATTTGGTTACGAAACCATGCTTTTTCATTAGATTTACTTTGGAAAACAAAGACAGTAACGAAAACTTATGAACATGGAACTGGATCATATCAGCTGGTCGATCATTTCCTGTTTGCAGGAAAATGCCCGCGCTTCTTATGCGGATATCGGAAGGACGGTAGGACTTTCTGCGCCGGCGGTTGCGGAACGGATGCTGAAGCTCGAAGAGGCCGGGGTGATCAATGGATATCATATCGATCTGAATTATGAAAAGGCCGGCTATGCGCTCAAAGCCTTTATCACTTTCCTGGCGCATTCGGGGAAACTCGCGCCTTTTCTAAAATACATCGGGCAGGTGCATG
>DASZRP010000195.1:0-6594 GCA_035548895.1 Puia sp. | reverse complement strand
AAATATTTCACCCACATGGTCAACAGCCTTTTGTACCGCCTCTTCCTTCGTAATATCGAGGCCAAAAACCTGGCAGTCCCCACCGATTTCCTTTTTTAATCCTTCGAGCGCCTGTTCGTTCAGATCGAACAGTGCCAGCTTTACCTCCTGCGCAGCTAAATGCCTGGCTATCGCTTTTCCGAGACCGGAAGAAGCCCCGGTGATCACTGCTACCTGATCTTTCCATATTGCCTGCGGCATGTTGCTGAGATTTTATTTTCCGGGAGTGATAACAATATTGCGGAATTCGATCGGACCATGATCGCCCTGCAGGTAGATGGGGCCGGGGTCCCCTTCATCGCTGTTCAGAGCGCCACCTGTAATGCCAGGTATTTCCCGGTTACAGATCACTGTTACTCCGTTCAGCGCGACCGTAACCACCCGCCCTACCAGGGTAATGTCGTAGCTCTGCCATTCTCCGGCATCTTTGGCCATCATTTCCGTGGGCGGCAGGAACCCGTATATCGCGCTCAACAGGTGCTCTTCCGGCTCCAGGCCCTTGCTGTCCTCGATCTGCACTTCGTAACGGCCGCGGAGATAAACGCCGCTGTTGCTGCCTTTGGGATAGCGGAACTCGATGTGCAATTTGAAATCGTTAAAGGTTTGGTCCGTCACAATATTGGACCCGGAGTGCGGGCTTTTCAATACGCCATTCTCGGCAACCCATTGGTTGGTCTTTCCCATGGCATGCCAGCCGTTGAGGGTTTTTCCGTCGAACAGCTTGATGGACTTTCCCCATGTCGGTTCCTTGTGATGCAGAAAAGGAGCCCGGACCGCCACCCAATTATATTGCTGACCACCCGGCGTCGTCATGGTACCGGTGAGCTTATCGCCAGACAGAACGCCTTCGATTACCATGTCTTTATCTTCCCGTTCCCACTGCGGCGGAATGGAAAAGTTCATCTTGCCATCACGAAAATAAATCCGCGAAATCGGTCTCGCACTGCCGCCTTCGCCTACAAAACGGCCGATCAGCATCCGGGAACCAGATAGGCGTATTTCCAGCCAGGAAGGGAAATCATGGTCGCCGCCACTCACGGTAATATCCCAGCGCCCGAGCAAAGCGGTCGTATCGGGCCCTACCGTCTGCGCCCGGGGAATGGCCGCAAGCATCAAAAAGAAAATAAATAAAACACCAGAATATACTGTCTTACTCAGACGATTACGACTCATGTGGATCTTATTTTATAATTGGTTCAATTTACTTAAAACAACTCAGTTTCTTTTCTCATAGGGTGGCTGTGCAGGCGGATTAAAGGCCTTTTGCTTCAGCTCAGTTTGAATTTCCTGAATAGCGCGCTCCAGCTGCGGGTCCACACCGCGGGCCATCGCGCCCAGGTCCTCATCCACCGCAATATCCGGATCCACGCCATGGCCTTCCTTAAACCAGGTACCATCGACATTGAACATGCGGAAAGACGGCGCAGTGATAATACCTCCATCGATCAGGTCGGGTACACCGCTGATACCGATCAGCCCGCCCCAGGTCCTGGCGCCGATCAGCGGGCCTAATCCCTTCTTCCGGAAAAAATCCGGGAAGGCATCGCCACCCGATCCGCTCCATCCATTGATGAGCATCACCTTGGGGCCGAAATGCGCGGCATAGGGCCAGGGCCATACGGCGCCGTCGCGGGTTGCCCAGAAAGCCAGCGGCGTGCGATTCAGCATTTCAATAAAGCGGTCGGGGATCTGGCCGCCGCTGTTGAACCGTTCATCGATGATCAACGCTTTCTTGGTCCATTGTGCATTGAACTGGCGGGCCAATTCATCCTGTCCGTCGAGTCCCGTGCTGGGCACATAAATATAGCCTACTTGTCCGCCGGTGGCTTCATCCACCCGTTTCCGGTTTGCTTCCACCCAGTTCAGGTAACGCAGCGGATATTCGTTGGCGATAGTCTGCACGATGGCTGTTTTTGCTCCTGTAAATGTGGGTTTGGAATTATAAGTCAGTTCCACCGCTTTCTTTGCGAGGCCCTGGAAAAAGGCAAAGGGTTCCTCTTTCGTGTTCACCGGCACACCATCCACAGCCAGGATATAGTCGCCTTCATGAATATCGATGCCCGACGCATCCAAGGGGGAACGGTCTTCCGAATCCCAATCCGCGCCATGCAGGATGGTTTTGATCTTATAATAGTCGCCGTCGGCCTGCCAGTTGACACCGAGATAACCCACATTGCTCTTAGCTTCTGTTTCGAGGTCGCCGCCGCCATGATAGGTATGGGAAGAATTCAGCTCACCGAGCATTTCGCCGATCACAAAATTCACTTCTTCGCGGGTCATGGCGCCTTCAAGCATTTTGCCATAGCGAACGCGCATGGCATTCCAGTCTACCCCATGCATATTGGGATCGTAGAAATAATCCCGTTCGAGGCGCCAGGCGTCGTTGAAGATCTGCTTCCATTCAGCTTCCGGGTCCACGGTCATGAGCATGTCGCCTGTATGCAAGGGTTTGTCGAACTTCTGACCTTCATCGGCGCCAATGATAGCATAAGCGTCTCCCCGAACAACCAGGATTTTCTCTCCGTTTGCAGAAAGCACAAAATCATTGACATTGTCGAGAATGGTCTTCTCCTCCCGTTTTTCAATATTGAATACCTGCAGCGAAGGATGACCTCCTGAGCTGCCCGTAGCCGGAAGCTTCAGGTAGATGATCTTTCCTTTGGAAGACGCAACACGGCCGTAGTTGCCCGCATCGGGCGGAAGTTGTACCAGGCGGGCTTCGAAACGATCGAAGTCTATTTCCACCGGTGCAACGTCCGGCTTCTTCGGTTCGGGCTTTTTATCCTTGTCGTCCCCCTTCTTCTTATCGTCCGGTTTCTTGTCTTCCGACTTCAGTTCATCCGTTTTCACAGTCACGGTATCGTTCTTCGGAAAGAGCAGCTCGGGCGTGCTCTTCTTCAGGCTGATCGCTGCCAGTTTGGTGGAATTGCTATAAATAAAAGTATTGTCGAGATCGCTGTAGTAGGGCGTGAAGGTCTGGTTGGTGGTGAGGAAAAGATATTTCCCTTCGGCATCGAACACCGGGTTGTCGCAACTGTAGTAGCCGTCCGTCACCTGGTGCAGTTTCTTTTCCTGATCGTCGAAAATAAAAATGGCATTATGATAATTGTCGAGATCGCGGCTATAAGTGAGCCAGCGGCTGTCGGGCGACCAGTTGGCGGCAAATCGTTCGAGCGCGCCTTGGGTGAACCGGAGGGCCTTGTCAACTTTTGTGGTATTACCCGTCGCCACATCTACGATCTGAACGCTCATGGCCTTATCAATAAAGGCCAGTTTTTTACTGTCGGGCGACCAGCTCAGGGAGTAGCGAAAGCCCGGGCCGTAGCTGGTAACCTTACGCGGGGCCGAGCGACCATCGGCAGCCAGCACATAGAGTTCATATTCTCCCGAGGCATCGCTCCAGTAGGCAATGGTTTTGCCATCGGGCGACCAGGCCGGGTAACGTTCACCAACACCCGAAGTCTGCGTCAGGTCTTTCACCACGCCGTCTTTGGCCGGCAGGGAGAAGATATCGCCCCGGGCTTCCAGCAGCGCGCGGTTGCCGTCGGGACTGATCTCCCCATGCTGGATAAATTTATCGGCGGCAACCATTCTCGGTTTAAGGGTACTGCGGTCGGTGATCACCGTTACCTTCACTTCGGTCACCTGTCCCGAAGCCAGGGAATAAAGGCAAAGCTTGCCGCCCTGTTCAAACACAATATCCTGCGGGCCAAGGGATGGAAAGTGAATATCGTAATCGGTATAATGGGTGAGCTGCTCCATCTTTTTTGAAGCCAGGTCGTAGCGCCAGAGATTCAGTCTCACTTCCGGGCCGCGATCGGAAAGGAAGTAAATGGAATTACCCGACCACATCGGGAACTCGTCGCCGGCCACTTCGTTGTTGGAAATATCTTCCGAAGTATTGTCGGCGAAATGGAAGATATGGATATTGGCCTTCCAGCCGCCGCGGTAACGTTTCCAGTTGCGGAAAGCCTGGCTTTCAAATACCAGGGCCATGCTCTTTCCGTCAGCGGAATAGGAACCGAACTCTGCATAGGGGAAAGGCAATTTTTCCGCAGGACCGCCCGTATAGGAAACCGTATAGAACTGGTTAAAGCGGTCCCGGCCGCTCTCCCGGCCTGAGGCGAAGAGCACACGCCGGCCATCCGGTGTCCAGTCTACCACACGATCAGCGAATCCGTGCTCGGTGACGCGCACCGGAATACCGCCGGTAACGGGGATCACATAGACGTCTTTATTCCCATCGTAATTACCGGTGAATGCGATGGACTTGCCATCGGGCGAGAACCGGGGAAAGGTTTCCACTCCCGGCGGCGAGCTCAGTTTCTCCGCCACGCCGCCCGACCGGGAAACGATCCAGAGATCATTGGCATAAGAAAAAACGATTTGTGTTTGGGATACATCCGGGAAAGCGAAGAGCCCGGCATCGATTTGCGATGATCCGCTTAAGCCGGACAGGCATGCGGAAACCATCAGGAAAATAATTTTTCTCATTTAAGATGAATTGGATATTGAAGATAGGAGAATTCCGGCGGGTTCTTCGCGCCGTCCAGGGCTTCAGGTGAACCGTTAATGGAAATCCGGCTAACGGGCAGGAACCCGGCTCAACAGCCATTTCACCAGATCATTGGCCGCCTGAAGGTTCTGGTATTCGGCCGGTAATATTTTGCCGTCGGTGTATTCGTTATACAACCAGGGGTCGCCGACCGCGAAGACGGTGCCGCGGCCGAATCTGGCAACAGCCATGATCACATCCTCTTTGTCGGTCAGCAAGGGTTTGGCCGGCGCTTCTACATGCAGGGTGCAAATGTCTTTCATATAGATCTTACTGGTCGTCCTGAACACCGGATGGTTTTTAGGGATTGTCAGCGCGCCCGTTGCGAAATCATGACCTTCCACATGGTTCCGCCTGTCCTGGTTAAAGCGGATACCGAACTGTTCAGCCAGACGATTGAAATGATTGAATTCCGCATTGCCCGGATCATTTCCCATCAGGACCAGCACGCCGCCGTTTTTGACCCAATCGCTGATCACCTGCGCATCCCGCGCTTCGATATAATTCGGATCCGGATTCTCTTCCGGAATATCCGGATCGACCAGTATGTAAACAGCTGCAGAATCCAGGATCGCGGGTGTGGGCCGGACATAGCTGGTATTGGTTTTGGCGCCCTGTTCTCTGAACATATCAGCCAGCAGCGAGAAACCTCCGTTGTCCGTCTCTTCCCATTTGTAATGCCAGGATTCCGTTTTGCCGTCCGGCCCCGGACGATGTTCATTGTTGAAATAGCTATCAAGCAAAACCGTTTGTGTTTTGGCAGACACTGTTGCCAGCAGGAAAAAAGACAGCGCGATCGTTATTTTCATTTCAGGCGTTTGAATTAATGGGACGGTTCTGCAAATAAAGCTTTGTCGTATCGCAGCAACGCTTCCAGATAATAGTAATCGGCATAGATCAGCGGCGCATCAACATCCTGCCCTCCCGGCTTGGAGCTTACACAGTGTTTAATGAGAAAGTTTCCGTTCTCACCCAGCGCGCTGCGGTAGTCAGGACCCGAAAGGCTCGTCAGCATTTTTTCCGCAACATCAAAATATTCCTTCGCCTTATCCTTTCCCACATAACGATAGAGTTCCAGCAGGGCGCTGCAGGCGATGGCGCCCGCGGCTGCGTCTCGTTCTTCATTGGGAATATTGGGCGCATTGAAATCCCAGTAAGGAATCTTATCTGCCGGCAGATTGGGATGATGAATAAAAAAATCGGCAATATCCTTCGCTTGCTGCAGATATTTCTTATCCTTTGTTTCGCGGTACATGACGGTGAACCCATATAGCCCCCAGGCTTGCCCTCTCGCCCATGCCGAGGTATCGTTGGCGCCCTGCGCTGTTTTCTTTGCCAGCACATTGCCCACGCTGTCATAACAAACCACATGATAGCTGCTGTGATCGGGCCGGTAATGATTCTTCATGGTGACGTCGGCATGCGAAACAGCGATATCATAATACCTGCTGAGGCCCGAAGCCTTAGCGGCCCAGAGCAGGAACTCGAGGTTCATCATATTGTCGATGATAACGGGATAGTCGTATTGCCCGAAGCGGTCCCAGGATTTGATCACACCCGATTTGGGATTGAACCGGGTAGCCAGCGATTTTGCGCCCTGCAGCAAAACCTGCTTATAAAGCGGATTGCCGGTGAGCCGGTAGCCGTTTCCAAAAGAGCAGTACAGCATAAAGCCCAGATCGTGGGTTCCGGTATTATATTGCTCCTGTTCCACCGCCCGGGTCCATTTATCCGCCGCCGTCTTCCATTGTTCGTCGTAAGTATATTGATAAAGAAACCAGAGATTCCCCGCAAAAAATCCGCTGCACCACCAGTCTGCCGGCTTGTCAACGTATTTGCCATTTGCAAATGAATGCGGCGTTTGCGTAATATCGGGATGCGCCGCCAGGAGTGCCTGATATTGCTGCAAAGCTAGTTTCATCTGCGACCGGATATCAGGCTTCGGCTGGCTTTTGGCAAATAAAGCGGTCGACATGAACAACAGCAGGGGTAGCCATTTT
>DASZRP010000194.1:0-2731 GCA_035548895.1 Puia sp. | reverse complement strand
GACCAAGGCAAGCAGTATCCCGGAAAAAAAAATTAAAGGAAAGACGCCGGAACCCATCCGCATCAGAGGGGCCAGGGTGCACAATCTGAAGAATGTCTCCGTCGATTTTCCACGCAATAAATTTATTGTGGTCACCGGTGTATCAGGATCGGGCAAATCTTCGTTGACGATCGATACCCTCTTCGCTGAAGGCCAGCGCCGCTACGCAGAAAGCCTCAGCGCCTATGCCCGGCAGTTCATGGCGCGGATGGACAAGCCCGACGTGGATTATATCAAGGGCCTTTGTCCCGCCATCGCCATCGAACAGAAGGTAACGACCCGCACGCCGAGGTCCACCGTCGGCAGCATGACCGAGATCTACGACTACCTGCGACTACTTTTCGCACGCGCGGGTAGTACCTTTTCTCCCGTCTCCGGCCGGGAAGTGAAGAAAGACGATGTGCAAGACGTAATCCAGGCTATCCGGTCTCAGCAACCGGGCGATAAACTGCTGATCCTCGTTCCTTTTAAACAACAGGCAAACCGCAACCCGGTAGAAGAACTTAATATCCTCCTCCAAAAAGGTTTTGCACGCCTATATATAAATGGAGAGACTATCCGCATCGAGGATCTGCTGGCGGAGCTTTCCGCTGCCGTTCCCGGCAAGTCATCCAAAACGGTTCAACCGAAAATGCCTAAGGGCAAAGCTTATTTGCTGGTGGATAGGATCGTGGTGAAGGATTTCGATGAGGACGATCTGCACCGGCTGGCGGACTCTGCGGGAACCGCTTTCTATGAAGGCGAGGGTGAAATGTTCCTGGAGATAAACGGGGAAAAACAGCTTGCCTTCAGCAATCGCTTCGAGCTCGATGGCATTCGCTTTGAAGAGCCGGTCCCAAATCTCTTTTCTTTTAACAATCCTTTTGGTGCCTGTCCGCTTTGCGAGGGCTTTGGCCAGGTGCTGGGCATCGACCCCGACCTGGTGATACCCGACCGGCGGCTCAGCGTATATGAAGGCGTGGTGGCGCCCTGGAAAGGAGAGAAGCTCAGCGCCTGGAAGGACTACTTTATCAAGAATTCGCGCAAGTACGATTTCCCGATCCATAAGCCGGTGATGGACCTGAAGCCCGAACAGCTTAATATGCTCTGGAAGGGCGCCAAAGACCTGGAAGGTATCGACGCCTTCTTTGCCGAAGTGGAGCGCAACCTGTACAAAGTGCAGTATCGCGTTTTGCTTTCGCGGTACCGGGGAAGAACCGATTGTCCCGACTGCAAAGGCTACCGCCTTCGTCCGGAAGCGCTGTACATAAAGATCAACGGGCTTCATATCGGCGAGCTCTGTGAAATGCCGGTGAATCGTCTGGCTGACTGGTTCCGGAACCTGAAACTTTCCGAGTTCCGGCAGCAGGTCGCCAAACGCATACTCACGGAGATCAATAATCGCCTGAACACACTGCTTGATGTGGGCCTGGGCTATCTCACGCTCAACCGGCTGGCCAATTCCCTGAGCGGGGGAGAAAGCCAGCGCATCCAGCTTACCCGTTCCCTGGGCAGCAACCTAACCAACTCCCTGTATATCCTGGATGAACCGTCAATCGGCCTCCATTCCCGCGACACGGAACGGCTGATCGGTGTATTGAAACAACTGCGCGACCTGGGCAATACCGTAGTGGTGGTGGAGCATGACGAGATGATGATGCGCGAAGCCGATCACATTATCGACATGGGACCGCTGGCTAGTCATCTCGGCGGAGAAGTGGTGGCTGAAGGAGATTACGACGCGATCATCAACAATAAAAAGAGCCTGACGGGAAAATACCTGCGCGGCGAGCTGCGGGTTGATGTTCCTGAGAAACCGCGCAAATGGAAAAACTCCATTACGGTTACCGGAGCCCGTCAGCATAACCTGAAAGACATTACCGTCGAATTTCCGCTCAATGTGCTTTGCGTGGTGAGCGGTGTGAGCGGCAGCGGGAAGACGACGCTGGTCAAGCAGATCCTCTATCCCGGTCTGCAGAAGATCAAGGGCGAGTTCGCCGATAAGGTCGGATTGCATAAATCCATCACAGGCGATATTGAGTCCATCAGCCAGATCGAGCTGGTGGACCAGAATCCCATTGGTAAATCTTCGCGCAGCAACCCGGTAACTTATATCAAGGCTTACGACGAGATCCGCGATCTCTATGCCAGTCAGCCCCTGAGCAAGCTGCGTGGCTTCCAGCCCAAGCATTTTTCTTTCAATGTGGACGGCGGCCGCTGCGATACCTGCAAGGGAGAAGGCGAGCAGGTGGTGGAAATGCAATTCCTCGCCGATATCCATCTCACCTGTGAAGTCTGCCATGGTAAACGGTTCAAGGAAGAAGTGCTTGAAGTGCATTACCGGAATAAAAGTATTCACGACGTGCTGGAGATGAGCGTTGACGACGCCATCGAATTCTTCAAAGACGAAATAGCCATTGTTCAGAAGATCAGGCCGCTGAGCGATGTCGGCCTTGGCTATATCAAGCTGGGACAATCGTCCGACACCCTCTCCGGCGGCGAAGCGCAGCGCGTTAAGCTGGCCTCTTTTCTCGGCAAGGGCAAAGCCCTGGGCCAGATACTCTTCATCTTCGATGAACCGACCACGGGCCTCCACTTTCATGATATTAAGAAGCTGCTGACTTCCTTCCGCGCCCTGATCGACCAGGGACATTCCGTGCTGGTGGTGGAGCACAATACCGATGTGATCCGCGCCGCCGACTGGATCATCGAC
>DASZRP010000193.1:0-3720 GCA_035548895.1 Puia sp. | reverse complement strand
CTTAAATCCAAAATGGCTGACCGGGACCTTTGTGAAAGCAGCCAGCTTAGGCTTTACCGGAAACAATCTCTGGATACATACCAACTATGTTGGTTTTGACCCGGAATCCAGTTCGTCCATCGCCGGCAGCAATGTCAACGGTTTTGCCGGGTTCACTTATCCGCAGCTCCGCAGTTACATGTTCAACATTAACGTAACATTTTAAATCAGCGTTCCATGAAAAATAATCTCAAAACATTCATACTGGGACTAACGGTGGTACTGCTGACCGGTAGTTGTAAAAAGTATCTGGACATCAATACCAATCCTAACGCGGCCGCTTCCGCGCCGCTCAAAGGTTTGCTGGCCCATGCCACCAACGGCACCGCCATCAATACCTTTGAGGTCAGTACAAATATGACATCGTATTACGTACAGTACCTTGCCTCTCCCAGCTCGGGCAGCGACCTGGATACTTACAATCCCATCGATCCCTCGGGCACCTGGGGCGATATATACGACCTGATGACCGACATCCACGACATGCGCGCACAGGCTGCTTCGCAGGGAGCGGAAACCTATGTAGGGGTTAGCGATATCCTGATGGCCTATAACCTCAATATGTCATTGAATATCTGGGGTGATATACCCTATTCCGAAGCCTTCCAGGGCGTCAGCAACCTTCAGCCGAAATACGACAATCAACAAGATTTGTACGACACCTGTCTTGCGTTACTCGATGAAGGCATCGCACTTTTAAGCGATCCGGCAAACGACGGGACCATAGACGCGCCGAGTGATTTCATTCACGGTGGCAATAACGCCGCCTGGGTGAAAACAGCCTATGCACTAAAAGCCCGGTTGCTCAACGAAGTCAGCAAGACCTCACAATATGATGCCTCGAAAGTATTAGCTGCATTGACCAATGCCTATGGCTCCAATAGCGATGATGCGCAGGTTACCCAGTTCGATGGCCCCGGCCCCTGGGCCCAGGTGGCTATTAACAACGCCGGCCTGGATCTCGACGGATGGCTGTCGACGCATTTTGTTTCCGCACTGAACGATTCCACTTTCGGTGTCTTTGATCCGCGTTTGCCTCTGATAACCCAGGTAACAAAGTTCGGCGACTACCGGGGAACAATCAACGGCAAGGGTCGTGTCGGCTCCGGTACCAACCATGAAGAATGCTATCTCGACGTAGACAAATGGTATTCAAGTCCGGGAGCGCCACTTCAATTGATCACCTATCCCGAGTGCAAATTCATCGAAGCCGAAGCCCAGCTTCGGGCCGGTCAGCCGGCAAAGGCTTATGATGCCTACCTGGCGGGGATAGTCGCCGACATGCAAAGAATCGGCGTAGCCGATACCGCCATTACGCGATATACTTCCGAACCGACCGTTGCCGTAGGAGCAGGCGCCCTGACCATCGGCCTGATCCTGAAAGAAAAATACGTGGCCTGTTTTCTGAATCCCGTTACCTGGGATGATGCCCGTCGTTTCGACTATCAGTACAAAGATTTCAACCTGCCTTATGATGCACAACTTTCCGAGTTCATCAGAAGGGTAGACTACCCAACCTCTGAAATTTCAAGGAACGGCAAGAACGTACCGTCCGTTTCACTTACCGACCGCCTCTGGTGGGATCAGTAGGCAACAAGAAACCTGCTCCTTAAAAACCGTAGGGAAATGCTTCCCTGCGGTTTTTTTTATACTGACCCGGAGGCGTAATTTTGCACCCCATGTCTCCATACGAACACGATACCATTGTCCCTTTTCAAGATTCCGGCCTGAGCAAGAAGGAACAGGTGGCCGCGATGTTCAATCATATTTGCCGCCGGTACGATTTTCTCAACCGGTTTTTAAGCGGCGGCGCCGACCTGTTCTGGAGAAAGATGGCCATCCGGGAACTGGAAACAGCTCACCCGAAAAAGATACTCGACGTGGCCACCGGTACCGGCGATCTGGCCATTATGATGGCCCAAAAACTTGCCCCGGAAAAAATTATTGGAATAGATATTGCCAGGGGTATGCTCGACCTCGGCCGGGAGAAAATTGCTAAACTAAGGTTAAACCCGGTGATCGAGCTCCAGGAGGGCGATAGCGAAGCAATAAACTTTCCCGACGGGTCGTTTGATGCGGTGACCGTGGCTTTTGGCGTAAGGAATTTCCAGGATCTGGAAGGCGGCCTGTCGGAAATGCAAAGGGTGATCAAACCAGGCGGTAAACTGATGGTCCTTGAGTTTTCAAAACCCCGGAAAGGTTTCTTCCTGCCGCTCTATAAAGTATATCTCCGGTACATCGCCCCGCGTATCGGAAAAATTGTGTCCGGCAGTCCGGATGCCTACCAATATCTGAACGATTCTGTCAATGCCTTTCCGGAAGGAGATGCTTTTACAGCGATCCTGAAAAAGTGCGGATTTATTAACACATATAGCAAAAAGCTCAGTCTAGGTATATGTACGATCTATTGCGGAACAAAAAAGGATTCAGCCGGGCCTTCCTCCTGATTTTCAGCCTCGTCATTTCTTCCCATATCCTTGCCCAGTTCCGAGACCGGATCAATCTGCCCGACCATGATCAGAAGTTCTATCATTTGGGCATTGCCCTGATCTACAATAATTCCCATTTCCAGGTAGAGGCGCATCCTTCCTTCCTGGCAAGCGATAGTGTGCTCTCGGTGAACCCGGAAAATACCGGCGGCTTCGGACTGGCCGGCATGCATACCTTCACGCTCAATCAGCACCTTGAATTCCGTGTCGTTTTCCCGCAACTGATGTTTTCTTATAAAAACCTAACCTATAACCTTAAATATCCTCCGTCCGGCGAAAAGAATGTGGTAACCAAACGCGTGGAATCCATTCTTCTGGGATTTCCCGTACAGGTGAAATTCCTGTCCGACCGGATCGACAATTTCCGCTTCTATGCATTAGGCGGCGTAAACTATCAATACGATCTGGCTTCGAATGCTTCTTCGCGTAAGGCGGAAGACCTCGTCAAACTCCTGCCCTACGATTTCAGCGTTGAAGTCGGTGTCGGATTCCAGTTCTTTTTCCCTGTTTTCATTCTCTCTCCTGAGCTCAAGATCAGCAACGGCCTCATCAACACGCACAGCCGCGACCCGAACCTCATCTATTCGAGCACGATCGACAAACTGCGTTCACGCATGATCGTTTTCTCGCTGATCTTTGAAGGTTAACAGGCTAACGATAACTAATAATCGTAAATTCTGCGGAAAGCATTGATCCGGAGGCCCAGCGTAAACATCGTGGAGTTGGTCCGCGTCGTTGTTAAACTATGTTCAACATAGTTCCTGAACTGAATCGTTCCCTCTAAGAAAAGATTCTCCTTCCACTGGTAAGAAACGTAAGCAGAAGTATTCAGGCAGTTGGCTGCTACGCCGTAAGGCAGGGTAACGCCGTAATCCGCCGGGCGCGTATTATAGTTAAGAAAAATATTGCCGCCATAATTTACGCCGCCTGAATCAAGCCCCTGACGGTAATAAATGCATTTCAATTCCATATTCCACTTATATGTTGGCTGGTATTTGGCGATGCCGATGAACTCGATGAAGTTGGCTCCCAGCGGATGAGCCAGCGGCTGGTTGTAATGGGAATAGTTCGAAACGGTGTCGCTGTGCGAATAGGTATAGGGGCGAACCATATTCGTTTCAAGCTGAAAATCGAGGTTCTTTACGTTGAATGCGTCGATATATTTCACGCCGAACTGGAAACCCTGCTTGTT
>DASZRP010000192.1:0-28478 GCA_035548895.1 Puia sp. | reverse complement strand
TTACCGGCCTGCCGGGCTGGCTGTTTGAAGAATCCTACCATACCGTCGGCGACCTGGCAGAAACCCTCTCGCTGCTGCTGCCTGAAGGACGGAACGAAGCATCGGGACTTCCCCTGCATCACTATCTCGAATCGCTGATCGAACTCATCGGGGCCGATGACGAGGCAAGAAAGAAATTCATCGTCGAATCCTGGAGCTGCATGACGCGCCCGGAATTGTTCGTGTTCAATAAACTGATCACCGGCAATTTCCGCATCGGCGTTTCACAGACCATGATGGTAAATGCATTGGCTAAAACGGTCAGGCTCGATCCCTCCGTCATCGCCCATCGCATTAGCGGCAACTGGGACCCGCTCAGTTTTCCATTCAGCGAACTGCTCGGCGCTGCTTCTTCCATCATCGATCACTCCAGGCCCTATCCTTTCTACCTGGCCTATGCGCTGGAAGAAGACTTAGAAGGGCTTGGCGATCCGGGCGACTGGTTAGCCGAATGGAAATGGGACGGTATCCGCGGCCAGATCATTCGCCGCGACGAACAATTATTCGTATGGAGTCGCGGTGAGGAACTGATGACCGATAAATTTCCGGAGTATGCGCCGCTGCGGGAGTCCATTCCTGAAGGGACCGTGTTAGACGGCGAGATCATCTGTTTAATGCCGGATGAACCGGAGCGAATCGATTTTATGCCCATGCCTTTTTCCGTGTTGCAAACCCGCATCGGGCGAAAAACGATCAGTAAAAAGCAACTGACCGAAGCGCCCGTTGGTTTTATTGCCTACGACCTGCTGGAACACCAGGGTGAGGACTTTCGTGAGCAGCCGCAGATATTGCGGCGGGCAACACTCGAAGAAATCGTTCGACAGGTTCATTCCCCCCTGCTTCGCCTTTCACCGCTTATTCCCTTTCATGAATGGCATGCCCTGGCAGAGATCCGCAGCAGATCGCGGGAATTGGGCAGCGAAGGGCTTATGCTGAAAAGAAAGGAAGCCATTTATCAGACCGGCCGTAAGCGGGGCGACTGGTGGAAATGGAAGATCGATCCCCTGGTGATCGATGCCGTGATGGTCTATGCGCAAAAGGGGCATGGCCGGAGAAGCAATCTGTACACCGACTACACCTTTGCCGTTCGCAACGGCGATCAGCTTGTCACCTTCACCAAGGCCTATTCGGGCCTGACCGATAAAGAATTCAATGAAGTGGACCAGTTCGTAAAAAGAAACTCCCTGGAGAAATTTGGCCCCGTACGTACGGTTAAGCCGGAACTGGTGTTTGAGATCGCCTTTGAAGGCATTGCCGCCTCCAACCGACATAAGTCAGGCGTAGCCCTCCGGTTCCCCCGGATCAACAGCTGGCGGAAGGATAAAAAGCCCGATGAGATCAATACCCTCGACGACCTGAAGAAAATGCTGGAGGTTTACGGCAAAAAATAGATGACAGTTGACAGATGACGGATGACAGAAAAATGCACTGTTAACCGTTAACCGCTCACCGCCAGCCCTCCTGTCATCTGTCAACTGTCATCCACTTTGCAGTGCGATTGCAGGCTGCAAGGAAACTCTGTTGGCCCCGGCCGACGGGCGAGGGAAAAGTAGGGGTTTCTCCTGTCCATTACTACCCTTTGTCTATACCATCTGGCCTTCCCGCCGTCTTGGGAGGGCCAGATGTCATAGCGAAGGAGGCCAGATGGTATAGAGAAGCCATCCTTTTGGTAGCCTAATGGTAGCCTTTTGATGGCTAAAAAGCCCTGATTTGAAGATTTTTCAATTGCAGCCTGCAATCACACTGCAATTGCTCCCCTGCTTCCGGTCTTACCTTTACTGCACCGCAAAAAGAGCAGGGCTCCGATTTTCACAATCATTGAATCAATTCAATGGATGTTGAAATTTTAGAAACCGTTTAACTTTTGTCTGCTCTTTTTCCGTTAATTTGAATGCCTTATGAAAAAGTGTGTATTGATATTGGCGCTTGTGCTTTCGGGTCTTGCTTTTACCGTGGCGATACGTCCATCGCCGGACGACGGACCCGTATTCATTCCGCCCAGCGAACAAAGAACCGGTGATACGGCGGCGGGTTATCAATATCTCGTCACGGGCGATTATCTCAGGAGCGGCATACCGCTTTCCTATTTCAAGATGGGCTTTGGCAGGAGCACGATCAACTATTTAAAACGCAGCGGCGAGAACAGCCAGATTCCCTACGAATACACGGCAGTGAAAGCATCGAACGGAGAAATCGTGGTGGCGCCGAACTGCCTCCAGTGTCATGCCCAGGTATTCGACGGAAAACTGATCATGGGCCTGGGCAACAGCGCAGCCGATTTCAGGAAGAGCGAAAAGCTGGACCCGAAAACAGCGGAGACCGCCGAGAAATTATTGAAGAACCTGGACCCTCATAAATATGAGGCGGCGGAACCCTTTCTGAAAGTGGTAAAAGCCGTCGGCGGGAAATTGACGGTACCAGTGCAGGGCGTGAACATAGCCGACCGGCTGGCCGCCTTATTGGTGAGCCATCGCGATCCCCGCACTTTTAAATGGAGTGATACCGCCATGATGCCGGTACCCGACGAAGTGATCCCCACCGATGTGCCGGCCTGGTGGTTGCTATGGAAGAAGAACGGCATGTTCTACAATGGATTTGGCCGCGGCGATTTCGGCCGCTTTCTGATGGCGTCGAACCTGTTAACGGTGAATGATACCTCCGAATCGAGAGAGGTAGATACCCACTTCAATGATGTATTGGCTTATATTCAGTCGCTTCGTCCCCCGGCCTATCCGAAGCCGTTAGATAAGGCTCTGGTGAAGAATGGAGGCGTTTTATTTGTGCAGCGTTGTTCGAAGTGTCATGGCAGCTATGGACCGGGAGGGAAATATCCCAACCTGCTCATTCCCGAGCAGGAGATCGGTACAGACTCCATGTTGTTTAAAAGCAACTACCAGAGCCCCCAGTTTGTCGAATGGTTCAATAACTCCTGGTTTGCACAGGGAGATCATCCCGCCAGACTGGTGCCCTTCAACGGATATATCGCCCCGCCGCTCGACGGTATCTGGATCACCGCGCCCTATCTACACAATGGATCTGTGCCGGATCTGGAGTCTTTGTTAGATAGTCGAAAAAGGCCTAAATACTGGTCGCGCGATTTCGACAATCCCCAATACAATTACGAAGTGCCGGGATGGAAATATACCGCGCATGAGTCGCCAGATGAATCGGTGTATAATACGACACTGCCCGGCTATGGCAATTACGGGCACACTTTTGGCGACCGGCTCACGGACCGGGAACGAAAAGCCATCATCGAATATTTGAAAACCCTGTAGCATAATTTTTTTACAAGGCACTTACGGAATTTTGCTTCATGAAACTATCCGAGACCAAAGGCTATCAGGTTATCCATTCCTGGTTTGAAGCGCAGGGGTTGAAACCATTTGCGTTTCAGGAGGAGGCCTGGGAACATATCTGCGAAGGGCATTCGGGTCTGGTCAACGCGCCAACAGGTTGCGGAAAAACCTTTGCTGTCTTTTTAGGTTCACTCATTCAGTTTATCAATAAACATCCGGACAATTACAAAACGAAAAGAGCCGGCGGCCTGCAGTTGTTATGGATAACGCCGCTGCGCGCGTTAGCCAAGGACATTGGCCGTGCGATGAAAGAAGTGATTCTCGATCTCGGCATGCAATGGGAGGTCGGTATCCGCAACGGAGACACCGAGATCAGTGAGCGGGAGAAACAGAAAAGACAAATGCCCGAAGTGCTGATCATTACGCCGGAAAGCCTGCACCTGCTCCTCGCACAAAAACGCTATCCGGAAATATTCAAATCATTAAAGCTGCTTGCCGTAGACGAATGGCATGAATTGTTAGGCTCCAAACGTGGCGTGCAGGTGGAGCTCGCCATTTCCCGGATTGCACGGGCGGTCCGCGATTATCACGCTGAAGACCTCAGTGGTTTTTCTTTTTCCGTTTGGGGCATCTCGGCTACCATCGGGAACCTGGACCAGGCAAAGGATGTCTTGTTTTTTCCGATACGTTTCATGCAGAAAGCTGACCCGGCGATCATCAAAGCGGAGCTGGATAAAAAGATCGAGATCGAATCGGTGATACCGGAAGAAATAGAAAAATATCCCTGGGCAGGGCACCTTGGTATCAGGCTGGTCCATCGGGTCATTCCCATCATCGAGCAAAGCCGGACCACACTCATCTTCATCAACACAAGAGGCATGAGCGAGCGGTGGTATCAGGAGATACTGAATGTTGCGCCGGAACTTTCGGGAGCGATCGCCCTGCACCATGGATCGGTAGACCGTGAGCTGCGGCTATGGGTGGAAGAGTCGCTGCATACCGGTAAGCTCAAGGCTGTGGTCTGCACGGCCAGCCTCGATCTCGGCGTCGACTTCCGCCCGGTGGAAACGGTGATCCAGGTCGGTTCACCAAAAGGCGTTGCGCGTTTCCTGCAGCGGGCGGGGCGCAGCGGTCATCAGCCGGGCGAAATAAGCAGGATCTATTTTCTGCCGACACATTCCCTGGAGCTCGTCGAGGCCGCCGCCTTAAAGCTCGCGATGCGGGAAGAAGTGATTGAAAGCCGTGAACCGATGATGCTTTGCTTCGATGTGTTGATCCAGTACCTGGGAACATTGGCTATCGGGGAAGGCTTTTATCCCGATACCGTGTATGAGGAAATCTGCTCTACCTACTGCTACCAGGATATTACGAGGGACGAATGGGAACAGATCCTGCATTTTATTACGGAAGGCGGCGAAGCATTGCAGCAGTATGATGAGTTCCGGAAAGTGGAGGTGATCCAGGGTTTGTACAAGATCAACGGCCGGCGGGTGGCGATGCGGCATCGGTTGAATATCGGCACCATCGTGAGCGACGCCATGCTGAAAGTGCGGTTTCTCAGCGGCGGATATGTCGGCGTGATCGAAGAATATTTTATTTCCCGGTTGAACCCGGGCGATGTGTTTACCCTGGCCGGGCGACACCTGGAATTTGTGATGATCAAGGATATGACGGCGATTGTAAAAAAATCCAATGCAAAAAAAGCTATCGTGCCCAGCTGGAACGGCGGACGCATGCCGCTTTCCGCTAACCTGGGAAGAATGCTTCGCCGGAAGTTCGATGAAGCCTGGCAGGTTGCCGAAGGGCATCATATACCAAACCGTGACGTCGAATTGAAAGCATTGAAACCCCTGTTCGAACTGCAGAGCCGGCTCTCGCATATTCCGAAAGACGATGAGCTGCTTATCGAGCAGATCGAAACGGACGACGGATTTCATCTCTTCGTTTATCCTTTCGAGGGAAGGCTGGTACACGAAGCTATGGCGGCATTGCTGGCTTACCGGCTGAGCCGGATCATGCCCATTACTTTTTCCTTTGCGATGAACGACTATGGTTTCGAACTGTTGAGCGACCAGCCCATTCCGCTGGATGATGCCAACGCCTATGAATTATTTTCCGAAGAAAACCTGAGCGAGGATATTCGCCGCAGTGTGAACCAGGCTGAAATGGCGAGGCGCAAATTCCGGGATATTGCGGTGATCGGAGGACTGATCTTCCAGGGTTATCCGGGAGAATATAAAAAGACCAGGCATTTGCAATCTTCCGCGGGTTTGCTTTTCAACGTATTTTCCGAATACGATCCGCACAATCTTCTCTTGCGCCAGGCCTACCAGGAAGTGATGGAACAGCAGATGGAGGAAGTGAGGCTTCGACAAATGCTTCAGCGCATTAAGGCAGGCCGCATCGTGCTTCGTTATCCCCAGATGCTGACGCCTTTCTGTTTCCCGCTGAAAGTGGACAGTATGCGTGAAGACCTCTCTTCTGAAAAGCTGGAAGACCGGGTGAGGAGGATGCAGGAGCAGTTAATAGATGACAGATGATAGATGACAGATGACAGTTGACAGACTTCATTTCAACCGTCAACCGTCAACCGTTTACCGCCTACTGTCATCTGTCATCTGTCATCTATCATCTGTCATCTAATTAAATTAGTTTCGCAATTAGAATGAGAAAGCCCGTTGCTCATAAAATTTTCGATCAGCATTGCTGGCTCAGCAGCGACAGGACGCTTTACTGGGAAGAGGAAAGATCGCTCATCCTGTCTGATCTGCATTTTGGCAAGACCGGGCATTTCCGTAAGTCAGGCATCGCTGTTCCCCAGGCGGTGTACAAGGAAGATCTGCAAAGGCTGGTGGTCCAGATACAGCATTTCCAGCCGCGACAGTTGATCATTGTCGGCGACATGTTCCACAGCCGGGCGAACAAGGAGCTCGAACTATTCTTAAAATGGCGGAACGATCTGTCGGGCCTGGAGATGCAGCTTGTGCGGGGCAATCACGATGTGCTGGACGAGCTTTGGTATAGGGGCGCGGGAATACAGTTAAGTCGCACAACTTTTTCGCTGAACCGGTTTCATTTCATCCATGATATTACGGAACTGCCGGAGAAAGCGGCGGGAGAGACCCGGACCGGTTCAACCTATTTCTTCTCCGGCCATATTCACCCCGCGGTGAGATTGCAGGGGTTAGGAAAGCAATCACTTTGCTTTCCCTGCTTTTATTTTGGAAAGGAATATGCCGTGCTTCCTGCCTTCAGCCGTTTTACCGGAGTCGCCACCATCAATCCCTCGCAGGAGGAACAGGTATTTGCCATAGTGAATAATTCGGTGGTGCGGTTGCAATAATCTCACTTCCTGCTGTCATCTGTCATCTATTAACTGTCATCTACTAATTCATCTTCCGCTTCAGCGAGCTCACCTGGTCCTGCAAATTGCTCACCAGGCTGGCGAGTTGATTTACGTCCCAGCGCTGCTGGGTATTGGCCCGGCTGAGCACCATTTCCGCCCGCCAGATCTCGATCACATCTTCCATATTCACCGAATAAGGCTGGAACATCGTGTTATCGCTGATTAGCGTGAGCTTGTTCTTTTGCTTATTGTTCTTCATCACCCGCTTGTACACGATCCCTTCGTTGCGGGAAACCACTACATACGTGTTGTTGTTCCTTACGTTTTCCGGATCGTCCAGCTTCTCTGCCACAATAACCGATCCGCTGGGCGTTGGCAGCATGGAATCGCCGACGATCTCGAAAGCCCGGTAATTGCCGGGCGCCAGCATGGGCAGGGTGAAGGTATTGAGCTCATCCAGGAATTCCGGATCGGCATAACCTGCCAGGTAGCCCGCGGCCGCTTTGACAGGCACCAGTTGGATCTGGTTGGTGGCGCCGGCCATTTTCAGGGCGCGGCGTTTTGCCAGATAGCCGCCTGCTTTATTGTCCTGTAATTTTCTTCTCAACAGATCGTCTAACGAAAGCTTGAACATATCGCCTACTATTTCCAGCACTTCCAGCCTCGGTTCAGCCCGCTCTTCTTCATAAGCACCGAGCAGGGAACGTTTGATCTTCAGCTTGCCGGCAAACTCTTCCTGGGTCCAGCCCCGGAGCTTGCGCAGGTATTTCAGGTTTTGCGCTGCGATGGACATAACTAACAGTTTTAGCGAAAATACTAAATTATTTGACAAATATATTCTGCTTTTAAATTTTTTTTCAACTTTTTTAACCGGCCGCCGTCAACCGTTCACCGTTAACCTCCCCTGTCATCTGTCATCTGCCATCCGTCATCTGTTATCCGTATTCCGTGGGCAATCCCCACATCCTCACATTTCCACATCTCCACATTAACACCCACCGCCCTGTCATCCGTCATCTATCATCTGTCATCTATTCCGTACCTTTGCCGACTGTCAATTTGGCCCCGAAAACAGGGTAGCATCATATTTGACAGACTTAAGCAGTTAAAACCCAATTCTGTATATATGCCAGGCTTTATAGCGAAACTTTTTGGCGGAAATAAGTCAGAAAAAGATATTAAGAAAATCCTGCCCATGGTCGATCAGATCAACCAGTTTGCGGCCGCTTATGCGTCGCTGTCGAACGACGAGCTGCGGGCCAAGACCACGGAGTTCAGGGAAAGGATCAAGGCCCACCTGTCTGAAACCGACCAGTCCATCGCCGACCTCAACAAACAGGCAGAAGAACTGCCCTTCAACGGTATTACCGGGAAAGACGCCCTCTACAATCAGATCGACGAGTTGAAAAAGAAGCGGGACGAAGAGATCGAGGAAGTACTCGAAACCCTCCTGCCGGAAGCTTTTGCCACGGTGAAGGAAACGGCGCGCCGTTTCAAGGAGAATGACCGCATTGTGGCTACGGCTACGGCCCACGACCGTGATCTGAGCGTAAAAAAAGATTTTGTAAAAATAGAAGACGAGCAGTCGATATATTCCAACACCTGGACGGCTGCCGGCGGACAGGTTACCTGGAATATGGTGCACTACGATGTTCAGCTTATCGGGGGAGCCGTGCTGCATGAAGGAAAGATCGCGGAAATGGCTACCGGTGAAGGAAAGACCCTGGTTTCAACACTCCCGGCCTACCTGAATGCATTAGCCGGCGAAGGCGTGCACATAGTAACGGTGAACGATTATCTCGCCCGTCGTGACTCCGAATGGAATGGCCCGATCTTCGAATGGCTGGGTATCACTGTCGATTGTATCGATAAGTATGAACCGAACAGCGAAGCGAGAAGGAACGCTTATGCCGCCGACATCACTTACGGAACGAACAACGAATTTGGCTTCGACTACCTCCGCGATAATATGGTGCATTCGCCCGAAGAAATGGTGCAACGCAAACATCATTTCGCTATGGTGGATGAAGTGGACAGCGTGCTCATCGACGACGCCCGTACGCCGTTGATCATTTCCGGTCCCGTGCCGCGCGGCGATGATCAGCAATATCATATTCTCAAGAGCCGCGTGGAGCGACTGGTGGAAGCGCAGAAGCGCGTCGCCAATCAGTTCCTGAACGAGGCCAAGAAAAAATTCGCCGAAGGCAATGACGATGCGAAAGACGGAGGACTCGCCCTTATGCGCGCGCATCGCGGTCTGCCCAAGACCACCGCGCTGATCAAGTTCCTGAGTGAACCGGGCATCCGGGTGAAACTGCAGAAAACGGAAAATTACTATCTCGCCGACCAGAGCAAGGAAATGCCTAAAGTGGATGCCGAGCTTTATTTCAGCATCGACGAAAAAAATAATTCGGTAGACCTCACCGATAAGGGGATCCAGACCATCACCCGGGAAGGAGAGGACCCCGACTTCTTCATCATGCCCGATATCGGCATCCGTCTTGCCGAGATCGAAAAAAGCGAGCTGAGCCAGGAAGAGAAGCTGCAGCAGAAGGAATCCCTCCTGAACGATTATGCCGTGAAAGCGGACCGAATTCATACGGTTCAGCAGTTGCTCAAGGCCTACACGCTTTTCGATAAGGATGTTGAATACGTAGTGCTCGACGGTCAGGTCAAGATCGTGGACGAACAGACCGGCCGTATTCTCGATGGGCGCCGTTACAGCGACGGGCTCCATCAGGCTATCGAAGCGAAAGAAAATGTGAAGATCGAAGCGGCCACGCAAACCTATGCCACGGTTACGCTCCAGAACTATTTCAGGATGTACCACAAGCTGGCGGGGATGACCGGTACTGCTGAAACAGAAGCGGCTGAACTCTGGGATATTTATAAGCTGGATGTGGTGACCATTCCGACCAATGTGCCGGTGATCCGCAAGGACGCGCAGGACCTGGTGTATAAAACCAAACGGGAAAAATACAGGGCCATCATTGATGAAGTTGAACGGCTGCGCGCTATGGGACGCCCGTCGCTGGTGGGTACCACTTCGGTCGAAGTGAGTGAACTGCTGAGTAAAATGCTTTCCGTAAAGAAGATCCCGCATAACGTACTGAATGCAAAACAGCACGCGCGCGAAGCACAGGTAGTGGCTGAGGCCGGGCTGAACGGCGCCGTGACTATTGCGACCAACATGGCGGGCCGTGGTACGGATATCAAGCTGGGAGCCGGCGTGAAAGAAGCGGGCGGACTGGCCATCATCGGCACGGAGCGGCATGAGAGTCGTCGCGTGGACCGTCAGCTGCGCGGACGTGCAGGCCGCCAGGGTGATCCCGGAACCAGCCAGTTCTATTCCGCGCTGGAAGACGACCTGATGCGCATGTTCGGCAGTGAACGCATCGCTTCGCTGATGGATAAGATGGGATACAAGGAAGGCGAAGTGATCCAGCACGGCATGGTCACCAAGAGCATCGAGCGCGCACAGAAGAAAGTGGAAGAAAACAACTTCGGCATACGCAAGCGGCTGCTGGAATACGACGACGTGATGAACAAGCAGCGTAATGTGATCTATAAAAAAAGAAATCATGCGCTGTTCGGCGATCGCCTGGCGCTGGACCTCGATAATGCTTTTTATGTCGTTGCCGAAGGGCTGGTCAATTCCTTCCGGGAAGGCGACGACTATGAAGGGTTTAAACTCGCGGTGATCGTCAACTTTGGCGTCGACACCACCATTACTGAAGATGAATTCCGCGTCGAGAACGATGCGACGCTGTCGGAGAAACTATATAACGAAGGCACGCAGAACTACGAGCGCAAAATGGAGGAGATCCAGCGCAGCGCCGTTCCCGTGTTCAGGAATATCCTGCTGAACCAGGGGAGACATATTGAAAATGTGGTCGTTCCCTTCTCCGATGGGAAAAAAGTGATTAATGTGCTGGCCAGCCTGCAGAAGACGCTGGATACCCAGGGACGGGAACTGGTGAGCGCGGTGGAAAGGCAGATCACGCTGGCCATTATCGACGAAGCCTGGAAAGAACATCTGCGTTCGATGGATGACCTGAAACAAAGTGTGCAGACTGCTTATCTCGAACAGAAAGATCCGCTGGTCATCTATAAAATGGAAGCTTTCGAACTGTTCCGTCAGATGGACAGTACGATGAATAAAGACATTGTCAGCTTCCTCTGCCATTGCGCTATTCCGATAGAGCAACAGGCGCCCATACGCGAAGCCCGTGAACAGAAAACGGATATGAGCCGGATGAAGGTACGCAAGGATGAGCTCGTGGGCACTCCATCATCCGCGGGCGTTATTACCGATGAGGGGCGCGATTATTACGAACCCTCCGAGCCGGCAAAGCAGGAGCCGATCAAGGTAGGACCGAAAGTCGGCAGGAACGATCCCTGTCCCTGCGGCAGCGGCAAAAAATATAAACAATGTCACGGTCGTGAAGCCTGATGTTGAAAGCATCGGTTCGATGAGTATAAAGTGCTACTTCTAAAAGAACATGGAAATCAGCAAACAGATCGCGGAACTCATCAGGGGTCTCTACTTCGGTGGAAACTGGACCGACGTCAATTTGAAAGATGTGCTGAAGGATATTTCCTGGCAGCAGGCCAATGAAAAAGTCGGCTCTCACAATACCATCGCGGCCCTCGTTTATCATATTAACTATTACGTGGAGGCGGTTTCCGGAGTATTGCGGGAGGAACCGCTTAGCTCCAGCGATAAATACAGTTTTGATCACCGGCCAATTCCGGATCAGCGGGCCTGGCAGCAGCTGCTGGATAAAACCTGGGCCGATGCGGAGCGGTTTGCCGTGCTGGTAGAAAATCTGCCGGAGGATAGACTTTGGGAAACCTTTGCAAGCGAACAACACGGAAACTATTACCGCAATATTCATGGGGTGATCGAACATGGCCATTATCATCTCGGGCAGATCGTGTTGATCGGGAAACTACTTGCGGAAGCTTCTGCATAAGAAGCTTGAGCTTCGCCGCTTGCCTGAATGATTTTAGGTACTTCATTTAAATTTGCAGGGGCTTTTGATGAGCCTACTACATGTTAGATTCTCACTTTATATACCGGCCGGCGACCAACCGGGACAGCAATAAGATCATCGCCCTGGTCAGGTCGGTGCTGCCGGAATTCGGGTTGAGCCTTAGTCCGGAGACTTCCGAGAAAGATCTGTTCGATATCGAGCAAGTATATGCGAAAAATGGCGGCGTCTTTATGGTCGTAGAAGATAGCCGGAAAGAGATCGTCGGTACGGCGGCCCTGTTACAACTCAACGATCATACCGGCAAGCTGAGAAAGATGTATGTCGATAAGAACTATCGCGGGATGCATCTTGGCGATGCGCTGATGGAGGCTATGCTGCAGCAGGCCGCGGCTTTCGGTTTTAAGACCCTTTACCTGGAAACGGTGCATTCTATGACGGCGGCGATCCACCTCTACAGGAAATACGGGTTTGAAGTGGTCGATGATGAAACAGCCGTTTCACCAAGATGCGATATGGTCATGAGAAAAGAGATTTGATTACCGGAACGGTTCACCCGTCAATCTGACGAAATAAACAACGTCCCAAAATGAATATGATCTATGTACTGCAATTAATTTATTTGAAGGAAGGACAGGAATCTGTGTTCCATCAATTTGAAGACTTTGCCATGCCGATCATCTCAAAATATAACGGGCGGCTTTTGTTGCGCGTCAGGCCGGGCGAAGATGCTTTTATCGATATGGAACAGGGTGCGGAGAAGCCCTATGAAATACATCTCGTCGAATTCGACAGCGAAGGGGATTTTGAAGATTTCAAGCAGGATGAAGGGCGGAAGAAATTCCTGCATTTAAAGGAGCAATCCATAAAAGCCTCCGTCATGATCCGGGGAATAAAGCTTTGATAAGAATTGCTTTTCTGATCTGGGTCAACCCTGAGTCAACGTACACAACTCCCGGCTTAAATACCGGTACCTGTAATGTATCCAATTGATAGTGAATATTTTAAATCGCTGAAGCTGCCGGTAATTATAAATGCCTGAAAAAGACGAATTCCCCGATTTAATCGTTTTGATATTTATGTCCCGGCCCCTTTCTTTGCAAAGGGAATTGCTGCCGCGGCAACAAATCTTAAAACCCCTTTATGGAACTCGAACAACCCACACCCGCCGAAGAGCTTTTTACTACAGAAGACTTTCAGCTGAGGGCTTCGACAGGAAAGCGATTCGCCAACTATGTGATCGATCTGATTTTCTTTTATGTGCTATTCTTCATTTTTGGAATGGTCATGGCCATAATATCGCCCGGTTCTCTTGATTCGCTGTCCGGCGACTCCTCCTCCGGATTTGGGTTAATGGACCGCTTTGTAACGCTGATCCTGTACGCCCTGTATATGTCGATCGTAGAGGCCTTGTTCAAGGGTAAATCGCTTGGCAAATTGATTACCCGTACACGGGCCGTTAATCTCGATGGTACCCGGATTTCAACAGCAACTGCTTTTTCAAGGGGATTCAGCCGTGCCGTGCCTTTTTGTGCATTCAGCGCTTTTGGCAGTCCCTGCGATCCCTGGCAGGACCGCTGGACGAAGACCATGGTCGTGGACGAAAGGAATATTCCGGCGTTGATAAAATAGTTTCTGCTGAAACAGGAGCCGGCCTTCCGGTAGGGATCGATGCTGCCAAAACGAAAAAAGCATCCGGCATGAACCGAATGCTTTTCTACTGATGATCAAAAAACAAATTATTTGGCGGCAGCCAGCTGATTAACGCGTTTTGCCAGCTTGCTCTTCAGATTTGCAGCTTTATTCTTGTGGATAACCCCTTTTTTGGCCAAGCGGTCAACCAGAGAGGCTATTTCAGGCAGCTTTTCACCGGCTTCCTTCTGCCCCTTGATCGCTTTCAGGTCCCGGATGGCATTACGGGTGGTTTTCCCATAATAACGGTTGCGTTCCCGGCGTTTGGTTGCTTTCCGCACATCCTTTTTCGTTGCCTTATGATTAGCCATGAATTCGAAATTTTGGACGGCAAAGGTATGGAAAGCCCGGGAATTATGGAAAATTAATCCGCAACTTTCTTTTGCCGATATTTGTTGTATTTAACAGGCTTTTTTCATGAATCCAGCCGGATAAATTTTAATAATTGCCTACTGCTGATGAACTTGCATGCCGGTTTCTTCTCCTCCGGCCACAATAAAAAGCCAAAGAGCCCGCTTTAAAGCCATTATGATGAAAGACGTTCAATACATCACCAATTCGTCTCCCGCCTATATCGAGAGCCTTTACCAGGATTTTGTAAAAGATCCCCAAAGCGTTGATCCTGAGTTCAAGAAATTCTTCGAGGGATTTGATTTTGCCGTCTCGCAAAACCGGAACGGTAATGGCCAGTCAGCTGCCATCACCGCTGCTCCCGGCGCCCTGAAAACGACCGATGGAGTCGACTGGAAAAAAGAGCTCGGCGCCTATCGCCTGATCCTGGGCTATCGCAATAAAGGTCACCTGGTGGCGAAGACCAATCCCATCCGTCCCCGGAAAGATCGTGGCGCCAATCTCGATATCGGCTTTTTCGGGTTCACCGAAGAAGACCTGGACAAGCAATTCTTTGCGGGCAACCTGATCGGCTTGGGCACTACAACCCTGCGTAATATTCTCGCCCATCTACAGAAATGCTATGCCAATCACGTGGGCATCGAATTCAAATACATCAGCGATCAGAAAAAGATCGACTGGCTGACCAGTGAAATGGAGCGGAAATTCTCGGATCCTCTGCCACTGCAGAAAAGACAGCGCATCCTGGAGAAGCTCAACGAGGGGGTGATGTTTGAAAAATTCCTGCATACCAAGTATATCGGTCAGAAGAGATTTTCGCTGGAAGGCGGGGAAACTACCATTCCCGCCATCGACGCCATCATCAATACCGCTGCCGATCACGACGTGCAGGAAGTGGTGATGGGCATGGCCCATCGCGGCCGCCTTAATATTCTCGCAAATATTCTTGGCAAAACCTACGAACAGATCTTCAGCGAATTTGAAGGCACGGCCCAGCTTGACCAGACCATGGGCAGCGGGGACGTTAAATATCACCTGGGCTTCGGCAGTGAACTGACCACACCGAACGAGAAAAAAGTGCATGTAAAGCTGATGCCCAATCCTTCACACCTTGAAGCGGTAGATCCCGTGGTCGTCGGCTTCTCCCGCGCAAAAGCGGACGTGATGTATGAAAGCGATTATGATAAAATATTGCCCATCCTGATCCATGGCGACGCGTCGCTTGCAGGTCAGGGTATCGTATATGAAGTATTGCAGATGTCCGATCTCAAAGGCTATTACACCGGGGGAACCATCCATTTTGTGATCAATAACCAGATCGGGTTCACCACCGATTTCGACGAAGCGCGCAGCTCGGATTATTGTACTTCCCTGGCTGCGGCATTGCACGCTCCGGTGCTGCATGTGAATGGGGATGATCCGGAAGCGACGGTAAAATGCGCCGAGATCGCCACCCGTTACCGGCAGGAATTCAATGCCGATGTTTTTGTGGACATGGTTTGCTATCGCCGCCACGGCCATAATGAAGGGGATGATCCGAAGTTCACGCAGCCGACCATGTATGCGTTGATCGAAAAACATCCAAACCCCCGCGAGGTGTACACGCAATACCTCATGGAGAACGGGGAAGCCGATGACCTGGCACGCGATATGGAAAAGAAATTCTGGAACGATCTCCAGGAAAGACTGGACGAGGTGAAGCAGAAACCCCTGCCATATAACTACCAGCAGCCCGAGCTCTGGTGGAGAAGCCTTCGTAAGGCGACGCCGGAAGATTTTGAACGTTCACCCGAAACAGCAATATCGGCGGAAAATCTCAAAAAGATCTTCGACGCCATGATGAAATGGCCGGAAGATTTCAGGCCCCTGCGCAAGGTGGAAAAGCTGTTGCAGGATAAAATAAAATTATTCAACGAAGAGCAGAAGCTCGACTGGTCATCCGGCGAACTGCTGGCTTACGGCAGCATTCTGCTCGACGGGAAGGATGTGCGCATGAGCGGACAGGACGTTTGCCGCGGCACTTTCTCTCATCGTCATGCCGTGCTGCGCGATGAGAATACCGATAAGGCTTACAACCGCCTGAGCCGTATTCCCGATGCCAAAGGAAAATTCAGGATATTCAATTCCCTGCTTAGCGAATACGGCGTGGTGGGCTTCGAATATGGCTATGCGCTGGTGAACCCGAATTCACTCGTGCTTTGGGAAGCCCAGTTCGGCGATTTTGCAAACGGTGCACAGATCCTTATCGATCAGTTCATTGCTGCCGGCGAACAGAAATGGCAAAGGATGAACGGGCTCGTCATGCTGCTGCCGCATGGATATGAGGGACAGGGTCCTGAACACAGCAGCGCACGCATGGAGCGCTTCCTGCAGATGACTGCCGAGCTCAATCTGGTGATCACGAATATCACCACCTCAGCCAATTATTTCCATGCCATGCGTCGTCAGCTCGCCTGGCCTTTCCGTAAGCCCCTGATCAACTTTTCGCCAAAAGCTTATCTGCGGTATCCGGGAACTTACTCGACGGTTTCCGAATTCACCAGCGGCGGTTTCCGCGAAGTGATCGACGATGCCTTCGTGAAAGACGTGTCCAAAGTGAAGAAGGTATTGTTCTGCTCCGGAAAGATATACTTTGAACTGGCTGAACGGCAGGCTAAGGACAACCGGCAGGATATTGCGATCGTTCGCCTTGAGCAACTCTATCCTTTGCCTTCAACACAGCTCGGCGCTTTGTATAAAAAATATGGCAATGCCACCTGGTTCTGGATACAGGAAGAACCGCTCAATATGGGCGCCGCTTCCTATCTGCAGATGAACCTGAAGAATATCAACTACGGGTTCATCAGTCGTCAGCCGGGTGCGTCTCCGGCCAGCGGTTATGCCAAAGTACATGCGCAGGAACAGGCAGAAATTATCGAAACCGCGTTCAGCATCTGAAGAAACGAAATCATGCCCTTCCCGCGTAAATAAATTATCTTCGTGACGAAAATTCTATAAGCAGATGATCGACATTAAAGTCCCGGCCGTTGGCGAGTCCATCAGTGAAGTAACCCTGGTAAAATGGCTGAAACCAGACGGCGCTTATGTAGACCGGGACGAAGTCATTGCCGAGCTGGAAAGTGAAAAAGCCACGTTCGAGGTCAATGCAGAAAAGGCCGGTATATTGAAAACCGTGGGCAAGGAAGGCGACACGCTCAAGATCGGTGAAGTAGTGGCGCAGATCGATGAAACAGCGGCCAAACCGGAAAAAGTTGCGGCAGAAAAACCTGCAACAGAAAAAGCCGCTGCCTCCAACGGTACGCCGGCTCCTGCAAAGAAAGAAGTGGCAACAGAAGTGGCCGCCAAACATCCCGTCGTTCAGGAACCTGCTCATGCCGCCGGCGATCTGAAGGCAACGCCTGTTGCTGCGGCGATCATCAGCGATAAAAAAGTCGACAAGAATACCATTACGCCTTCCGGCGCCAACGGCAAGATCGTGAAACACGATGTGCTTGAGGCCCTGAGCAATCCCGGCCGCCTGCCCGGGAAGACCTTATTCGGCCGCGAAGAGAACCGCGTTAAGATGACCAACCTGCGCAAGACCGTCTCTCGCAGATTGGTCGAAGCCAAGAATACTACGGCCATGCTCACTACATTCAATGAAGTGGATATGAGCCGGGTCATGGCGCTCCGGGCGCAATACAAGGATAAATTCAAGGAAAGGCATGGTGTGAACCTGGGCTTTATGAGTTTCTTCACCAAGGCGGCCTGTTATGCCCTGCAGGAATGGCCGGCGGTGAATGCTTATATCGACGGGGAAGAACTCGTGTATCACGACTACTGCGATATCTCTATTGCCGTATCGGCCCCCAAGGGTCTCGTTGTCCCGGTGATCCGCAATGCGGAGAGCCTGAGCATGGCGGAGATCGAAAAGAAAGTGGTGGAGCTGGCTACCAAGGCCCGCGACAATAAGCTCAGCATGGAAGAGATGCAGGGCGGTACGTTCACTATTACTAATGGCGGCGTATTCGGTTCACTCATGTCTACTCCCATCATCAATATTCCGCAATCGGCCATCCTGGGCATGCACAAGATCGAAGAGCGTGCGGTAGTGGTCAACGGCCAGATTGTGGCACGTCCCATGATGTATCTTGCGGTCAGCTACGACCACCGCATCATCGATGGCCGGGAATCCGTCAGCTTCCTGGTGCGCATCAAGGAACTGCTCGAAAATCCAGAACAACTGCTGTTCGGCAAAGACCCGGTAAAGGCGCTGCTGGAGCTCTGATCCCTGCAGGAAACGCTAACTTTCCATTATGATATTCGACAACCTGCTGCGCTATGCCGTCCGCGTAGTGGAAACCTATGCCGGCGATAAACCACTCCACAGCTGGCTCAAGGATTTCTTTCGCTCCAATCCTCAGATGGGCTCGCGCGATCGCAAGCTGGTGAGCGAGATGGTCTATTGCTATTACCGGCTTGGCCATACACTGTCTGGCGTGGCGCCTGCCGATCGTGTACTGGCAGGACTCTTTCTTTGCAACGAGGCTCCACTGCCCGCATTAGAGTTCCTGAAGCCGGAATGGAATGAAAAGATCGGTGAACACATAGAAAATAAAACAGACCTGATTGCCAGACAATATCCCGGTTTTTCGGCGGATGCGATCTTTCCTTTTCATCGGGCATTAAGTCAGGGTGTAGATCGTTCCGCTTTCGCAAGGTCTTTTTTGATCAAGCCGGAATTGTTCATTCGCCTGCGGCCGGGACGGGAAGAAGCCATACTGGAGAAACTCCTTCACCATCAAATTCCATTTCATTCCTTCAGCCCCTCCGACCATTTGCTTTTCAAAGCCTGTGCTTTCGCCAACAGCACGAAGCTGGATGGCATCCTTGCGCTCAACCAGGAAGCCGTGGTGCAGGACCTGAGCTCGCAGCAAACCGCTGCCTTGCTGAATATCGAGGAACTCAGGCATCAGAAGCCTTTGCGCGTTTGGGACTGCTGCGCGGCCAGCGGAGGTAAATCGATCCTGCTGGTTGACCTGTATCCGGACATGGAACTGACTGTATCGGATATACGCCTTTCGATCCTGGCGAATCTGAAGAAGCGGTTCGCTGAAGCGGGAATAACGCATTATCAGGGTTTTGAAGCAGACCTTCGCACGGCAAGCGATCTTCCTTCCGGGCAGTTTGACCTGATCGTGGCCGACCTGCCCTGTACGGGCAGCGGCACCTGGAGCCGTACACCCGAAGCACTTTACTTTTTTGACCCTGCAGAGATTGAGCGATACGCAGGCCGTCAAAAGAAGATCCTGCAACAGGTAGTAAAACGCCTGCGCCCCGGCGGTTGGCTCGTTTATATTACCTGTTCTGTGTTTGCTGAAGAGAATGAGGAAGTGGTTCGGTTCATCGAAAAAGAAGAGGGGCTGGTGATTCAGGAACAGCGCATGATTACGGGCTATAATGCCAGGGCCGATTCTCTTTTTGCAGCGCGGTTGCGGCGGAGGGGAGCGGGGTGCTGACTATAAGCTTAGCTTTAATCACCGAGCTGTTTATTATCTTTAGGTCGTCTGTTACTCCGTTTCTAATTTCAAAATGACATTTCTGCGTCCGTTATTAAAATAAGAAATCCTTACATAAAGATTGTCTTTTATTACACCCCCTTTTGATGCTGTGTTATTATATCCGTAGTCAGTGAGGTCATAGTCTGAATATTCAAATTCAACACCTTTAACTTCAAATCTTTCAGTATCATGTCCACCCCAAGGCATTGGATGATAATGGTCAACGTGTCCTTCAACTATTATGTATTTCTTATTTTCATAAATATTCTTAGTAGTAAAATATTCTTTCAGGTGGGAAGGAATTATCATCGCTGAGAATAGTCCTGAAAACAGAATAAAAACAATCCCTATTCCTTTTGTTCGGTTTCTTTCCTTTTGAGTAGTATCTTTTTTGCTATAATAAAATATTGCGAATCCGGCAGCTACACACAATAATGGCCAAAGCAATGACTCAAAATCAATTGAGCGGTGCGAGAAATCATAGATAAGTTTTAGTTGATTCATTCAATTACCATTGTCAGCCTAATATCTGCCAGCATTGCGGCGATCTGATGTCGCGCGCTTGTTTAAAAATTAGTTCCTGGCTGGATACAACACAATAGGTTGCATCAGCCGAATTGCAACTTTCTGATTGTTACATTCTGCAGGCGTTAATTTGGGCATTTTTTGCAGAGCCTTTACCCCTTTGTCAACTATGTCATCCGGGACGTCTTTACGATGATACTTCAAACTCACGTTTGAGACCAGGCCATCAGGCTCAACGATAAAAGTGAAAATTAAAATTACCTGATGGTCGATTTTTTTGTTGTCGTAAGAAAAATGGCGATTTATATAATTTGAAAAACCCTCTGCGCCACCTTTGTATTCAGCATTTTTTTCTGGAAATCTATATAACTGTCTATTTGATAACGTATCAAAATATTGTGTGCATTTTAATGAGTCTGAAATATTTCTTTTTTGTGCAAATGTAGATTGGCTAATAAAGAAAATAAGACACAAAAGTTTAAATTTTGAATTCATACGTCAAGATATAATTAATACGATGAAGCACCCGAAATGGCGCAACTGCCGAACTTTTCAATACGGTGAAGTTCTATTTTTCTTAAGATCTTCTTGTCTAACCAAATAAATTCTCGAGCCATCATTTAAACAATATCCTGAACCCAATCACCGGAACCTCCGGCACAGGCAGTGAAGCCGGCTTCCGGATCAGCAGGGCATCCGCTTGCTGTTTCCAGCGCAGCGGCTGATCCGATCCCAATAGTTTTACCGATAATACCGGTCTTCCGGCGAGATTGGCTTTCAGCCCGAGAGAATGAATGGATATATCGCCCGAAGGAATACCCAGACAAAACGCATAAACTGTATCTCCCTTTTGGGTGAACCGGATATCGCCGGCGCCGTATTTTACTTTATCCTCATTGAAGCTGGCCGACTCCACCACCGGAGCATTGGCAGGTTTTTCTCCATAGATCTTCCAGGGTCTGCTGCCGAAGATGCCTTCTCCGTTTGCGGCATTCCAATTCCCGATCTGCTCCACGATGTTGAGCACATCGGGCTCCAGATCGCCTTCCGGTGTTTGAACGATATTGATCAGCAGGTTGCCATTCTTGCTCACGATATCGACCAGCATCTGGATTACTTCGAGGGCTGTTTTATATTTCTGACCGGTTCGGTAGAACCAATCCCCGATGGATGTATCTGTCTGCCAGGGCAATGCGGCAATGGAGTCTTTCACGCCCCGTTCAAGGTCCTGCACCCACATGCCCTGCGAAGCCTGCTTGCAGGTATAGACCGCCTCTAGCCTGCCGCCGTTTTTTTCCATATTGGAATTGTAAAAATGAGCGAGCATGCTGAGCCCGTATTCTTCGAAGGGCAGCTTGCTGTCGGAATACAGCAGGTCAGGGTGATAGTTATCGATTAGCTCTTTTACGCTGAAGAACCATTCCCGTTTCCATTCGGGATTGGTGCTCAGCCAGTCGTTATCGCCGGCCTCGGCCTTTGCATGATAGAGATCCTGGTATGCGGGATTATTGCCATCGTAAGGAATTCCCGCCTTGGGTCCGCTGGTATCGGCGCGATGGCTGCTTTGGAACCAGGTAAAGGAAGCGCCCAGGTGTTCGGAAACGCCGAAACGAAGGCCCTCTTTAACCGCGGCCCGCTGCCAGATGGCTACAACGTCTTTATGGGGACCATAGTTGACCGCATTCCATTGATGGATCTTAGAATTCCAGAGAAAGAAATCATCGTGATGAGTACCCATGCTCACGAAATATTTTGCCCCGGCCTTCTTATAAAGCGCCATCAGCTTTTCAGGGTCCCAGCGCTGGGCCTTCCAGAGCGGAATAATATCCTTGTAACCGAAAACCGACGGATGTCCATAGTGAGCAATATGATATAGATAGTCATCGCTTCCTTCTTCATACATTTTGCGGGCGTACCAGTCACCCTGCCGTGGCACGGCCTGAGGACCCCAATGTGCCCAGATGCCGAACTTGGCATCGCGAAACCAGGCGGGATACCGATATTCCTTAAGTGATTCTTCAGCGGGCTTAAAGGGTCCTTCACCGTTAGGTGTAGTTTGTGCCGATGCGCTGAAGGTGAAGATCGATACAATCGCCGCTAATGCGGCATTGGCAAAATGATTGGGGTTCATGCTGATTTCCTGGTGCGGTTTACGGAAGATACGTTTTTGTCCGCAATCGACGGTTCAGCTTAGCTTAATTGTGATCCACCATATTGAAGGTAAGCCCATACCCGATGGTGGCGCCGGCGGGGTTACTGGTATTGGGTGACTGGTATTCGGAGTGCAGGAATTTCCGGTAAATCATGCCGATCCCTTTTCCATACACTTCCTGGCTGATGGTGGTTTCCAGATAAGTGTCGGCGTTTCCGGTGGTCTGATTGATTTCATTCACGACAACGGCCTCCGGAACCGTTCCGAACAGTGGGTCGTAGGGTTGACCCGTATTGGCATAAGTATAGTTCCAGCCGTCCATATAGGGAACTTGGGAGTCGGCCGACTTAGTGTCGATATAAGAATTGCCGTCCCAGCTTATATTATCCTGAACCGGGGTGACCAGTTTGATATAACGTAAATTATTCTCAACAACTTCTACCGAATTGGCCGTAGGCGTTACCATATAAGCTTCCGATGGGACCCAGTCGCCCGAAGCCAATGTATCGTTGAGATAACGGATGATCCGAAAAGAAGGACGGCCCAGGTTATCAGTAATGGTGTCGTCAACCACTTCCTTGGCGAGATAACTGATGGTGGTATCCTGTGAACCGACATTGATGAATTTAAGGGAGTCCATCCGGTAGATAATGTATTTGCCCACCGTCAGCGGGTAGTAATCGGCCGGAGTATCTGTTATCAGGGGATTTTTCTTGCTGCAAGCTGCCATCGCGATCAACAGGATCGGCATAATCAAAACAAACGCGGGTTTCCGTTTCATCGGCGCAATAATAACAAATCATAACGTAAACTGATGAGTTTTATTGCCTTAACATAACATTAAAAACAAAGGCGCTGCCCGGCAGGAAATCCCCTTATCTTTGGCCGAAACCCCTCATTGCCCGCCGTCCTCTACTATTTGTCGCTGCCATTTATTTACCTGCTCTCGGTGCTCCCTTTTCGTCTCCTGTACCTGTTGTCGGACCTCGTTTATTACCTGCTGTTCTACGTTGCCGGTTATCGCAGGAAAGTGGTTTTGCAGAACCTGCGCAATTCCTTTCCCGACAAATCCGAAAAGGAGATCCGGCGCATAAGGAACCGTTTTTACCGTTATTTCTGCGATCTCTTTCTGGAAACATTTAAAACACTGACAATCTCCCGTAAAACCATGCTGAAACATTGCACACTGGATGCCGGGGCTTTGCAGTTGTTTGAACGGCTTGCCGCAGAAAACCGGAGCATCATGGTGGTCATGGGGCATCTGGGCAACTGGGAATGGGCAGGAAATACTTTCAGCCTCTGCTGCAGGCACCAGCTATACGTGATCTATCATCCGCTGAGCAACAAATATTTTAACCGGCTGGTCTACCGCATGCGCACGCGCTTTGGAACAAAGCTGATCCCGATGAAGGATACATTGCGGACCATGTTGAATAATCGCGATGAGCTGAGTGCAACCGCTTTTATTGCAGATCAGGCGCCGCAGCCCGAACATGCTTACTGGATGAATTTTATGAACCAGGATACACCTGTTTTTATGGGAATTGAGAAGATTGCGTTAAAGATCCGGTATCCGGTGGTTTACGTGTCAATACAAAGAGTTAAAAGGGGCTACTACAAACTTTACGCAGAAGAAATCCATCTACCTTCGGCCGAACAGCAGCCGGGAAAGATAACCGAACTACACACAAAGAAACTGGAAGCAGATATTGTCAGGCAGCCCGACGCCTGGCTTTGGACTCACCGGCGGTGGAAACATTCCAGGCCATCAGCCATCAACTCATAATCTATGCTTCAGGGTAAGGATCTTATTTTGGCAACGCGCCCCTATGCGGAAGAAATCAGAAGGAAAAGCTGGTGGTATATGCTATCGACGCTTTTTCTACTGATACTAGCCCTGGCCGGAACGGTTTTTATCCCCTGGCTTGGAGTAAAAATGCTTTTCAGCCTAATCGCCGGCCTATTACTGGTCCGAATGTTCATCATCTATCACGACCATCAGCATCATTCGATATTGACGCATTCAAGAACGGCGGACTTCATCATGACTTCCTTCGGAATTTATATTCTCTCGCCAACCAGTATCTGGAAACGTTCGCATGACCATCATCATAAGCACAACTCAAAATTATTCAGCGCCAGCATCGGATCCTATCCCATCGTGACCAGGAAGAAGTTCCAGGAAATGTCATCGCGTCAGAAATTTACTTACCTGGCCGTGCGCCATCCTCTGACGATCGGACTTGGTTATTTTACCATGTTTATTTTTGGAATGTGTATTGCTTCTTTCGTCAGCAGTCCGCGTAAACACTACGACTCGCTGATTGCCCTGGTTCTGCATGTTGCCGCCTCCGTACTGATATTCGTTTTTTTTGGCTGGCAGATCTGGTTTTGTCTTTTCTTTTTGCCTTTCATTATTGCCTTTGGTTTCGGGGCTTACCTGTTTTACGCGCAGCATAATTTCCCGGGCGTGAGCTTTGCCGAGAATGGGGAATGGTGCTATGAAAAGGCGGCATTGGAATCTTCGAGCTATATGATGATGAATCCGGTCATGGCCTGGCTCACGGGCAATATTGGCTATCATCATATCCATCATCTCAACGCCAAGATCCCGTTCTACCGCCTGCCGGAAGTGATGCGGGATCTTAAAGAATTGCAGGCTTGCAAAACGACCTCTTTAAGCCCCAGGGCGGTATTCGCCTGCCTAAGATTGAAGATCTGGGACCAGGATAAGCGCCAGATGGTGGGGCTGAGAGACATCCGCTAAGCTTTTTTGCTATTTCACTCCGCTCGCCGATAGAAAATCGCGGTACCAGACGCCGGATTCTTTCACGATCCGCTCCTGCGTTTCGAAATTGACATGAATAAGACCGAAGCGGGGATGAAACCCCTCGGCCCATTCGAAATTGTCCATGAGCGTCCAGATAAAATAGCCATTCACCGGAACGCCGGCCTGTTTTGCCAACAGGACCTGGCCGATATGATCGCGCAGATAATTCACTCTGTTTATATCGTTGATCCTGCCGTCAACGGGTTCATCCTGGAAAGCGGCGCCATTTTCGGTAACGATAATCTCTTTGACCGGGTATTCGCTCCAGCGAACCAACGCCTCATAGATGGCGGGTGGGTACACTTCCCAGTCCATCAGGGTGCGTTCTGCCTTGCGTTTGCTGGCCTTGATAATTTTTGCTTTAACAAAGGGCATCAGCGGTGCATAGCGCACGAGCTCCCTCGTATAATTTTGCAGGCCGACAAAATCCATATCGAAGGCGAGCTTCGATTCGTCGCCCGCTTTAAAATAGTTTTCGATCCGCCGGAGAATTTTTACCGAATCCACCGGGTATCCCATTCCGAGCAGCGGTTCTATGAACATCCGGTTCAGCAGGGCATCGGTTTGTTTTGCGGCGCGGTAGTCTCTCTCAAGCTGACGATAGGGCTCAATATGCGAGTAGGAGAACGTAGTGCCGATCTTCAGTTTTGCATTCAGTGAACGAATGATCCTTCCGCCTTCCGCCTGACAGAGCGCAGCATGATGAGCTGCGGAGAGAAAATTGGCCAGGCCCTTTCTGCCCGGTGCATGCACGCCCAGAAAATAACCGGCGCCGGTGAAGACCATCGGTTCGTTCAACACCATCCAATAAGGGACGCGGTCGCCGAAATTTCTTATGCAGCAGGCGACATATTCGCTGAACCAATAAAGGATCTCCCGGTTCGTCCAACCGCCCTTTCGTTCGAGCGCCTGCGGCAGGTCCCAGTGATAAAGCGTGACCCATGGTGTTATATTCAACTTCAGGCAGCGATCGATCAGGCGATGATAGAAGTCAATTCCCCGCTGGTTAATCTTGTCAATGCCGGAGGGAAAGATGCGGCTCCAGGAGATGGAAAACCGGTAGTTTGGAATATGCAATGCCGCCAGCAGCTCGAGGTCGCCGGCATAACGGTTATAAAAATCGCAGGCTGTATTGCCATGGTGATTGTTCAGGATCTTTTTCTTTTGCCGGGAAAAGACGTCCCAGATCGAAGGGCCCTTTCCATCTGCGTCGTGCGCACCCTCTATCTGGTAAGCCGCTGTTGAAACGCCCCAATGGAATTCATTTCCGAAATCCGATCTGCCGAATGCCATGGGTTGTTATTGCAGTTGTTTAATGATCTTCTCCAGGCTTTTTTCCCGGAACCGTTTCAGGGAATGAATGGGGTCGCCAAGCGAGAGTGGAGTGGATTGCTGCTGACCCAGGTGCCGCTGCAAAATAAGATCAACGATATTTTCCGTATTGTCGGGGTAATTAACCTGGATGTCCTGCGTGGTTTTTGTCCACTCCCGGATGGTTTCGATATGTTTCTTCTTCAGGCTTTTCAGCACCGGCACGCCTAATTCCCGGATAGCGGCAGCATTGCACTGCTGTTCATACTGGCTTTTCATCGGGATGACCAGCAGCTTTTTCTTCAGGAACAGCGCCTCAGCCGGCGCTTCAAACCCTGCTCCGCAAAGCATGCCCGAGCAGTTCACCATGCTGTTAACGAAGGCTTCGTTGTCGATCGGGCGCACATGGATATTTTTTTTGCTGTACTCTTTTTTCGAATGCTTGCTGAACACCTGCCAGTTCACATCGTCTATTTCGCTTAATACCTTAATGATGCGGTCGTCTTCGTAAGCGGGCAGATAAACTGTAAAATGATTTTTATCGGACGGCATTGCATGGCGTATCTGCTGACGGATCACCGGAGTAAAAATAGAAGTATCGTACGACTGGAAATGAAATCCATAACCGATGCTCACCGGCGCATAGTTCTCGAGAATGGATTTTCCGATGCGGTCCTTCTTTTTGGGCTTTGGAGATTTCGGGTTCATCACGGCAGCCTGGTGACTGAGACCGATGCAGGGGATATGCCTGATGCGGCAGGCCCAGGCGCTCACGGGTTCGAAGTCGTTTATCACCAGATCGTAATCCTGCACTGGCACCAGCTGGATTTCTTTGTAAAGACGTTTCAGGCTGCCTTTGCGGTAAGTCGCCAGCAGATCGACGCCTCCTTTTTTCCCGAAAATAAAGCTCAGTCCCTTGAGCCGGTAAAGTACTGGATAGGGGAGTTCCACATCGGCCTGTATACCGCTGATCAGGATATCGAGATCGCCTTTTTTCTGGAGTATGGGGACAATATCGCGCGCCCTGCTCAGGTGGCCGTTTCCGGTTCCCTGGATGGCGTAGAGGATCTTCGGACGTTTGTCTGCGCCGGAGTTATCCATCAATGGATCTTAAAACCTTTAAGCGCCGGATAGAAGCCGGAGAGGCGGGTAAGAAATACCCGGACGCTGAGTTTTAAAAAAAAGTAAGAGATCTTTTTCATGGTGCCATGGATTAACATATAAAATAACAAAAGGCGGGTAACCTCTGGATTTCGGAATTGTTACCAGATTATTAAATCAGGGCCTGTTGGCATGCGCAGCCGCTTCCCAGCCGATCATTGCAGCTTTTCTTGTGCTTCCCCAATGATATTCTCCTATCTCACCGGTCGACCGGATCACGCGGTGGCAGGGGATCAGGAAGGCAACCGGGTTTGCGGCCACGGCAGTCCCGACAGCGCGCGAAGCTTTTGGATTATCGAGTTGCCCGGCAATTCCATTGTAAGTGGTCAGCCGCCCAACCGGAATTTTCAGCAGGGTTTCCCAGACCTTGAGCTGGAAGGGAGTTCCCTTCAGGTGCAGCTTGATCTCAGAGAGTTTACTCCAGTCCTGGTTGAAGATAAAAAGAGCATTCTGCTGGGCCTGATCAGTAAATTGTTGGTAAACAGCGTAAGGAAACTGCTTCTTCAATTCTTCGAGGGCCGCATCATGACCTTCGTCCACGAAGGCCATATAGCAGATCCCTTTTTTTGTTGAAGCGACGATGATGGTCCCGAAGGGAGTTTCCGCGAAACTGTATCTTATTTCCAGACGCTCACCGCCCTGCTTGTACTCGCCCGGCGTCATGCCTTCTATTTTGATGAACAGATCGTGCAGCCGTCCGGTGCCTGAAAGCCCTGTTTCGTAAGCTGCGTCGAAAAGCGTGGCCTGCTGATCTTTGAGCATGCCCTTGGCATGTCCCAGGCTGAGGTATTGAAGAAATTGCTTTGGCGTAACGCCGGCCCAGTCTTTGAACATGCGTTGAAAATGAAAGGGGCTGATATGCACATAAGCAGCGGCTTCTTCTAAAGAGGGCTGCTGCTTGAAATGAAGCCGGTAAAAATTGATCGCTTCGGCGATCCGGTTGTAGTTCAGTTCTTCCTGCGTTTCCATTTTTATTTTTTATAACACAAAACTACCCGGCATGCTGCTCAGCGAAAACCCGGATCTTGCTTTTTTTTAACTAAGCCATCCGGTTCAATTGCCGGCATTTCGCTAAATTAGTCATAAACGAAGCTCCGGTTCAACACTAAATAAATTGCCCTATATGACTTCATTCCGATTAACCGCCGATCAACTGGCAACCTATCATCGCCAGGGGTATCTTATCGTGCCCCAGTTCATCAGCAAAGAAGAAACAGAAAAACTATATCATACTGCCC
>DASZRP010000191.1:0-8122 GCA_035548895.1 Puia sp. | reverse complement strand
TGTCCTGTTACGAGAAAATTGATTCATTAACCCAAACACTCAAAGTTATGTTTTTAAAACTGCTTTGTCCTGGTTCAGGCGTTCGCTTTCCTCTGAAATTCTTGCTGCTTATGAAACTGTGGACTATTGCCCTGTTAACTATCTCGCTCCACCTTTCGGCCAGCAGCTATTCCCAGTCTATTTCCCTGTCCTTCAAGGACGCAAAACTCGAGACCATTTTTAAGGCAATCGAGCGACAGTCTTCTTATCACTTTGTCTATGTCTCCGAGAAAATAGCCGGAATTCCCAGGATATCGGTCGAAATTAAATCGGCATCTATTCAGGAAGTGATGGATATCTGTTTAAAAAACCTGCCACTCTTTTACGAGGTAGAGGGCAATTACGTCACGATAAAAAGCAGGGTTATTATTTCTCCAAAACAGGATTCAGTAGTTGCAGAAGTCAGGGGAAAGGTCCTAAATGACCGGGGAGAGCCAGTACCTGGCGTAGCCGTAACGGTCAACAACAGTTCTGCCGGTACAGTTACCGACATTGACGGATCATTCCTGCTGCTAAATACGCCTGGAAATGCCAATTTGAAATTTGCCGGTGCAAATGTCGAATCTTACGAGGAGCCTTTGGCCGAGCGTAAGGTTCTTGTTGTCGTTCTCAAAACTAAGATTGGCAAATTAGACCAGGTCCAGGTCATCGGATACGGAAATTCGACCAAGCGCTATTCAGTCGGAAATAGCAGCGCCATTACTTCGGAGGAAATCTCCCGCCAACCCATTGCAAACCCTATTTCATCTATCCAGGGTTATATGCCCGGCGTCTTCGTCCAGAACGGGCCGGGGCTTCCCGGCTCACAGGTGAACCTGCAAATCCGGGGAATTAATTCAATCGCCGGTTCCAATGCTCCACTGTACATTGTGGACGGCGTTCCGTTTAGCTCGACGCCGCTGAACCAGTGGAATGGTTCCCTTGCCGTCGCCAACGGCTACCTAAGCCCTTTCAACAGCCTCAACCCGGCTGATATTGAAAATATCACGGTGTTGAAAGATGCCGACGCCACCGCCATTTATGGATCGCGCGCCTCCAACGGCGTGGTGCTCATCACGACAAAACGGGGGAAGGCCGGTCATACTAAGCTTGACATCAACGTATATACAGGGGTAGAACGGACAAGCCACTACGTAACTACAGTCAACACGCAGCAGTTTCTGCAGTTGCAACACCAGGCCTTCGATCATGATGGTATTACGCCAACACCCGCCAATGCCCCTTACCTGTTGGTCTATGATACTACCCAATACATCGATTACCCAAGGTTCACTATTGGCGAAAAAGCACCCGTCACCGATGCGCAGGCCTCGGTGTCGGGTGGCAATGCAACCACAAAGTTTCTCTTCGCGGGAAACTTTCGTACGGAAAAGACGGTGTTCCCGGGCGACTTTTCCTACACCAGAGCTGGCGTTCATTTAAACGTTGAGCACAATTCTCCTAACAAAAAGTTCTATGCTTTTATCAATAGTCAACTTTCTCAAGACAGGAATGATAATACCATTCTGAATATCGCGCAACTTAGCATACCGCCTGACTATCCTTTGTATGATGCTTCAGGAAATCTATACAATGTCGGCGGCTCCAACCCCCTAGCCTATGCGCGGCAGACCGCTTCCAACAAAACTTTTAATATCATTACCAATGCCCTCTTCCGTTATACGATTCTGCGCGGACTCGATATAAAGCTCAATGCAGGTATCAATCGCATAGATCTGAATTCGGTGCTGACTTATCCAAAGTCCGCCCAGGATCCTGCAACCAATCCCATAAACCATGCGCAATATGCCGACAATGCCAATACCACATACATTATAGAGCCCCAGCTCGAGTACAATCGAAATACGGCGGAAGGGAAGCTCAATGTGTTGTTTGGAGGCACTTATCAATATTCCAATACCTACGGAACTTTTATCCAGGGTCAGAATTTTAGCAACGACGGATTGCTGCAGAATCTCGGATCAGCCGGTAGCATCAGTACCTCGCCGGGTCCGGCAACCAACAGCATCGAATACAAATATTTGTCAGTTTTCGCGCGCGTTGGATATGTTCTAAAAGACAGGTATTTGGTGGACTTAAACGGCCGGCGCGACGGCTCTTCCCGGTTTGGGCCCGATCATCAGTTTGGCAACTTCGGTTCGGTAGCGGCCGGATGGATATTTTCTGGTGAACCTTTCATAAAAAACGCGATTCCAGCCTTGAGCTATGGAAAATTGCGTGCCAGCTTTGGCATTGTAGGCAACGATCCCTCGACCAGCTACCAATACATAGCCACCTACCGGTCATCCAGCTTGTATCAGGGGACTGCTGGCACCGTTCCGGCCCGCATCGCCAATCCGGATTTTCGTTGGGAAGTGGTTCGCAAACTCGAAGCAGCGATCGAATTTGGGTTTTTAAAAGACCGGATTCTGTTCTCTCTTTCCTGGTTTCAAAACCAAAGCTCCAATCAACTCGTCGGTTATCCCTTGCCATCTCAGACCGGATTCACAAGCTACCAGTACAATCTCCCGGCAGAAGTCCGAAATTATGGTACGGAGTGGGAATTGTCAACGACCAATATCAAAACCCAAGATTTTACCTGGACCAGCTCTTTTAACCTTTCTTTTGTCAACAACAGGCTTATCTCCTTCCCCGGTTTAGCGTCCTCCTCCTATGCCAATAGCTATGAGGTCGGCGAATCGATCAGCATCGTAAAAGCTTTTCATTATGTCGGGATCAATACCGAAGACGGGATCGCACGTTACGCATCGTCGTCGGGAAAGGATACGGCAAGCCCATCTGCGCCAAAGGACTACCAAATTATCGGGAAAACGATTCCCGAGTTTTACGGAGGGCTCTCGAATGACTTGAAGTACAAAAATTTCGAGCTGTCCTTCTTGTTCCAGTTTGTCGACCAACAGGGATGGGCACCCACTTGGTATCCCGGTCTCTACTATTCGACGCCAGTTCATGCACTTCAAGCCTGGCAGAAGCCGGGAGATATTACGGATGTGCCGGTCCCGACGAAGGTCAACTACTCTGCCTATTTTCCTTTCGTCAGCTCCGACCGGTTTTGGGTGGATGCATCATATGTTAGGTTGAAAAATATATCATTATCCTATTCATTGCCACAGTCTCTCGTTACTAAGTGGCATATCAGCGAATGCACGGTCTTTCTAATTGGTCAAAACCTGCTAACGATTACCAGCTATCCGGGATCCGATCCGGAAATGCCGGGCCAATTACTCGTGGTTCCATCTCTCCGCGTAATTACTGGAGGCATTCACCTAACATTTTAAATCACTGGTTTATGAAAAGTCATTTAAGTCATAGTCTTTTGGTTAATACCTTCATTACATCTTCAATTCTATTTATGCTGAGTTGCAGCAAGCTGGTAGGTGTGCCTGCGCCGGTTGGCCAGTTGACCAATGATAAGGTGTTTGCGGATTCTGGAACAGCCGTGTCCGCTGTGGCAGGCATGTACATTACTGCCGGCACGTCTTTGCAATCGGCCAGTTACCAGGCCCTGACAACGGGATGCGCGGCAGATGAATTGCTGGATTTCACCAACAACTTCACCGCTTTCTATAACAATGCCATTGACCCCTCCAATTCGATGAACCGATCGCTCTGGTCAGGCTACTACCAGGCGATCTACCAGGCCAATGCTATCCTAGAAAATACTATTGGGAATACTAAATTAAACAGTCAAACGATTGCCCAGTTCGCAAGTGAAGCAAAATTTATCCGTGCATTTTGCTATTTCCACCTGGTGAATTTGTATGGTGCGGTTCCTCTGGTCCTTCAAACGAATGTAACAGCGACGTCTACGGCGCCCCGAGCTGTAACAGATCAGGTTTTTTCACAGATTGCAACCGACCTGACCGATGCTGCTGCCCAGTTGCCTGACAATTATCCGACTGTGGAACGTGTTCGGGCAAACAAATCTGTTGTGTTATCGCTCTTATCAATCGTGTATCTCTACATGAAGGATTGGGCAAAGGCTGAAGCCGCCGCTTCGAACGTAATCAGTGATCCTCAATACGAACTTGAAAGCGATTTGTCGAAAGTGTTTTTAGCCAATAGTTCCGAAAGTATTTTTCAGTTTTGGGCAGCAAATGGGGTCACGCCTTTGGGCCAGGCCCTGAATCCCGGCACTAACCGGCCGAATTTTACGTTTACTGACGATTTTGTTGCGTCTATGGAAAGCGGGGACGCGCGCATGATTAATTGGGCTAAACCCATAAACTACCTCGGGAAGGACTATTATTATCCCAATAAGTTCAAGAATGTAACAACCACAACCGGATCAGCAGCCGAATACATTATGGTACTCCGCCTCGCAGAAATCTATCTGGTAAGAGCAGAAGCCAGAGCCGAACAAAATAATCTCTCTGGGGCATACGATGACCTCAACATCATCCGCGCAAGGGCTGCTCTGCCCGCATTGAGTGGTGGAGATCAGGCGACCCTATTGCTGGCGATTGAAAAAGAACGGCGCGTTGAACTGGCTGCTGAATGTGGGAGGCGTTGGTACGATCTCAACCGCACGGGCAGGGCAGACGCCGTGCTTGGTGCTGTCAAGCCAAATTGGACGTCAACCGATGCGCTGTACCCGGTGCCGGTCACTGAACTGAGTGCTAACCCTAACCTGGTTCAAAACCCTGGCTATTAACCTGTAATTTTTTGCTCACCGCAGTAAGCCGCCGCCGCTGCTTAAACCTCATTTTATGTCAGCTAAGATATTCCTGTGCTCATTATTTTGTTTGACGTTTATTTTCACCGCCGCCAGCCAGCCGAAAGAGAGTCCAGTTTATCCTCTTAAGGTTGGGGACTACGTTCCGGAAGATTTTTCTCTTGGGAAAGTGCTGAACTTCTATAAGGAGTATCCAACATTCTCCGACTTTCGGGGAAAACTCCTGATCCTTGATTTTTGGGCATCCTGGTGTGTACCTTGCATCAAAGGCTTCGAAACCACGGATTCTCTTCAAAATGAATTCAACGGAAAATTGCAGGTGCTTGGTGTTTCCGAACACAACACGGATAAGCCTGCAAGCATTCCGGCGTTTTTTGCCAAGCACGGTATCAAAATTTCAACAGTTGTGGATGACAGCCTGATCTCCAGGATGTTTCCGCATCGCCTGATTCCTCATTACGTATGGATTTTGCCGTCTGGAAAGGTTGTTGCCATTACGGGAGGAGATGCAGTCACCAGAGCCAATGTCTGGCAAGCGTTAGAGACTCAAGCACTCTCGGTAAAGATTAAGCAGGACAGAGAATTTTCACATAGTAAGCCACTGTTCTTCGAAGGGAACGGCGGTGCGCCGGACCATGTTTTGTATCAATCCATCTTGACGGATTCAGTCGACGGGTTACCGGGATTTTCCAGAACATTTGGGGACACATTAGGTAACGTTACGGCGTATTCCGCACAAACTAGCGACATTGGTCTCATAAATGAAATCTTTACACTGGGTCGGTTGCCCGTACAGCCGAACCCTCGGACGTTTTTCATAAGACGCGGTGACACCCTATTGCCTATCCCGTCTGAGCTGAAAGATGGCGATTGGATGGTTTGGGATTCATTGGCAATCAACAAGGTTTATGCCTATTCGATGTGGTTGCCTCCTGGCATCAAAGTCAAGGATACGGTTTTCTTTAGGCAGTATGTTCTGGATGACTTAAATCGGGCTCTCCCCTTTCGCGCAGTTATCGAGAAAAAAACAATGCCTTGTTTTGTGATCCGAAGGAAAAAGGATTTTGATGAAGCAAAAATTAAAACCAGTAATAAATTTCCGCAATTCTATTATTCCAGCCTGCACCAGGCAGGCACGCATGACGGTTATGATATGCTCGACCATATTGAAAACATGAAGTTTAGCTCTGTAGTGACCTTTCTGCGGGACTACCCCTTTACCGATCCGATCATCGATGAATCGGGAATATCCGATAAGCGTCTTGATATGGATTTTCATCTCAAATTCCAAATAGACCAGGCATGGAACAAGCCACTTGACGTTCCCGCGGCAAGAGCCGCCTTAGGCAAGATTGGGCTTGAAATGGTTACTGAAATGCGTGAACATGACGTTATTGTACTTGATAAGAAATGATCAGAATCGCTGTGGCAGGTCGTAAACATACAACCGATCTTTTTTTTCCAGGTATATGGAATCATTTATGACTGCCATATTTGATGGAGGGTAAAGTGTAGAAGTTTCGAGCTTAAATGATCCTGCATATTGACCCTTGGGCAGCTCGTAAACATCAATAATATCAAAGGAACCGAAATCTTTGGGGTTTGCCCGCTCCTGCGAACAAACAAAAAGCCGATTGTCCCATATACAGGAGCAGGTATGTAGCAATTCATAAGGCGCAACCTGAGATGCCGTAGCCCCGAAATCATTTTGCAATTCCTGAGGTGGAAATAGTCGTTTGTAAAGCATAGGTGCCTCAATGGAAATTTTACGCTGCAAGTCGAAGATAACAAATAGGCATTCGTATGCGCATACATAACAGGCGTGATGACGCTGTTGATCGATTGAAAAATTCCCGTCAACACGGATTCCTCCGTCGTGAAAATTGGGTAGATCGGTTTTAAAATCTTCAAGAGAATCAGTTCGGCCATTCCATAACGTAAAGCGCTCGTTTTGGCTTCTTTTATCAAGTTCCAGAACCAATGTGCAAATTGAATCGATCAAGATTCCTTTGATAAATGAATTCCCTGGTTTAGCGAAAAATCTGCCAACCTGTGTTGTTCGGTTGATATTGATCACTCCTCGATGCCGCGGTAGCAAAATTTGTGCAAAAGATGATTCTATCGTCACCAGAATCGGCTCCAGTTTAATGTGAGTGTTAGCTGGAACGGGTAATTGCAAAGTCTTAAATTCCTTTGTGCCGATGTTAAAGTCTAATATTAAACTGGGATGATCGGTTTGAAAATAAATATGCTCTGGCGAACTCCCGCCTATGCGAACTGGGTCACCAGGAATTTGAAAAGAGGCTTTTACGGGAATTTCTTGGCTAATAAAACGACGCTCAAATGGCTCCATCTTCACTGAAAGACTTCCATAGAAATGTTTCAACGTCCAGACAACGGAAATGGAAACAATGAATAAGATCAATAATATGACCGTAGGGCGCATAAGGAAAGACTGCCTGTCGCGTTCGCAGGCAGTCTTGCTTTTTCTACTGAAAAAAGACCAGATCACCTGTTGGATTGTTGCTGATATCATATGCCGTAGCACATAGTGTTGTGTGGGAGCGGTCGCAGTCGTCAGGCGGACTGGATAGCCTCGTCCCATTGATGTCTTTCCAATACGCCGTGTTAGCAAGGGATTTGGCTTTTGTTGCGACGGCGGAACAAATTCCTACGATGAGCGCGAGCGCGCTAAGCCCGATTTTAACCTTTTTCATAACGAATGGAGCTTTTACAAAAAGCAGCAAAATGGTTGATGAAGAAAATGCCTACTTTTTTCTACAGGTGTTCGGCTGCATACCTGCTATTAGTCATTGTTTTTTCTATTTGAAAGATTGCGGCTGCAATCATGATCGTCATTACCAGATTGAATGCCAGGTGCTGATTCCAATTCATCGCCGATATAATTCCTCCGCAGGAACAAGGGAGGAAATAGCTGTACCGAAGCATCACGAAAACGTAGCACGAGAAAACAGCCATTAAAAAAAATGCAGCATACATGCCAAAGAGCATTGTCCGGGGCACAAGAATTAATAGCACGATCCCGAGTTCGCTTAACGGAATTAGGATTTGCAAGATGGTTACCCAGTCATGCAGGTAAGGGGACTTGTTTAATGCCACTTTGAATTGCTGCCAATCAACAATTTTATTCGCGGCTGTGTAGGAGAATACAAGCACTACCGCGGCGGAAACAATTCGAAAGAGCAAAGAGGTTTTAATTAGGGACATTCTAAGAATTGACGCATTGAGTTTCATTGGTAAAACTTCTTATTTCAGATGCTAAAAACATTAAATGAGGACGGCGTGCCGGGTCAGAAGCCATACAAGCGCCAATGAGACTTACCAACGCGTGGTCGCCAATCCGTTTGAAAATCCTGGAATTATCCACAGATCCACTTAAATCCAGAT
>DASZRP010000190.1:0-3174 GCA_035548895.1 Puia sp. | reverse complement strand
GGTTCTTCTCCAGATGTCTCATGAAAGCATTCACCACTTCCTCGTCGGGCTTGGAAAAGAGCGCATTTTCGATCGGGTTGTACTCGATAATATTCACGAGATCGGCGGGCACCTGGCGGTAGATCTTAATGAGCTCATCCGCGTCCTTAATGCTATCGTTGAAATTGCGGAAGAGGATATATTCAAAAGTGATCTCGTTGCCGGTTTGCTGATAGAAATAGTTGAGTGCGTCAATAAGGCTTCTGATATTATTGGAATCGTTGATCGGCATGATCTCGTGCCGCTTGGCATCGTTGGCTGCATGCAGCGAAAGGGCCAGCTTGAATTTTACTTTATCGTCGCCGAGCTGGCGGATCATCTTGGCAACGCCTGCTGTGGAAACCGTGATGCGCCGGGGACTCATGGCAAGTCCCTCCGGAGAAGTAATACGCTCTATCGCTTTCAGCACATTTTTATAATTGAGCAGGGGCTCTCCCATGCCCATGAACACAATATTGGTCAGCTTTTTATCATGCGCTTTTTCCGATTGCCGGTTCAGCAGCACTACCTGGTCGTAGATCTCGTCAAAATTCAGGTTACGCTCCCGTTCCATATAGCCCGTAGCGCAGAACTTGCAACTCAGGGAGCAGCCGATCTGGGAAGACACGCAGGCAGTCCGCCGGTCGGTCGTCGGGATCAGTACCCCTTCCACAAAATGACCGTCGAAGGTCCTGAACCGGTCTTTGATGGTGCCGTCGGCGCTGACTTGTGTAGTGTCGATCTGCAGGGCGGGAAAGGAGAAATCTGCTTCGAGCCGGGCGCGCAGGTTCTTGCTGAGGTTGGTCATGTCGGCGAAAGAAAACGCGTGTTTCTGCCAGAGCCATTCATAAACCTGTGCTGCGCGGAACTTCGGTTCCCCCGGCTCGCGCAGGTAATCAGCAATCTCTTCCTTCGTCAGGGTCCTTATGTTGCGTTTCTCTCCCTTCATGCTGCAAAGATAGTTGACAGATGACAGATGACGGTTGACAGAATCCAGGCGTGAATTTACACCTGAAAACGGCCATCTGTCATCTGTCATCCGTCATCTAAAAAGAGTACATTTACCTTTGATGAAGAAAGCCTATATTATCGACGCCGTGCGGACTCCGATCGGCAAATATGGCGGCGCCCTGGCAGGCGTACGTCCCGACGATCTGTTAGCCTATGTGATCCGGGCACTGCTGAACCGGAACGATTCGGTCGACCCCGAGGCCCTCGAAGACGTGATCGCCGGCGATGCCAACCAGGCTGGAGAAGACAACCGCAATGTGGCGCGCATGGCTGCCCTGCTTGCGGGACTTCCCGTTTCCGTTCCGGGCAATACGGTGAACCGGCTTTGCGCTTCCGGCCTGCAGGCTGTGATGGATGCATCCCGCGCTATCATGTGTGGTGAAGGCGACCTCTATATCGCCGCCGGCGTCGAAAGCATGACCCGCGCCCCTTTTGTCATGGGCAAGGCAACACAACCCTTTGGCCGCCGGATGGACCTGATCGATACCACTATCGGCTGGCGGTTCCCCAATAAAAAGCTCACGGATGTCTACCCGCCTTTTTCCATGGGAGAAACGGCAGAGAATGTAGCCAAACGCTGGCAGATATCCCGCACCGCTCAGGACGAGTTCGCCCTGGAGTCGCAGACAAAATATTTCGCAGCGCTGGCGGCAGGCAAATGGGAAGAAGAGATCGTTGCCGTGGAGATGGAGCGTGACCGGCTCATCAGCTGGTTCTCGAAAGACGAACATCCGCGCGAGACCTCACTCGAAATGCTGTCCCGGCTCAGGCCGGCTTTTGTAGCAGAGGGTACTGTTACGGCAGGAAATTCTTCGGGCCTGAACGACGGCGCCGCAGCGGTTCTGTTAGCCAGTGAGGAAGCTGTAGCGCGATACCAGTTAGAACCGATAGGACAGATAATTGCCATGGCCGTAGCTGGCGTGGACCCCGCGATCATGGGCATGGGCCCTGTACCGGCAACGCAAAAAGCATTATACCGCGCGGGGCTCACCGTGCACGATCTCGACCTGATCGAGTTGAATGAAGCATTCGCTTCCCAATCGATTGCCTGCATTCATGATCTCGGACTTGACCTGCAGAAAGTGAATGTGAACGGTGGCGCCATCGCGCTGGGCCATCCGCTCGGCTGTAGCGGCACGCGTATCGTCACTACCCTGGTGCATGAAATGCGTCGAAGAAATTCTCACTACGGACTGGCCGCCATGTGTGTGGGCGTAGGACAGGGAGCGGCGTTGGTAGTGGAGGGGGTTGGTTAATAGATGACAGATGATAGATGACAGGTTTTCTGTGAAACAGGTTGTTTGCAAACGATCAGGCTGATTCACAAAAAGTCCGTCATCTATCATCCCTGAAAAAATACGCTGCCAGATCATCAAAAGGGCACTCCTCCTGTTTTCCGCTGTTCAAGCTTTTCACCTTCGCTTTCCAGCTTTTCAACTCATCGGCGCCGATGATCACGGCGAAGGGTATTCGCTTTTTCTCAGCGTAGCGAAACTGCTTATCGAATTTCACGGCATCGGGGAAAAGCTCACAGCCGATGCCCGCGGTATGAAGGCGGTTCATCAGGTCAAGGATCGCCGGAACTGCTTCCGGTGCCAGGTTGAAGAACAGGGCCGTGGCGGAGCGTGTTGCTCCGGCAGGGAAAAGCTTCAGCTCTTCCAGCACATCGTAGATCCGGTCCACGCCAAAGGAAATGCCCACTCCCGGCACATTGGGCACACCGAAGAGGCCGGTCAGATCGTCGTAACGGCCGCCGCCGCCGATGCTGCCGATACTCACGTTTTTGGCGCGCACTTCAAAAATGATCCCGGTATAATAATTCAATCCCCGCGCCAGAGAAAAATCGAGCACGATGTGCTTGTTGTCGGGAAAAAAGCCGAGCAGGTAGCGGATGTCTTCTATTCCGGTTGAACCGGATGAGAGAATTTTCTCCAACTGCTCCAGTTTTTGTTCATTGCTGCCTGAAATGGCGAGGTAATTTTCGACCGTGCTGATCTGCTGATCGTCAAGTCCTTTAGACCTCAGTTCCTCCTTTACTTTTTCCGGTCCGATCTTGTCCAGCTTATCGATAGCGGTTGTGATGGTAATGAGGTTTCCGGGCCCTCCGCAAAGCCCAGCCAGCGCGGCTAATACCTTTCTGTGGTT
>DASZRP010000189.1:0-2481 GCA_035548895.1 Puia sp. | reverse complement strand
TATTATCCGTTCGGACTCACCATGGCAGGGATATCTGACAAAGCATTGAAGGCGAATTACGCTCAGAACAAATTCAGATTCAACGGCAAAGAACTACAAAACCAGAAGTTCGCGGATGGAAGTGGATTGGAAGAATACGATTTTGGAACCAGATTTTACGATCAGCAGTTAGTCGTGTTGCACAGCATTGATCCGAAAGCTGACCAGATGCGCCGCTTTTCTCCTTATGCGTATGCCTTCGATAATCCTCTAAGATTTATAGACCCGGACGGAAGAGCACCGGAAGATGTGGTTTTGTCGGGATCGCAAAAGGATAAGGCTTTTGCTGAACTTCAAAAATCCGTTCAGGGTCAGCTGAACTTGTCAATGGATGCTAATGGTAAAGTGAGCTATACAACCGTCCAGGGAGCAGCCCCGAATGCAGACGCCACTCAATTAACGAAAGCCATAGACGATCATTCAGTAACAGTTAATGTAAATGCTACCGATAGCAAAACGACTCCCGATGGAAGTTTATATATCGGCGGGACATTTGGTGGCAATACTGTATCTGTAAATGTGGACAATTCAGTTTCTAAATCCTTGGCTCACACTATTAGTGTTACTGATCTTGCCCTACTTTGACGGACACTAAGTTAAGGTGCAAAAATCTTAATTTAGTCAAATGGCAGACAGAAAGAGCTACAACAGAGCATTCAAAGAAGAAGCAGTCCGATTGGCAGAAAAATGTGGGGTGACCCAGGTGGCAGCGGATTTGGGTATTCACCCCAACATGATCTATTCGTGGAAAAGGCAAATGAAAGGGAAGGCGGATAAGGCGTTTCCCGGTAAAGGCAATCCGACCGACCCGGAGCTGAGCCAGTTAAAGAAGGAAAATGCCCGACTGAAAGAAGAAGTTGAGATCTTAAAAAAAGCGGCGGGTATCTTTCTAAGCCGCTCCGGGAAAGATACTCAGTAATCAGGCAATTGGAGGAGCAACATGCTATTGAAAAGTTGTGCAGGGTCTTACGATGCGGTACCAGCGGGTATTACAGTTGGAGGAGCGGAAAGAGCGGGCGCAGAGAAAGCCACAGCCGTCGCCTGGTGACGCTGGTCAGAACCACGTATTACGAGTCAGCAAGAAGCTACGGCAGTCCGAGGATTTATAGAGCGATCAAAGCAGCCAAAGTACCCTGCAGCAGGGCTCATGTAGCCAGGATTATGCGGCAGGAACATATATGGGCCGTGCATAAGAGAAAATTCCGGGTGACGACGGATTCCGAACATGGGTTTCCGATAGCTCAAAACCTCCTAAAACGGGATTTTACAGCAAAGGGACCGAACGAAAAATGGACTGCCGATATAACCTATATCCGAACCAGGGAAGGCTGGTTGTATCTGGCCGTGGTAATAGACCTGTTTGCCCGTAAAATTATTGGCTGGGCAACGAGGGCTGACATGAAAGCTGATCTGCCATTGGAAGCCCTGAAAATGGCTATAAATGGCCGAAAGCCAGGTCCCGGTCTGATCCATCACTCGGATCGGGGTGTCCAATATGCGAGTGAACTTTACCAGCAGGCATTGAACCAGGCAAAGATGATCTGTAGCATGAGCCGGAAGGGTAATTGCTGGGACAACGCCGTGACGGAGAGCTTCTTTTCGACGATCAAGCGCGAACTGATCTATCCCAATGGGATTTTCGTCAGCAGAGCGGAGGCACGCAGTAAAATTTTTACTTACATAGAATCGTGGTATAACAGAGCCCGGAAACACTCGGCTTTACAGTACCTGTCACCGACAGAATACGAGTTCGAAAATGAAAATGTATCTTTAACTAGCGCAGCTTAACTCGGTGTCCTGATTTCTAAGGCAAGTTCAATCACCTGTGTCCAATGACCTCATATAATTTCATTCCAATGGTTACAGATAGGATAACAGACAGCACTATACCAATCAGCACCACTATATTTTTCCGGGATTGCCCGGTAAGCCACTCTCTGCTCATCTTTCAATCGTGCTAGCAGTGATTCCAGCCCTCCTCTTTTTCTGATGACCTTTTCCAATGCTTCCTTCGCCTCGGCACTATATCCTTCTATATTTTTGTGAACATCATATAGCTCCTTATCTGAATAAGCTTCATATTGAGTAACCAATTCTTCTACGATAAACATGTTAATATATTTTTTAGGTAAGGGCATTTACTAAATATACAATATTTGAATCTCTGTCCCTAACTTTGCTTAAACCAACGATGTATGGCGCATAAATTTAAAATAGGCGACCATGTAAAATGGAATTCCGAGGCAGGAATAGTATCGGGGACGATCATAAAGATCCATACGAAGGATTTTGATTATAAAGGTTATACGCATCATGCCACCAGGGATGATCCCCAATATGAGATCAGGAGCAGCAAGACAGACCATATAGCAGTCCATAAGACCAGCGCACTTACAAAAGATCAGCATTGACAGTCAGCAGCCATTCAGCAAAAGACCTTTC
>DASZRP010000188.1:0-7694 GCA_035548895.1 Puia sp. | reverse complement strand
TATTGGTCAGAAAACTGTTCAGGGCAGCGTAGACAGCCCCCGTTACCGGATCACTGAGACCAGACACTGTCCCTTTTCCGCCGGCTGTCATATCTACAATCCCCGATGCCAGCGAGTTGACCACATCTGTCAGCGAACTGGGATTATTACTGTTTGTTCCGTTTTTGTAGTAATAATGAACCCCGATATCGACCTTGTCCCCGCTCATCACTTTCAATAGCAGGGCCGGCCCCATCTTATGACTCCCCGCAGAACCGCTCACCCGCGCTACATAATCGTTCGGAGACGTTACGCCGTCGGCGGGATAATCCGGGATCGAGGAGGTAGGATAGGCTGTGTTGTCGATGTTTCCGAAGAGCAGGTTTTCAGTGCTTCGGTAGGCCGCTTCTCCTGATGCCAGGTATTTGGCGGTGTCTTTTTGCTGTGTAAGTACTACCTGTGGTACTTTTTATAAGCCTTACAATACAACTTCTGAGCGCCGCTGCGCTTGCCTGCTTTTTGACAAACGGTATGACAATATTTACAGTTCATCAAGCCAGATAATTAAATTCATCAATAACAAAACAGCCCTGTTTTAGACTCTGCGAAGCTTAAAAATCAGTCTTTTGTTGCAAAAAAACAGGAGTCAAAAAAATGACTCCCCTAACGCATTTGTTTTTGCTCATATAAAGAAAACCTGATAATTAAATATATTACCCAACAGAGGTGGGTCAAATGATTAACGAAATACCCGGGTCAGATCATTATAGAAATCAGTGGGTCACACCGACCGGAATAATCACTTATACATTAACGTTAGTTCATATTTTTGTTGGTGTCGCTTCGGGAACACCAACGGCGAAGAGTTACTTTCTTTCTAATTTCATGCATTCTTTCTAAGGCAACAAATCCTTGATAAACTCGGCTCTTTATGTTATTTGAGTAAAACAAATTATTTTTGTTAGTGAAATAAGTGTACCTCAAAGCATCGATTATTGAGGTCTGTCCGTTCGTATAGCCCTTCTGGATCAGCATCTGGATATTCCCGTTGGCATCGTATTTGATCCCGTAGCCGTTGTCCGAGTCAAAACCCCAGACGCTGAAGTCAAGTGTGTTGGCATCCCAGGCCGAGCCCGAAGTGTTCTGTGTGTACTCGGCCCGCGTGATCCGGTTGGCATCATCATATTTATAATCGTATTTCCGCTCGATTCCATCTCCCCGGCTCCGCCAGACCTGGGATTGCCGCTTTTTGAAGATCAAGTAGCTTTATGGTTTCTTCCATTCAGATAATTTAAACGATTTTATTATTGAGTCTTTGGAAAAGGTAAAATCCAAATTTTTTGTATATACTGGATCAATATCCTTACCATAATCAACAACTATTTTATAAGACAAAGAGGTATCATCTTTGCTATCAGGGATGCCAAGAATATCTATCAATTGTCGATAGGTAAGTCCTTCTAATTTATAATTTTTCAAAAGGTCATCTAACATCAACGAACGTTTTTCGGGAGGGAAAAGAGGATCGACCTGCTCTATCCATTTTGCTTTATTAAATTTTTCAGCACTTTTACCCTTACAAGAAAATAACATAAGAGCAGCCGTAAATGCCAGAATGTAATAAATAATATATTTCATCTTATTTTTGTTTAATTTGGGCGTTCACAGTTTATTTAATAACATGCCCTTGCTCTCGCTTTGCCGCCTCATCTCTTTCGCTCTGCTCCTTTTGTGTAAAACCATCGTTATTTAGGTTTTGAAATACTGCCTTCAATGCGTTGTACTGTTTATCACTAATTTTAGTTTTTGTCATCTTCCAAACGCCATCGCCAATTTTTGTAGCCGTCCAAAACCCATCAGTATGAAAAGCATCCAACACTTTTAATGCCATATCTTTCATGCTTAGCTCCTTGTTGTCTACACCAATATCTCTACCAATAATATTGTTCGCTAAATCTATTGATTCATCAGCTTCAGAAACAGACTTAAATTCTGTGGCTCCAAGTCTTTCATTACTTTTTCCATCAATAGCATTAGGATTTTCCTCATGAGCAAAACCAATACCTTTGGCAATATCAGAGCCTAACTCTTTGGTTATTGTTGCCTGCCATAAAACATGTCTAAAAGCATTTACTTGACTGCCTTCGTTTCCTTGCGATTTCGGCTCCTCTAATACTGATGATTTGGATTCAGCGGATGTTCCTCTTGTCGCAAATCTTGCTGCATCAGTTGAAATATTTGTAGCTCCTGGTGAAACAGGACCAATTATTGCTGCTGAAAGGGAATGTTCCATTGCAAATTTAATAGTTCTCCACCATGATGGTCCAGGTCCATCAGTTGGGGCCATCCCATCAGGATCTATGAATCTAATAGGATTATTTAAAGCATAGTTATAAGGCGACCACCTTCTGGACTTATCGGCTAACGGATCAAGATTATGCCATACCCCCAATTGTGGATCATACATTCTCGCTCCATAATCATATTCATCCAGGCCTGTTCCGTCAGTAAACTCCCCGGTCTGCAGTTCCTTGCCATTGTATTTGTATTTATTCTCCGCATAGTTTGGTTTGAGGGCTTTGGAAGACAATGCCGCAATGGTCAATCCAAAGGGATAGTAGTGCGTCTCCTCCAGTAGCGGGCCTGCCCGGTGCGTCACGCTCAGATTGTCGAAGAACACATCCCAACCATTGGTCTCATTGCTCACCCAAATATATAAATATCCACTCTTGCGTATCGAAAGACCCGTAAAGGCCAGGGGACTCAGCGTTCCGCCGGTTACGACCGGCATCGCATTGGTCTGGTTGTTGTCCGTGACCGGCTTCAACTGTTCATCCAGCAATATCCAGTTCAGGTAGGCCTTCGGCTTGCCGGTAGGGTCTGATTCATTGTTATTTAAAAAGGCGTTGATGGCGCTGAAGATCGGGCCGGAAGAGGTATTACCTAATTGGGCAATATTTCCTTTGCCTCCGCCGGACAGATTGACGATACCATTGGCCAGGGAGGTGATCACATCAGATTGGGAGCTGGTGTTGCCTCCTTTGGTCCCGCTGTTATAGTAATACTGAACCGCCAGGTCAAGCTGATCTCCACTCATGACTTTGAGCAGCAGCGATGGGCCCATCGTATGACCGCCCGCTGAACCCGTTACCCGGAACACGGTATCGTTCGGGTTGGTGATCGTAACATCATTGGGATAGCCGGCTACGGAACTGCGGGCTACGGCCGTCTGCGTGAGATTATTGAAGAGCAGGGCTTCCGTAGCGCGGTAGGCCGCTTCTCCTGATGCCAGGTATTTAGCCGTGTCTTTTTGCTGGGTCAGTACTACTCTCGTGTTTCCCAGGTGATCCTTTTCGAAGAAGTCGTATTCATATCCGTAAGCACTGTATCCGTTGGTGTATTTATGGTATGCCCACCTGGATCTTCCTTCTTCGGTGCTCACGAACTGGAGCGTGTCGTTCTGGTAAACGCAGGGACCCATATACAGCGTCGTGGTCTGTACCTGGTAGGCATCGTTCAGCAGCACCTTGCTCAATTTATTTCCCAGGGCATCGTAAGTGTAGGCAATATACCCCTTGCCCAATTTATGGATCAGTTCCGGCAGGTTCAGGGAATTATACAGTATCCCGTTGTGAATGCCCTTGTTATTGTCCGTGATCAGGTTCCCTCCGTCGTCATATTCATAATCCGTCGAAGTTTTCGTGGCGCCGTCATAATGCAGGTCGCCCAGCCTTGAGTCCTTATCGTTATTATTATCCCAAACCTGTTGCAGCCGGTTACTATTCGGATAATAAGTGTAATGTATCGCATCAATGAGGCCCACCTGGCCATTCTGATATCCTTTCTGGATCAGCATCTGGATATTCCCGTTGGCGTCATACTTGATCCCGTAGCCGTTGTCCGAATCAAAACCCCAGACGCTGAAGTCCAGCGTCGTGGATTCCCAGTCTAAACCGGGAGTATTCTGCGAATACTCCGCCCGCGTGATCCGGCCAGCATCATCATATTTATAGTCGTATTTCCGCTCGATTCCGTCCCCCCGGCTCCGCCAGACCTGCGAGGAGATATTCCCGTTGAACTGTCCAACCTGTGTTTCCGTCTTGCCTGCGGTCGCTTTGTCGTAGCCCAGGTCCATCCCGAAATAATTATTCGTTGTCGTTCCGTCCACATAGTCTTTGTTGATTGACTTCAGCCAGCCCCGGACATTGTAAGCATAGGCCAGGTTATCGAGATTATTACCGAGCTGTTTGTTTTGCAATTGCCCCAGCTCATTATAGGTATTGGTGGAGATGAGCTGATCCGAAGAAGCATTGTCGATGTTCTTGTACACCGTGAGCAGCCGGCCTCCGGCATCGAAATTCATTTTTGTGAGCACGGTATGAGTTTGTGCATTGGCGCCCTGCTTTTCCTGCTTCAGGTGCATGCGCAGCGGCTTGCCGCTGAAGTCATACTGTGTCGTCGCAATATCGGTTCCTCCCGTAATATTGGTCTGCTGGGTTTGAATGAGCCGGCCCCGGTCGTCGTAATAGTTGACCTGGTAAAGCATCGGGCCGCTGCCGCCGATCGTCGCAATGCGCATTCCGGTCAGCTTGCCTCTTGTGGCATTGGATTGCGTCATGGCCTGCGGAAAAGGAAAACTGCCTGAGGGCGCGAGGAAACTGCCATCATAATTCCGCCACCCCCGGAAGGCCCTGCGTATGAGTAGTACAACTGACTGGGTTCAATCTATCTTGCCCTGCAGTTCATTGAACTGCCCCATCGATCCCGAAAGGGCTTGTTGCGTGGCGGGAGAAAAGTTCAGCTTGTCCTGGTTCTGCTGCAGAAACGAAAGGCTTCCTTTCAGGGAATCCACATAGGGCATATACTCGCCCGTCAGCGCTCCTTTGGCGGAGCTGTCGGCACCCGTGATCTGTTTAGTATATTTCTCATATCCTCCCGCGCCTTTGGCAAAAGCAGCCGCAGCAGCAGAATCCTTCTTCGCCAGTTTTCTTCTGAACTTATCTTCTTTCCGTTGAAGTTTTTGCAAATACTTCTCCGTCTGCCGGTCGATCGAAGAATTCAGATCCGACAGTTTCTTATTGATTCCGGAAAATAGTCTGTTGGGGAATTGCGAAGCGGCGTCGAGCGTCCGACTGGTTTTGGTAAGCAGAGAATCTGTTTTTTGCTGCGAGGAGGCGGAAAGCCACGCCAGCATAAATGCTCCGAACAGAAGCCCGATTCTCATAACTGGGTTTTAGGGGTAAGCAGTGATTACGCATCAAATCAAAATGTTTTTTTCCAGATAAAAACAGGGTGTTTTCACCCTACTAAATGAAAACACTTATTTTTCTAATGAGGATCAAATCGGTAAAATGCAGTCTGGAAGCGGGTTTCATGGAATTGCCGAATTTTAAAAAAGTTATCCACAATTAAATTTCTTGATTCGTATCAAGCCATAAAATCGAAAGACAGGGGAACGCGTCTTACGCATCAAGCGTTTCCCTCATCAATCTCATCGCAGCGGTCGTCCAGTTTCTTTTTCAGTTTGTCGAGGTAGCGCGTGCGACCGTTCTTGCGGCTGAGGATTTCCTGGAAAGTGCGGGAGGGGTTGCTTAAGGCAAAATGAAAGGCCCGCTGAAATGCCCTGACTATTTTTCTGATCGAGGCCTCGCCGTGATTGAACGCGCCCTTGGCCTGCAGGGCGTAGATGAGTTCCACCAGGTCCGCTCCGGAGTCTGTCCATCGCAGATCATCCTCATCGGCGGGAGAGGCATTGACGGCCATTGAGCGGTCATGGATATGGGAATGGCCCGCCGCCGACAACAGCCACCTTTCAATAAGGTCTGCGAGCCAGCAATAGGCGATCAGGAAGCCCGCGGCAATACTATAATTGACCGGGGCTCCGGGTCGATACAGGGTTTTGGCCAGGTCGATGGGTTCCTGATTGGCGGAGCCGGCACGAAGAAAGTATTCCCTGTCCCGGTCGCTGCGGTTAGATACATAATAGCGGATGAACCGGGCATGCTTCCGGAAAAATTTGTTCATCCGGCGAAGTTCCTGGCAGAAGTAATCGGCGATGGCTTCCGGGCGGTCTTCTTCCTGGAGGGCTTCGAGGTGCAGTTTCTCGCCGGAGAAAACAGATGCAGCGATAAGCGGCGGGAAGGTCGTTTTGAAAAAAACAATTTCATCCTGGTCGCTGGAAAACACATGGGTATTCAGCAGTTCTGTGAACCCATCAATGCATTCACTCACCCGCAGCGGCGCATCGCCTGTCGTCAGGTCGGTCAGGCTGTCTGAAATGTCAAGCACATGGAACTGATCATGCAGCTCGCGAAGCTGTTGTTTTGTTTGGTCATGCATAAAAAAGATTTTAAGTTGGAAAAATACGTGGGTTAAACCGGGTTAAAATTAGGGTGATTCCCTGCGCATAACCACGGTAAAAATCAGATTTCGAAGAAGTTTATTTTTTGAAAAACCCGGGAAAAACAGGGCGTTCAAACGTTACTATCTGTTTCCGGGAATTTTCAGAAAACCCGGGAAAAAGCGGGCGCTCAAACGTTGTCTGTTTTCATTAGAGATTTTAAAAAGTTTGGGAAGAAATCTGCGTTCAAACGTTACGGTTATACCGGCACTAAGTGTTTCCCGTATGGCGGAGAATTGAACCTTATTTGTAAATTGTGTTAACCAGCATGACCCTTCAAACGCCAAAGAGAATCGTAGTCGGCTTAGATCACCGGGACCACGCCGAATTTTCCCGGATCTATGTCAGGTGCCTTCCCAATCTGCTGGCACTGGTCAGAAGGATGACGCAGGGTTCGCCGGATGCACCGGATATTGTGCAGGATAGTTTCGACAGGCTGCTTCGTCATCCGGGCCGTTTCAGAAGCCTCGACAAAGTGAAGCACTTCCTTATGAATACGGCGCGGAATATTTGCGTGGATCGCCGCCGTCACCGGGAAGTGGTGGAGAGGAAGTCGGGCGATATTGCTTACCACCTTCAATCTGTGGAACCGAAGTCCGCGGAATCTGCCGAAGTCATGGCCCTGGTGGAGGAGAAGATGTATGAATTGATACAGAAGCTGCCTAAAAGAACAAGGAAAGTGCATGAGCTTTATTATTTCAAACAGTTGTCGAACGCAGAGATCGCCCAGCGTTTAGGCATGCCCGAAAAGTCGGTCGCCAACCGGAAAAGCGAAGCGATGCAATGGCTCACGCCGAAGCTGAAAAAGGTGAAGCACCAGTTTTATTTATTCTTATGCTGTTAATATGGAAACATCAGCCACTATCTCAAAGTTGATCATCCGGCATATCCGGTACGGGCTGAAGCCCCGGGAAGAAGCCCGGCTGGCAGCATGGCGCCGGCTCTCGGATAAGAACGAACAGGTATTCCGGGATGCGACCAGCGAGGAATACCTGCGGAGTGAACTTCGCTTTATCTATGAGAACAGCGAGCCGATGTTTGAGCGTCTGGAAAAATCGCCCTATTTCCCGGCCAAAAATAAATATGCTTTCCTCTATCGCTTCATTCAGGTTGCGGCTATCGTTGTCGTTTCGATCGGAACTTCACTTTTTGTTCTGCGGAACGTCAATATCGGCCCTACTGCTAAAACGCAGGAATCGGCCTCCACGCAGGCTGACGCCGACCACGTTTCCGGGTCCCTGGATGATTTTAAACAGGGTTATCACGACGGAGCGGAGGCCGCTAGATTAGAGAATATCCACGAACTACCATTGCT
>DASZRP010000187.1:0-7072 GCA_035548895.1 Puia sp. | reverse complement strand
AAATCGTTAAATGAAAATTATCTGTAAATATCTTTAATTTCTTCTTTAAAATATGAGCAGCGCGGTTCTCTCTGATCGCTTAATTCCCTTTTCATTATTTGCTATCTTAAGCAGGGCAATTTAATTTTACCCATAATGCGGGAAGATTTTCTTTTTTATATCATACTGGTCCTGATCATCCTGATGCTGGTGATGCTGGCGCGCCGGCTGCGGGTAGCTTACCCCATCGTGCTGGTGCTCGGGGGCCTGGTGTTAAGCCTGATCCCGGGCATGCCGGAGCTCCGTATCGATCCGCAGCTTATTTTCCTGATCTTCCTGCCTCCCCTGCTTTACGAATCTGCCTGGAACACTTCCTGGAAAGAGCTCTGGCGCTGGCGACGGATCGTAACCAGTTTTGCCTTTCTCATCGTGATTCTCACGTCGCTCGTGGTAGCCCTGGTATCGAGCTATCTGATCCCCGGCTTTACACTGGCACTGGGATTTCTGCTTGGCGGCATCACGTCCCCGCCCGATGCCGTTTCCGCTTCCACGGTAATGAAATATGTGAAAGTGCCCAGGGCCATGGCATCGATCGTGGAAGGAGAGAGCCTGTTGAACGATGCGTCCAGTCTGATCATATTCCGTTTTGCACTCATCGCGGTAGACACCGGCCATTTCGTGCTTCACGAAGCGGCCCTGAGCTTTGTTGTGGTGATCGTGATGGGCATTGCCACCGGAGTATTGATCGGCCTACTGTATTTCGCCATCCACCGCCTGCTGCCGACGACGCCGAACATCGACATCGCGCTAACGCTGACCACGCCCTATGTCATGTATATCACTGCGGAGCATTTTCATTTCTCCGGCGTACTGGCCGTCGTGAGCGGCGGACTCTTTCTTTCCCACCGCTCTCATCTATTCCTCAGCCAGCAGAGCCGGCTCCGGAATGCCAACGTGTGGTCGGCACTCGGGTTTGTGTTCAACGGACTTGTCTTCATGCTCATCGGACTGGAATTGCGGGATATCATTCATCAGTTGGGTGCGGTGAGTCTGCAAACAGCCATCGGATACGGGCTGATTATCACCGGCGTACTTGTTGTCGGTCGTATGCTTAGCACGTTTGGCGCCTCGGCCTTCACTTTATTAGTTAACCGCCTGGGCATCCGGACGGCACAGGCAAGGCCAGGATGGCGGGCGCCGCTGGTTTTCGGCTGGTCGGGCATGCGTGGCGTGGTATCCCTGGCCGCCGCCCTCTCCATTCCGCTTTATCTCAGCGACGGTTCACCCTTCCCGCAGAGAGACCTTATCCTCTTCATTACCTTCACTGTGATCCTGCTTACCCTGGTAGTGCAGGGACTTACTCTACCGTTGGTGATCAGGCTTGCGAAACTGGACGATTTCGATCCCGGGCTGCCCGTCTCCGAACAGGAAGTGAAGATCCGTGGTAAACTGGCCGATATGAGCGTGGCTTATTTACAGGATAAATTCGGATCCCAGCTGCAGAACAACCGGGCACTGCAGCGGCTGAAAGAAAGATTTGAAAGCGATCAGTTCCATGACAATCACGGTGGCGACGCCGAACAGGAGGAATACCGGGAAGTCTATCTGCAAGTACTCGATCAGCAGCGGTCTCTGCTGCATAAAATGAACCGCAAGGCGGAAACCGATGAGGCCCTGATCCGCAAACAGCTAAGCCTGCTTGACATTGAGGAAGAAAGGCTTCGGCTCAGGTATGACAGCGGGACGACTTTCTGACCCTGGCTTTCGCTTAAATATTTTCCGGAGAACCGGATCGGTATTCATTACAAAATTCTGCCGCCTTCCTATTTCTTTGTTGCTTTCCGGATGGAGCTGTCGCGGACAACCAGCTTGGTTTCGATCATCACCTGCTCAGGCTTTTTCTTTTGTCCATTGATCCGGTCTAAAACCAGTCCCACCGCCTTTTTCCCAATGGCGTCCAAAGATTGGGAGACATAGGTCACCGGCGGATAGAATAGGTCGAAAGCATCGCTTTCATCGAAAGAGACCACGGCAAGCTCTTCGGGAATGCGGAGGCCCGCTGCCGTGATCGGCTTCAGCGATTCAACCGCCAGGCTGTTAGTAGCAAAAAAGAACCCGTTCACGCGAAGCTTTGAACCGGTCAGCTGTTGGATACCTGCCTTTACCTGTTTGGCCAGATCCTGATAGGAAACTTTTACGAGCCAGGATTCATCGAATTTAATATTGTTATCCGCTAAAGCCGTCTTATAACCCCTCACCCTTTCTTTCATGTGCTCCATGTCGGTGTCGTAGGTCATCATGGCAATCTTATTACTGCCATTCCGGATCAGGTGCTCCACAGCCTGATAAGCCGCCTGGTAATTATTAATGAGAACAGCATCGGATTTAAGATTTGTAAAATACCGGTCGATCAAAACAACGGGTATTTGTTTCTTCTGAAGATTCCTGATCTGCTTTTCCGTGTGCTCGGAAGGGGCTATGATGAATGCATCGACACCCCGGTTCACGAACACATCGATGAGGCGCATCGACCTTTCGGCATTTTCGTCGCTGCTGCCAAAAATAACGACATAGTCCTGGCGCATGGCCTCGTCTTCAATGATCCGCGCAATGCTCGAGAAGAAAGGATTCGATATGTCGGCCACGATCACCCCGATGGTGTTCGTTTTTCCGCTCTGAAGACTCTTGGCAATCAGGTTGGGCTGATAGTTCAGATCGGCCGCGGCCTGTCTGATCTTCTGCGCCATCTTCTCCCCAACCCTGGCTTCTTTTTCCTTATTGTTCAATACATACGATACCAAGGCAATGGATACGCCCAAATGTTCCGCAACATCTTTAAGCACCACTTTCTTGCTCATATGCAATTATATCCTGACGTTAAAATATCCTCCCTCGCGCCGGCATCCGGGATATAAAAATGGTTCAGCGCAAGTTGTTCAGCAAATATTTTTTCCCGAAATGGGCGGCTATTCTCAAATAAGCTTCCGAAGCGGCGCCATTACCCCAGTCGTAGATCGTGAATTCACCAATCCCGATTCCTTCATCTCCCGTGCGACCTTCATGGCCGTAATTTTCCATCATGAATCCGTAGTCGGCCTTGCCAAAGAAATTCCACCGGCTCTCCCATTGCTTCTTTGTTTTCGGATTTCCCGGTGAATACATCATCACGAAAGACGCTTTTAGTGCTGCCAAACCCCTTTCGGTATATTCTTTCTGCTGCAGTTCTTTTCCATATTGCAGGATGAGCTCCGCAAAAAGACTCTGCCGGGAATCATTCCATTCACCGTCGCCGTTCATCACGCCGAAACCGCCCAGCACATTGACGTACATATAAGGCGGTTGCCAGCTTGCCTGGAACATCAGCATTTCATCTAAAACGCGTTGGCCGAGATGCAGGTAGTCCGGTTTCCGGGTGATCTGAAATGCCTCATACAATGCCTGGGCCGTCCAGTACATGGACAGGGTGTTCTGCTTGAACTGGTCGTTGCGCAAGACCTTTTTCCCAACCAGGGTATCGGAACCGTAGCGGCTGCACGACCAGTAAGTTTCAAAATCTTCCCACTGACCCCGGAATATTATTCGGTCGATCACGGCCTGAAGGGCTTTCAGGGCAGCTTCCCGGTAGCGTTGATCGCCGGATATCCGGTAGAGTTTAAGTAAAAAAGTTACGGACATGGAAGTTTCCGGCGAATGGTCCAAATAGCCCATCGGCTCCTGTTTATCTAATGAAAGCCAGGCCGGGAAAAAACCATCGGCCTCCTGTATGCGCAAAAGCGCATCGGCATATCGCGTGGCGTATTGCAGCAGCCGCTTATCTTTTTCCAGCTCATCGTACCAGCAGAGCATCAGCCAGGCCGTATAACTCATGTCCAGAATATGAAAAGGAGATTGCTTCACGTCGCCGGTAAACGGATTCCGGTTTGAATTGCCGAAATAATACGTGTTCCATCCTTTGGACCGGTTCAGCGATTTCCCGTTTTTTTGAATCGTCTCCATCTCTGTGGCGATAACAGAATAAAAGAAACCGTTCCGCTGGGGAAAAGAAAGCGCAAGCTCCTTCGTCTCCAATGCATACCGGAGCAGGGTCGTGTCCTTTTTCTCCCGCGCGTACCGATACAATCCGGAAGCGGACCGCAGAGAACTGAACCAGGCCTGGTTCCAGATGGAACGCATTTCCCTTTCGTTCACCTCGCCTTTCCAGTCGGGGCTTTGTGTAACATTCACAATGAATGTCGGAGCGCCAACTTTTTTGCCATCGAGGGTGAATTCCTGCCAGACTGCTTTCTTCCAGGAACCGAATGCCCAATCATAGGTTTGATTCACAAAGTCCGGAATATTTTTCCCCGGCAATGGATCTCCTTCATCATACGGCGTCTGACCCCATTTTTCCCAGCAGAAGGCTAATGGCTTTCTCCAGGGATCCGAAAGACTGGCGGAATCTGTCGCCGTGAACAGGTAGAACCCAACGCTTCGCTTTCCCGGCGGGTACACCGCTCCGGGTTTCCGATAGTATAATACGTGTTCTTTAACGACCGAGCGGCTCAAACCCAGATAAAGCAGATTATCCGTCGCGTCCATATCCATATACCAGGCGCTCCCCGGATTGCTCGTATTATTTGGCAGGCGGAGAATATCCAGGTCGGGGACGAGAATCAATTGCCTTCCGGCCGATTGAACAATCAGCGCGGGCGTCCGGAACACATGCTGCGCGATGATATTGTCATTCGTCGGCGTAAGATGCGGAGCCCAGTGAAACGTTGGTTGAAATGCCGGTTGAACCGCAATCTGCAGATCGTCCTGGTGAACAGAATCTTTTAGTTCCCAAGACAGTTCCACATGAATGCCATTGGTTCCCGCCGGCTCGTATTTCACGACCGGTGCAGCGCCGCCGAGTTTGCCGTATTGAATGCTGCTGACAAAATCCTTCAGCAAAGCCGGGAGCGTTTCTTCCCCCGGCTGACTGAAAGCTGTTGCCGGGACCAGCGCCGGCAACAGGAATAAAAGAATGAATGCGACATATATTTTTCGGCACGGAATGATCATACGCTGTGTTATCTCTTTCAACAATTATTTTCATTGCCTCTGCATCCAGGCCGCCGATTATTGATACCCGGGATTTTGCGTGGCCAGGGTATTGGTCTGGATCTCGGTATTCGGTATCGGCGCCACCAGGTTATGCGCGTCGATGCTGATATTTTCAGTCGGGAATTCATGGGCCAGGTTGGCATTCATGATCGAGATCGCTGCGGATGAACCCATACGCAGCAGATCATGCCAACGTTGACACTCAAATGCAAATTCCACCTGGCGTTCATGCATCACTTTTTCAATAAAGGTACCCGGAGTTGCCGAACTGATAGCACCCAATCCTGCCCGCGTACGCACCTGATTAATCAGGTCATAGGCTTCGCTCGATTCACCCAGCGCTTCGGCAAGCAGCAGCAGCGCATCGGAATAGCGGAGGATCGGGAAATCGGTATTTGCATCATTGCCAACAGCCACACCCGGGTCTTTGAACTTGAGAATATAAGGTATATTGTCCGGATCATAGGCGATCGAGGCAGCCAGACGTTTATCGCCGGGTTCATATGCATTGATCAGGTCCTTTGTCGGCGTATTGGGTGAAGTGCTTCCGTTGGTACCGCCCGGAACATTGAGCGAAGCCGGAGCAAAGAAGTTCCAGAACGGGCAACCATTCAACGGCGGCAGGAACTGAATTTCAAAGATGGACTCAGCAGAATTCTTCACGCCGGGGACCCACAAATCCGAATAGTTGGGAAGCAGGGAATAAGGCGTTCCCGAAAACACCACTTTGCGCAAGGCGGTAACAGCCGCCGCATTATCTCCCTTCTGCAATTCTACCTTTCCAAGCAGCGTATTCGCGGCATAAGAAGTCACCCGGCCAATATCCGCTCCGGTATAGTTAGCCGGCAGGTTGGCGGCAGCCGTTTGCAGGTCGCTGATGATCTGCAGATAGATCGAATCCGTGCTGGTGCGGGTTTGATTATTGTCGCCGCTCAGCGAAGTGGTTTCGTGCAGCCTCAGGGGAACGGGACCATAGTCCAGCATCAGCTGAAAATAAACCAGCGCACGGAAGAACTGGGCCTCCCCAACGATCTGCGCTTTTTTGGTTGCGTCCATGTCGGCTCCGGGTGCGCGATCAATTACGGCATTGGAAAGATTGATCACGTTATACGCCAGGGCCCACATGCCGGTAATGGAGGTGTTGCCCGATTGTACGGTAAAATTGTCGACCGCTTTGTGCTCGGCCTGGCGTCCATAGTCCTGGTTGGTATTATCCGACCGGGTTTCTTCGAGATTATAGAGGGCAAGTTCTGAACCGGTGTACATGTCCTCATGTGCTGTATAAACCCCATAGATCGCTGCAGTCATGTCTGCCTCATTCTTGAAAAATTCCTCTTTGGGGATCCGGTCTGTCGGCACCACATCTAAGAAATCCTTCTTGCAGGAAGACAGTACCACCGCAACTAAAAACACGGCAAACACGGTCCGCAGGGATGCTTTGTTTTGAAATGTATGTAGCATAATAGTTGCTTTATAAATTAAAATGAAAAGTTGATACCCAGGGTATATATCCTTGGAAGCGGCGCAGTCGCCACTGAATTCAAGCCAAGGGTTTTGTGGTCACCGAAGATCTGGGTATCGAAACCATTGCGCACCGCCTGTGGATTACCCCCGCGGTAGTTCGTAAACGTAAACAGGTTCTCTACAGAAATATAGGCCCGCAAGTCGTTCACCCATATTTTGTGTGCAATGTCGGCGGGGAAAGTGTAGGAGAGGTTCACATTCCGTATACGGAAATAGTCTGTCTTCTGCACTTCCCAGGAAGATACCGCGCCTACGTCGTTGTATCCCGCTCTCGGCGTATGGCCATCGCCCGGTTGTGACTCGGAAATATAACGGCCATCGTAGAAGAAGTGGTCCATATTGGTGTTATAGGTATGAAGGCTCATGATCTGGTACACAAAGTCAAGGATCTTCGCGCCCTGCTGTCCCTGGAAGAGTGCCGAGAGGCGAAAGTTCTTATAGCGCAGACTGGTGTTGATCCCATAGAGCCAGCGTGGGTTGTTGT
>DASZRP010000186.1:0-9272 GCA_035548895.1 Puia sp. | reverse complement strand
TGATTTCTATCGGCATCAGCGATAGCCAGGTAACTCAAACGAGTTTTGGAAATCGCGCTGTAGAAATTCCCGAACGATTTATGGTCTGGGCAAAGGCCGACGCTGCGGCTATAAAAAATCTCTGGATATATGACTCCTGGTGGCGGTTCATCAGAAATTTAAAGATCAGGTCAGCCGAAGAAATTTCATCATCCGGTGTACAGGGTCCGATCCCCGGTTTTATCGTTTCCATAATTGAATTTCAGCAAAAGATTCCTGGCTTTCTCCTGAAGTTTCCCCCTATATCGAAATTATTGATGAGTATCAGCTATCTGCTCGATCGAACTAGTAAGAATTAAGGGTTTATACTTAGTATAAATATCTTTAGTTAAAATTGCATCGCGCTCTCTTTTTGAGTACCTTGCGACAACCTCTAAACGATCAAAATGAGAAAGAACTCTTCCGCCCTGCCGATACTCTCAGTTTGGATATTATGTGTGACCCTTTTTAGTTGTGATAAAGAAAAAGTGAACAAACCGCCGGTAGCCGATGCCGGAGTCCCCCAGCAAATCACTTTGCCAAAAAATAACGTCAACTTGTCGGGATCCGGAACCGATGCAGACGGAACTGTTGTCAGCTATTTATGGAGCCAGAAGTCGGGACCTGTAAGCTCTGATATCATCAATCCCGCTTCAGCCTCATCGCAGGTAAATTTTAATTCAGCGGGAATTTATGTATTCCAGCTGATGATCACCGATGATCTCGGCGCAACCGGCTCAGATACGGTTTCAGTGACCGTAAATCCACCGAAAATCGACAGCGTGAATATAATTGCAAGCCCCAGCAACGGATATATGGAACTTTCTTATGCCGGCAACGCGAATAGCGACTATACGGATCCAACAACCCCCGAAATTAGTGCGGCTGCATGGACTTGGAATTCGCTACCCGATCTGCTTCGTGCATCCTTTAAATTCGACCTGTCGTCTTTACCACAAAACATCAAAATTACATCTGCGAAACTCAGTTTGTATTCGAACCCGAATCCAATCAATGGCAACTTAGTCGACGCTAACTATGGGGCCGATAACTCTATTTATATTCAGCGGGTAACTGGTAACTGGGATATGAATTCCGGCTGGTTCAGCCAGCCAGCTGTAACTACCGACGACCAAATCGTCATCCCGCATACCAACCAAGCCAGGCTTGATTTGATCGGAATAGATGTTACCAATATGGTATCTGCCATGGTATCAAATAACTATGGATTCATGGTACGTCTTGTTCATGAAGATATTCCTACATCAAGACTATTTTGCGGAGTCAGACACCCTGATGCTTCCAAGCATCCGAGCTTGAAAATCACTTTTGAATATCTGAATTAGCGATCCGATTCAAGAAGCGATCTGTATCGTTTTATGAAGATATTCCGGGTGAAATGCTCACTGGCATAGGTATAGGCATTGGCGGATAATCGCTTGCAAAGCGCGATATCATTTATCAGCATTTCTATATTGGCTATTCCCTGAACGACCACCTCGTCTTCGTTTTGAATGTCCCGGATCAGCAAAGCGTTAAACTGGTCTTTCAGATGCATAAGATTCCCGGGAAGCGCAGTAACGACCGGAATGCATCCATGCGCCATGCTTTCTTTAATAAACATCGGGAAACCTTCATAGGCCGAGGTCAACAGCGCAATATCGCAGTCATCCTGTATGGAAGCCATCCTGTCCGGATCGCTGATCTCTCCATGAACAACACTTTGCTGCCGGACATTGAGGGGAACTTCCCCGATCAGATTTCCTGCAAAGTGGAATATTACAGGTAATCGATTATTTAAAAAATATTCCGCGATCCTGTTGATCAGCCAGATTCTTTTCTGGGGGCCGCCCCGGCCGGCACAAAGCACCTTCAGGGGTTTTTCAAAGGACTTCTGTTTTGGCGCGGGAATATCTACTCCCGGTTCAATAAAATCTATCCGATTCAACCAGGATTCATCTATTCCAAATTCTCGATATTGCTTTTTGATATTTTCCAACGTAAAGCTATCGTAGATGACGCGATGGTCTAAGAACTGATGATTCATCAAGCCGAAAAACTCCATTCCTTTTTTGCCAAACGTAAAATTGTGGAGCAACTCGATTTTTATTACAGATCTCCGGATGAAAGGCAGCAGATCGTAGAAAAAAGTGGAATTAGCTCCGAAAACACGAGCGTTTGGATGACGATTGATATAGAAACCGAAATAATGAACGGTGAACAGCCTGAAGAAAAGATTATCGCACCAGAAATGGAAATCGGAGCAATGGGTATTCGGCAGGGAATAGAATTCGTCTTTAAACAATCTGTTGGGGGAGCGCCGGGTAAAGAAGACGTCTTTTCCCACATCGTTGACGCTCTTTAAGATATCAAGATGGATTCGCTGCGCCCCGCCCATGGCATACCGGTCGAAAAAGAAAAACAGGCCTGTGCGGCTTTTTCTCCGGAAAAGCGCGAAGGGATAGATCAAAATAAGCGAAGGAAACCAGCTTATGCGCAGCAGTATCCTAAAGATTTTTATTTTCGTGATATTATGCATGGGTAACGCCGTGGCGCCCGCAAATATATCGAACCATTTTTTCCGGATGAACGCTTATGCCCGATACCTTCCGATATGGTGAAGATTTAATGACCGTTGGCAAAGCCACTGCCCTGGCTTCCGCTAAGCAAAACGGTACGATTGCCGGTGCCGCCATGCGGGCAATCGGGAAAAGCCGTGCGCTGGTGGACGAAATAGTAAGGGAAAAAAAGACTGTCTACGGGGTCAATACCGGTTTCGGCATCCTGGCCAATACCGGCATTTCAGCATCGGATACCCAGACCCTTCAGCATAAAATTCTCCAGAGTCATAGTGTCGGCGTGGGAGAGCCGATCGACCCCTTCCTTGTCCGGCTGATGATGATCACCAAGGTGCACGCGCTTGCCAAAGGTTTTTCCGGCGTTCATCCGGAAACACTCCAACGGATCTGCTGGTTTATTGATAACGATATCATACCCATTGTACCGGAGAAAGGTTCCGTTGGCGCTTCGGGTGACCTTGCCCCGCTCGCGCACCTTTTTCTGCCACTCATTGGCCTGGGCGAGGTGCTGATGAATGGAAAAAGAATGCCCTCGGAAGCGGCCCTCTCGGCCTGCGGACTAAAACCTCTGAAACTCGGCCCAAAAGAAGGGTTAGCGCTAATCAACGGCACGCAGTTTATGCTCGCTTATGCCGTCGCAAACCTGCAGCGGCTGCACTATTGCCTGGAAGCTGCAGATATTATTGGCGCTATGAGCCTCGAGGCGCTCACCGGAACCAAAGCGCCTTTCGATGAACGCCTGCATCAGCTCCGGCCTTTTAAAGGCAGCCTGCTCGTTGCACAGCGGCTGAGATTATTGCTGAACAATTCCGCCATCATGCAAAGCCATGTCGATTGCGGGCGGGTGCAGGATCCTTATTCCCTTCGCTGCATGCCCCAGGTGCACGGCGCTTCCCGCAATGCCTGGCTGCATCTTCGGGAGATTACAGAAACCGAACTCAACTCCGTTACCGATAATCCGCTCATTTTTTCGGCCGACGATACCATCAGCGGCGGTAATTTTCACGGGCAGCCCCTGGCTATTCCGATGGATTACACCGCCATCGCCGCAGCCGAGATCGGCAATATTTCCGATAGAAGATGTTACCTGCTGTTAGAAGGTAAATGGGGACTCCCGATGCTGCTGATGAAGGACGTCGGGCTCAACAGCGGCTTCATGATCCCGCAGTATACTACGGCGGCGCTGGTGACCGAAAATAAAACCCTCTGCTTCCCGGCCAGCGCGGACAGCATTCCAACTTCATTAGGGCAGGAGGATCATGTAAGCATGGGCAGCATCAGCGGGCGTAAACTGGAGAAGATCCTGGAGAACCTGGAATACATTCTGGCTATTGAGCTGATGACGGCCTGTCAGGCTATTGAGTTTCGCCGCCCGCTCAAGAGCGGTACGGTACTCGAGTTCGCCCATCAATATCTGCGTCGGCAGGTCAGCTTTGCCAATGAAGACCGGATCTTTGCCGAGGATATTGTCAAAATAAAAAACATTATCAGCAATTTCGATTTTGTGAACACCGTATCCCGCTTCGCTGAAAAAGAAGGTATTTCTCTGAACCGTGGATTTGAATCCTTCTCGATCACCTGAAATCCGTTAACCCGACTTCGCTTTCAACAGCCAAAGCTTTAGCGACGGCTGTAATGCTACGGCGAGCGAAGCCGTCAACCGTTAACCGTTAACTATATATGTACGATCCGATAAAATATAAAACACCTACCGGCTCCTCGCTTCAATGCAAAGGCTGGGTGCAGGAAGCGGCGCTCCGCATGCTCCTGAATAATCTCAATCCCGAGGTTGCCGAAAGGCCGGACGAGCTCATTGTCTACGGAGGACGGGGAAAAGCGGCCCGGAATTTCCAGGCGCTTGACGATATCATTGCTTCGTTGAAGGCACTGGAAAACGATGAATCCCTGCTGATCCAGAGCGGGAAACCGGTAGCCCGGATGAAAACGCATCCTGATGCGCCACGCGTACTCATCTCCAATTCGCAGCTCGTGCCGCGATGGGCCACCTGGGAACATTTCGATATGCTCGAAAAAAAGGGCCTGATGATGTTTGGCCAGATGACTGCCGGCTCCTGGATCTATATCGGTTCACAGGGAATCGTTCAGGGTACTTATGAAACTTACGCAGCGGCAGCGACGAAACATTTCAACAGCAGCCTGAAAGGAAGACTGAACGTAACTGCAGGATTGGGAGGCATGGGCGGCGCGCAGCCCCTGGCTATCACCATGAACGAAGGCGTGGCGCTGATTGCAGAGGCGGAAGATTGGCGAATTCAAAAGAGAATGGAGACAAAATATCTTGACTGGGCGACGGCAGATGTAGATGCAGCCATCGACCGCGCCCTGGCGGCAAAGTCAGCCGGCGAAGCCATTTCAATTGGCGTCTGCTGCAACGCAGTGACCCTGCTGGAAAAACTGATTGAAAGAAAAATCGTTCCGGATACGCTGACCGATCAGACTTCGGCGCACGATCCGCTGATCGGCTATTGGCCATATCAGATTTCCACGAATGAAGCTAAAAAACTGCGGAATGAAAATCCCGCCCGATATCTTGAACTGGCGTACGATTCCATGAAGAAACATGTCGAACTGATGCTTGAATTACAGCGGCTCGGCGCAGTTACTTTCGACTACGGCAATAATATCCGGGCCCGGGCGCAGGAACGGGGACTTCAAAATGCTTTCGACTTCCCGGGTTTCGTGCCCGCTTACATACGGCCGCTGTTCTGTGAAGGCAAGGGCCCTTTCCGGTGGGCCGCCCTGAGCGGTGATCCGGAGGATATTGCCGTTACCGATGCCTGCATTGCCGCGCTGTTTCCGGAGAACCGTTCTCTGCAACGCTGGCTGAAACTGGCTAAAGAGAAGATCGCGTTCCAGGGATTGCCTGCGCGCATCTGCTGGCTGGGACAGGGAGAAAGAGAAAAAGCAGGTCTCGCTTTTAATGAGTTGGTAAGAACCAAAAAGCTGAAAGCGCCTATCGTGATCGGCCGCGATCATCTCGATACCGGCTCCGTGGCTAGTCCTAACCGGGAAACGGAAGCGATGGCCGATGGCAGCGATGCGGTGGCCGACTGGCCCATCCTCAATGCACTGGTGAACACGGCCGGCGGCGCCAGTTGGGTAAGCCTTCATCACGGCGGGGGCGTGGGCATGGGATACAGTATTCACGCGGGCATGGTGATCGTAGCCGATGGTACCGACGCAGCCGCAGCCCGCCTTAGCCGCGTGCTCAGAAACGATCCGGGCCTCGGTGTTATCCGGCACGCGGATGCAGGCTATGAGATCGCGCAGCACACAAAAGAAAAATTCGAACTCTAATCGCTTATGTCGTCGCGTATACTCACGCATATCAAGCAGCTGATCAACGCCCGCTCCGGCAACAAACCGCTTCGGGGGCATGAGCTTGGCAAACTGTCAACCGTCGAAGACGCCTGGCTCCTGATAGAAGGAAAAGAGGTTGCCGGTTACGGGAAAATGGATGCGCTGAAAAAGACGCATAAGCATTTACCCGAAGAGGAAATCGACTGCAGCGGCAGGCTGGTGCTGCCCTGCTGGTGCGACAGTCACACCCACCTGGTCTTTGCCGGCAGCAGAGAAAAGGAATTTGTCGACCGGCTGCGGGGATTGTCTTATGCCGAGATCCACGCCCGCGGCGGCGGCATACTCAACACGGTTCAGCAGGTAGATCAAACTTCGGAAGACGAACTGTTTAACCTGGCCTGGAAAAGGATCGCTGAAATGGCTGCCACCGGCACCGGCGCCCTGGAAATTAAAAGCGGTTATGGCCTGATGGTAGAAAATGAGCTGAAAATGCTCCGGGTGATAAAAAAACTAAAGCAAAAATCAAATCTTCCCATACGATCTACTTTCCTGGGGGCTCACAGTTACCCGCCGCAGTTCCGGAATAGCCATGCAGGTTATATAAAACAGATCGCCGACGACATGCTGCCAGTCATTGCCAGAGAGAAACTGGCCGACTATATCGATGTTTTTTGTGAGACCGGTTTTTTCAGTCCCCGGGAAACCGAGACCATTCTGCAGGCGGGACTGAAGCATGGGCTTAAGCCCAAACTGCATACCAATCAGTTGGAGAGCATCGGCGGAATAACGACCGGAATCAAACTGAATGCGGTTTCAATGGACCACCTGGAAACCATGACTGCGACCGACATCAGGCATATCCGCGATGACGGCTGGAAGGGCATTTGCACCCTGTTGCCTACTGCTGCTTTTTTTCTTGGCCTACCGGTACCGCCTGCGCGAAAACTGATCGAAGCCAATGCAGCCATTGCGCTGGCTTCCGATTATAACCCGGGTTCGTCTCCGTCGGGAAATATGCATTTCGTGCTAAGTTTAGCCTGTATCCAGATGAAGATGCTGCCCGAAGAAGCCCTGAATGCAGCAACCATCAATGGCGCGCATGCCATGGGCCTCGGTGCTTCCTGCGGCAGCTTGTTTGCCGGCAAGCTCGCTAATTTAGTGATCACCAGGCCGGTTCCATCGCTGGCCTATCTGCCTTATGCTTTTGGCAGCAATCATATCGATAAGGTCATGATTGCGGGAGAATTCATTTCCTGATTGATCGTATATTTAGATAGTAACGACGAACTGTTAAGCGTTGGAAACGGGGAATTTTCTTTCCTTTACCTTGCATCCAAGACCATTTCTATGCCAGCGATTATTGAATGTGTTCCCAATTTCAGCGAGGGCCGCGACCCGGGCATTATACAATCCATTACCGGAGAAATAGAATCGGTGCCGGGTGTTCGCCTGCTGAACGTGGATCCGGGGAAAGCGACCAACCGGACCGTTGTCACTTTTGTTGGTGAACCGGCTGCCGTTGTCGAAGCCGCCTTTCTGGCCATCCGGAAAGCCGGAGAATTGATCGATATGCGCAAGCACCGGGGCGAGCATCCCCGCATGGGCGCCACGGATGTTTGCCCCCTGATCCCGGTATCCGGGATATCCATGGAAGAAACCGCGGCCTGGTCAAGAAAATTGGGAGATCGGGTAGGGAAGGAGCTTGGCATTCCTGTTTATCTGTACGAAGCCGCGCAGCCGGATAAAACGAGAAGCAATTTATCGGTTATCCGTGCCGGTGAGTATGAAGGATTTGCAGAGAAGATCCGGAAACCGGAATGGAAACCGGATTTTGGTCCCGACGTTTTTGATCTCCGGCGCGGGGCAACCGTGATCGGCGCTCGTGATTTCCTGGTTGCCTATAATATCAATCTCAATACCACTTCGGTGAGACGGGCCAACAGCATCGCCTTCGATGTGCGCGAAGCCGGGCGTGTAAAAAGAGAAGGAGACCCGCTGACGGGAAAAATTATAAAGGACGAAAAGGGAAATGCAGTCAGCATTCCGGGTTCTTTGAAATGCGTAAAAGCGATTGGCTGGTATATCGAGGAATATGGCATCGCCCAGATATCGATGAACCTGACCAATCTTTCCGTAACGCCCATCCATATTGCTTTTGATGAGGTCTGCCGAAAAGCAGAAGCCCGGGGCATACGAGTAACGGGCAGCGAGCTGGTCGGTCTGATCCCGTTAAACGCGATGCTGGAAGCCGGCCGGTATTTCCTGCGCAAACAGCAGCGGTCTTCCGGCGTACCGGAGAAAGAGCTGATCCGGATCGCCGTGCTGTCGATGGGACTCGACGAACTTGCTCCGTTCAGGCCGGAGGAAAAAATCATTGAATATCTGCTGAAAGATAAAACATCGGAAAAAATGATCCGGACTACCCTGGCCGATTTTGCCGATGAGACAGCCAGCGAAAGCCCTGCACCGGGTGGTGGTTCCGTTTCGGCCTATTTAGGCGCTCTGGGCGCTGCGCTGGGCGGCATGGTCGCCAATCTCTCGGCACATAAAAAAGGCTGGGATGATCGCTGGGAATTCTTCAGCGGCTGGGCTGAGAAAGCAGAAGAAAGCAAGAACGCGCTGCTTCGCCTGGTGGATGCCGATACCCGCGCCTTCCAGGCAGTAATGCAGGCGCATACGCTTCCAAAAGCAACCGAGGCTGAAAAAACAGTACGCAGCGAGGCCATCGCAGCAGCGACGCGCAAGGCTATCGATATTCCCCTCCAGGTGATGAAACAGGCCCTGGGCTCCATGGAAATCATCAAAGCGATGGCCCGGGAAGGAAATCCCAATTCCATTTCCGACGCGGGCGTTGGAGCCATTTGCGCCCGCAGCGCCGTGCTTGGCGCCTGCCTGAACGTGCGAATCAATGCTGCAGGTCGGGAAGCAGAACCATCGATAGCCAGCCTACTGGCTGAAGCCAGGCGTATCGAGAGCCAGGCTATTGCCGATGAAGTCGAAATTCTCCGGATAGTTAACCTCAATGGATAGCCGTCATAATACTCCCATAAAATACCGTATTTTAACCTTTTCCGGACGAAAGCCTTGCTCGATATTGTAGCAAATTTTAGTTTTGTGAAAGAAATGAGCATGAACCACATCCGCCTCTACAATATCTTCCGGAGGAAGCTGCATTTACCTGACGATACAGCTGTTGACGCCGTGCAGGCGATCCAGGATATTACAGATTCTTCACTGACTTCCAAAATGAATATGCCCGCAACAAAAGAAGATATCTATTCCGTAAGAACATCTGTAAGAACAGATATCCAGGATGCAAAAGACAGCCTGTACCGGGCAATCTATTTGTCGGGA
>DASZRP010000185.1:0-22032 GCA_035548895.1 Puia sp. | reverse complement strand
TGCAATTGTTCGATCGCCAGTCCTTAGCCTTCCTGGTGAAGGATAAGATCGAGCTCCTGCCCTATGCGCAGTTGAATTATGCTGCTGAGAACGGGTTCATCACGCCCGACACGCTTTACTTCAACAATACGGTTCAAACGAAAAAAGAACTGGATAATCATTGGATCATTCCGGTAAAGGAGAGTTGGTTGAAGAGTCGCATTCGTTTTAAAGCAATCACTCATAATGGTTAGCGGCTTCGCCCGCCGTAGCGCTGCTGTTGCTGCTGAAGCTTTGGCGGTTAAAAGCGGAGGCGGGTTGACAGATGACAGTTTTTTTATACATTGCGCCCGATTCAAGCGGAAGTAGCTCACCTGGTAGAGCGACAGCTTCCCAAGCTGTAGGTAGCGGGTTCGAGTCCCGTCTTCCGCTCTTTCTTTCCTCCTGTCATCCTGTCATTGTCCTTTCTTTTGATTATTTTTGCAGTCCTATTTGTGGATTGGAAATTTAATGGAACTACTCACGACCAGAAAACACGATGAAAGCAGGCAGGGGGAAGTCTATGCTCCTACAGAAGTTCCTTCTTCTGCGCCCAAAAAGTTTTACATAGAGAGCTACGGCTGTGCGATGAATTTTGCCGACAGTGAAATTGTCGCTTCCATTCTGAACGGTTCCGGCTTCAGCGCCACGGGCGATTATACCGGCGCCGACCTCGTGCTGATCAATACCTGTTCTATCCGGGAAAAGGCGGAACAAACCATCCGCAACCGGCTCCGTGCTTTTCGCCAGGTAAAGCATAGCAATCCCGGCTTGCTGGTGGGCATCCTGGGTTGCATGGCCGAGCGCTTGAAATCCAAACTGCTTGAGGAAGAAAAGCTGGTCGACCTGGTGGTGGGCCCTGACGCCTATCGCAGTCTGCCGGGCCTGATTACTGCAGCGGAAGGCGGGCAGAAATCGGTGAATGTACTGCTGAGCCGGGAGGAGACCTATGCCGATATTTCGCCGGTGCGTTTGAACAGCAACGGCGTGAACGCCTTTGTCAGCATCATGCGGGGCTGCAACAATATGTGTTCTTTCTGTGTTGTGCCTTTTACCCGGGGCCGGGAAAGAAGTCGTGACGTCGCTTCCATCCTCCAGGAATGCATCCTGCTTTTCGAACAGGGTTATCGGGAGATCACGCTGCTCGGACAGAATGTGGACAGCTATCACTGGTATGGCGAAGATGGTAAAACGGTTTCTTTTGCCCAACTGCTCGAACAGGTAGCTATGATCTCGCCGCAGTTGCGGGTTCGCTTTTCCACCTCCCATCCCAAGGATATCACAGATGATGTATTGCATGCTATTGTCAAATACGAGAATATCTGCAACTACATTCATCTTCCGGTGCAGAGCGGTTCGAACCGGATATTGCAACTGATGAACCGGACCTACACGCGGGAATGGTACCTGGCCAAAGTGAGGCGCATTCGTGAACTCATTCCCGACTGCGGGATCAGTTCGGATGTGATCGCCGGCTTTTGCACGGAAACCGAACCGGATCATCAGGAAACCTTAGCGCTGATGGAAGAAGCCCGTTTCGATATGAGCTATATGTATTTTTATAGCGAAAGGCCCGGAACCCTGGCGGCGAGGCGGTACGCCGACGATGTGCCGGAGACCGTGAAGAAAAGAAGGCTGGACGAGATTGTCCGTCTGCAGAATAATTTGTCGCATGTCAGCAACCGGGAGGATCTCGGACGCGTGTTCAAAGTGCTGATCGAAGGCGATTCAAAAAAGAGTACGGCAGACTGGATGGGCCGGAACAGTCAGAACAAAGTGGTGGTATTTTCAAAAGCCGGCAATCAGCTAAAGCCCGGAGACTATGCGCTGGTGCGCGTAATGGAATGTACCGGGGCGACCCTCATCGGCGAAGTGATTCCGGCATCGTAAATCGCGCCGGGTGAACCGGGCGCTTAATGAAAATGAATATGGAGCTTCAGTCAATAAAAAACAGGTTTGGGATCATTGGTAATTCGGCAGAGTTGAACTATGCCCTGACTGTTGCCGTGCAGGTGGCCAATACCGATCTTACCGTATTGATATTCGGAGAAAGCGGTGTGGGCAAGGAGGTCTTCTCTCATATTATCCATTCGCTTTCTGCCAGAAAACATAATCCTTTTATTGCCGTCAACTGCGGAGCCATACCGGAAGGCACGATCGACTCCGAACTGTTCGGGCATGAAAAGGGTTCGTTTACCGGAGCTGTGGATTCCCGTAAAGGATATTTTGAAACGGTGAATGGTGGAACCATTTTCCTGGACGAGATCGGGGAACTTCCGTTGGGAACCCAGGCCCGCCTACTGCGGGTGCTGGAAGCCGGCGAGTTCATCCGGGTCGGTTCATCGAAAGTGCAGAAAACGGACGTACGCGTTATTGCAGCGACAAACAAAGATTTGCTGCAGCTTACGGAGCGTGGGAAATTCCGGGAAGATCTCTACTATCGCCTTAGCACAGTACCGATCCGTGTACCGGCATTAAGGGATCGCCAGGAGGATATTCCACTGCTGTTCAGAAAATTCGCCGTGGATTTCGCCGAACGCTACAAGACCTCTCCGGTGCAGTTGGACGATGAAGCAAAAAATCTGTTAATCCATTATGCCTGGCCTGGCAATGTGCGGGAATTGAAAAATATTGCAGAGCAGATCTCCGTACTTTCGGAAGATAAGACGATCGGCCTGGCGCAGTTGAAGCGGTTCATCCCGGAGAACAGCAATAATAGCCGTCTCCCCATGGTAGTGCCGGCAATCAACGGCCAGCCGCAAAATGATTTTTCTAACGAACGGGAGATCCTGTATAAACTTTTCTTCGACATGAAGAAAGATGTGACGGAGCTGAAGCGAATGTTCCTGGAAATATTAAAGAATCCGAACCTGGCCGGCGATGCACATAACATGATGCATCATATGGAGGAGCTGAATGCACAGGAGCATTTTACTCCGGCTATTCCGCAGCCTGCCTACAATCCGCAACAGGTGGTCATTCATAATGCCGCGAACAACAATAACGGGCATGAGATCCATCAGCATGAGGAAGTGGAAGAATCGCTGAGCATCACGGATAAGGAAAAAGAACTGATCTTAAAAGCGCTGAAGAAACATAAAGGAAAACGGAAAGACGCTTCGTCCGATCTCGGTATCAGCGAGCGCACCCTGTACCGAAAACTTAAGGAGTATGATATCAATGAATAGCGGCCGTCTTTCTGCTTTATTCCGGCTATTGGCATTTCCCCTGCTGATCTGTGTCACGATGGCCTCCTGCAAGGTATACTCTTTCAAGGATGTCTCTATTCCTCCGGAAGTAAAAACCATACGCATTGGATATATCGAGAACAGGGCCCGTATCGTTGATCCCCAGCTGAGTCCCCAGCTTACCGACAAGCTGAAGCAAAAGGTAAACAATCAAACCAAGCTGGCCCAGGTGCAGTCGGACGAAGCAGACTACGACGTGGTTGCTTATATTGCAGATTATTCAATCAGTACTTCGGGCGTGTCGAACCAGGCGGCGGCGACGAACCGGCTTACGGTAACCGTGCATATCGCGCTCAAGAACCGGTTGAACGATCAGCATTTGGGAACACCGGATTTTGAAACTGATATTACCCGCAATTTCGATTTCCCGGCCTCCCAGAGTCTGAGTGACGCGCAGACTGCGTTAACACCGCAGATCGTGGATAATATGTCGGACGATATTTTTAACCGTCTTTTTTCTAACTGGTAATCCTGATTTCAGATGACGAGCGGCATGCCATCCGTTTTGGATACAATCTTCGGTAAGCAAACCCTGGATGAGATCTCCCTGGAAGATATCTATGCTGTGCTGCGGGATTTCCCATCATTCAATGCAGCGCATTTTCTGCTATCGAAGAAATTGAAATCGCTGGATCATCCGGCCTACCTGGAAGAAACCAAAAAAACAGCGCTCTACTTCAATAACCCGGTCTGGCTGCAGCTTTTACTGGAAGGCCCTGAAGCTTATGAAGCCGCGGTGCATGAGCATCGCCCCGTAACAGAAGAAGAGCCGGCTCCCCGGGCTTATGATGAGCCTGAAACCGCTGCCGAACAGTATAACGAACCGGAGCCTTCGGCATCTCATACTGAAACCATTCATGATGTTTATGCGCAGCCCGAGATCACGGTAAATGATGAATATGAGGAAGAGCGCGCGGAATTATCGACGGTGCAATCGGATGTCATCAGTGCAGAAACAGAAACATCGGAGCCTTTTGAAGGCCCGGACAGTCCTGCTGCTTTTCATGAAACCGTCAATGATTTTTATGCCGAGGCTGGCAACCTGAATAATACGAAGCCGGCGGAAGAATCGCAAGCGGCTTCTACCGGCGGCCCCTCCTACTACGCCGATATTCCGGAAGAAGGCATTTTTACGGAAAACGAAATTTTCAATCCTACCCTACCGGATCAGCCAACAGATATTGCCGGGCCTGAACCCGAAGACGAACCGACAATCGAACCGGAGCAGATAATCGTTCTGCCGGAGGAATCTGAAGCCGGCCCTGGTTCACCGGAAATTCCTGAGGAGGCTTTGGAAGCGGCTGTTTCGGAAGTGGTTCTTGCGGAATCAGTTGAACGGGAAGAAATTCCGGAGCCGGTTCATCCCGAATTGATTGAAGCGGAAGAAGTCCCTGAGGCAATTGATCAGACACCCGTTGAATCGGAACAAAATCAGGAAGTAGTTCATCAGGAATCCGCTGAACCGGAGACTATGGCCGATGATCTGTCCGGCGTTTTGTCGACCGGTTTTGATACCATGGGCGCGGAGCTGATCGGGCAATCGATGGTTCCCCTGGAAGAAGAGCCGGTTCCCCTTCCGGCATTTGATACTAAGAAAGCTGAGGCCATTGTGTTTGAGCCCTATCATATGGTCGACTATTTTGCTTCGCAGGGCATTACCCTGGAGCTAGAGGATCAGCCGGCGGATCAGTTTGGCCGTCAGCTCAAGCGATTCACCGAATGGCTCAGGGTGATGAAGAAGCTGCCCAAGCATCAGCCGGTATCGGACAAAACGGACGAACGGGAGGCGGAGCGGATCAGGCATTTCGCGGCCAATTCGCTTGAAGAGCGGGATATCCTGACCGAAACGATGGCTGAAGTGCTGGTGAAGCAGGGCATGTATGAAAATGCGATCGCCCTGTATCAGAAATTAAGTTTGATTTATCCCCCCAAAAGCGCTTATTTTGCGTCCAGAATTGAGGAATTAAAAGCTTCGTTACCATGATATTTTTTGTGATTTTGTTGTTGTTGGCCTGCATCCTGCTGGGACTCATTATCCTGATCCAGAACCCCAAAGGCGGCGGCCTGGCAGGCAATGTCGCTGGTTTCAGCAATCAGTTCATGGGCGTGAAGCAAACCAATACGGTGCTGGAAAAAGGAACCTGGGTCCTTGCCATTATCGTCGCCCTGTTTTGCATATTTTCAACCATCATTATACCGAAAACGACGAGCAACCGGGTAAGGGATGTAAAAGCTTCTCCTACTTCGGTGCCTTCGGGCAATTTGCCGCAATCGCTGCCTCCGGCCAAATAAGGATAAACGATATTTAAGCCCTGTCTTCTGCCGACAGGGTTTTTTGTTTATTTTGGAGACTAATCCCAATACGTTGAAAAAGCTATTGCTTTCGGTGCTATCCATTATCCTTCTGCTCCTGGCCCTGTCGGCCTTTTTGATTTTTGGCTCAGGGACCCCATTCAGTTCACCCAAACAGGATTTGTACATCAGGACCGGTTCATCCTACGAATCGCTGTTGAACCAGTTGCATGCAGAAAAACTGGTCCGTTTTCCATGGGTCTTCGATCAGTTAGCGAGGCGTGCGGGATACCCGCAAAGGATCAAGGCGGGAAAGTATGAGATCAAATCGGGCACGAGCCTGTTCAATCTCCTCCGCATGCTGAAGAACGGCCGGCAGGTTCCGGTGAATCTGGTGATCACCAAACTGCGGACAAAGGAAGACCTGGCTGCGCTGGTCGGCCGAAAGCTCGAATGCGATTCTGTTAGCTTCATAGCTTTCCTCAATAACCCCGATACCCTGAAAGCCTATGGACTGGATACGAACACGGTAATGACTGCCGTGATGCCCAATACCTATACTTATTTTTGGAACATAGGCCCTTCCCGCGTGTTCAGGAAAATAGAAAGTGCGTCACGCGCTTACTGGACCCCCGAGCGTCGGCAGGAAGCTGCAGCGCACCGGCTGAATCCGGTATCGGCTTATATTTTAGCGTCGATTGTGGAAGAGGAAACGAATCGTGCGGAAGACAAACCAAAGATCGCAAGCGTGTATTTGAACCGATTGGACAAGGGCATGAAGCTCGCTGCCGATCCGACCGTTAAGTTTGCGATGCGGAACTTTGAACTGAAAAGGGTTTATGCCAAGTATCTGCAAACCGAATCGCCTTACAATACTTATCGTTACGCAGGCCTTCCTCCCGGTCCCATCTGCACGCCTTCTGCAGAGAGCCTGGAAGCTGTGCTTCAGGCGCCAGAAACGAAATACCTCTATTTTGTTGCCAAGCCCGATTTTTCCGGCTATTCAAACTTTGCAGAGACCTTCACGGAACATTTGGCGAATGCCCGGGCTTACCAAAAAGCGCTTGATGAACAGATCAGGATCAGTCAGCAGTCCAACGCAACCCCATGACGCGCCTTGAAAGAATAATCAAGACCAGCAAGCCTTACCGGTATCTCAGCGCCCGGACAAAGAACATATTTCCGCCGGGTTTCCAGGGCGCCTCGCTTTACCAGGTAATGCATTTCTTCAAGAGCCAGGTAAAGCGGGTGGGGTTGAATGAGCGCGCCCGCTCCATTTCCTTCAGTTTCCTGATGGCCATTCCTGCGGCTACGCTTTTTATCTGTACCCTGATCCCTTACCTGCCCATTTCCAGGAAGCTTTCGAGACAACTGCTGTTGCTGACCCGGGAGATTACGCCTAACCAGAATACCTATACGCTGGTGAGCAATTTCCTTAACGATTTTCTGAACAAGCCGCACAACGGGTTGCTCTCTTTCGGATTTTTAATCGCCCTGTTTTATGCTTCCAATGCCATGCTGGGACTGATGCGTTCTTTCAATCGATCCCTGCATTTGCCCGGTGATCGTGGTTTTCTGCACAATCGGTGGGTGGCACTACGACTTACGCTGGTGATCATGCTGCTGGTGTTAGGGACTGCGATCTTATTAGTGACGCAGGATGAACTGCTTCGGTTCATTTTCAAAGAATTTCATATCAGGAACAATTCGATGCGGGGCGTATTGAAATCCGTGCGCTGGGTAGTGATCATCCCCCTGTTTTATTTTGCGATCGCCTTCATTTATTATTGGGCGCCGGACCTGAAAGAAAAATGGCGTATCTATTCGCCCGGTACTTTGTTGGCTACCACGCTGATGATCATCACCACCTTTGCTTTTTCTTTCTGGGTAAATAAATTCGGGACCTACAATAAGATCTACGGCTCCATCGGCACCATCATGATCCTTATGATCCTGATACACCTCAATTCCCTCATTCTGCTGATCGGGCATGAACTGAATGTGAGCATTCATTCACTAAAGTCCGGTTCCGGCAAGCCGAAATCCTGAGGCCTTTATTGCGGTAAACACCTTCGGGGGCCGAGGATCAGGGCGAATGGGAGACCAACCGCGACGACGAGTATACCCATGCCTTTGAATATGCTGTGAAAACTCATGGGGAACAGCCTCCCGAAAAAAACAGGCAATACGATCAGGTTCATGACGATCCAGATCAGCGCGCCGATGGCAATACATTTCAGGAGAACATATCCGCCGGGCAGAAAGCGTTTGCTGAAGAAGTAATAAATAAGACCCCAGACGGTCGCAACGAAGAAGTGCATGAGCAATCCGATCCAGGGATAAATCCCTGTTCCTGCAGCGGCCTGTTTCCCGAAAACAGCGCTGGCAATAAAACCAAAAACTTTCGCGGCATTAGACAGTGTTATGACCGGCGTATAGAAGATGATCGCGGCAAGCGCGTCGGCTGAACCGGCGATTAGGATAGCCGGCAACAGGCTGTTAAATCTGATTTTTTTATTCTCTGTATTCATCCGGAAACAATTTTCGGGCACTGATGAAAGGTAGTGTTTCTGAATTTAGGCATTCAGGCTCCATTTATCCATCAGGGCCTGATAGGCTGTCTTTTCAAGCCTGACCTGATCATAATGGCCTGCGAGTTGCTTTTGACGGAAAGCTTCATAGAGCGTGACGGCACAGGCGACGGAAATATTCAGGGAGCGGATAATGCCTACCTGGGGTATGATGAAATTTCCATCGCCCAGTTTTCTGATCTCTTCGCTTACGCCTTCGTGTTCATTACCGAAGACCAGGGCAACGGACCCTGTGAAACGGAGGTCGTATAGCGAAACAGCATCCGAAGTGAGGTGCGTGGTGAATATGCGATCATATCGTTCGCGAAGGGTCTTAAAACAGGTGACCGGATCATCGAATTGATGAATAGTTAACCATTTGGCTGCGCTGCTGCTGCTTTTGGCTCCCCATCTCTTATGTGGCCCGATACGCGTGTTCAACACATAGATATCCTGGATGCCGACGGCATCGCAGGTTCGCATAACCGCGGAAATATTGTGCGGATCAAAGACATTCTCCAGTACAACAGTCAGATCGTTCTGTCTTTTATCGAGCACCTGGGTAAGTCGCTGATGTCTTTCGGGCGTCATGCAGGTCAATTGTTTTTTCCCTGAAGCATGGGAACAAAAGAAAAATTGTCAAAAGTTTCTTCCTGTACGGATCCGTCGGGCAATTTGGTGACCCTTACCATTTGCTGCACTTTACCATCGCCAACAGGGATTACCATTTTCCCGCCGGGCCTGAGTTGTTCCAGGAGTTTTTTTGGAATCTCCGGCGCAGCTGCGGTGACAATGATCTTATCAAAAGGCGCGTAGGTGGGCAGCCCTTCGTAACCGTCTCCATAAAAATAACGGATGGTCGGATATTTGCGCGGGTAAAGAAAGGATTTGTTCTGATCAAAAATATTTTTTTGCCTTTCGATGGTATAAACCTGGGCGCCCAGCTCGGCTAATACGCTGGCCTGGTAAGCGCTGCCGGTGCCTACTTCCAGGACTTTGTCGTGCGGTTTTACTTCCAGCAATTGGGTTTGATAAGCCACAGTATAAGGCTGGGAAATGGTTTGTCCTGCCGCGATTGGGAAAGCCCGGTCTTCATAAGCGATCTGGTCGAACGCGGAATCCATGAAGAAATGCCTCGGAATTTCCTGAATGGCCGATAATACGCGTTCATCCGTAATCCCTTTACTGCGGATCAGTTCTACCAGTTGTTTTCTCAGGCCTTTGTGCCGATAAGAATCTGTCAAAACGCGCATGCTGCAAGATAGTTGAAGAATTATTTACGGTAAATCTTTTTCGGTTGTAACTTTTCGGCCTGAGCCTTATGGCGATAAATTGTTTTGCTTATGAAGCCTGCTGTCATTTTCCAGCTTTGCCTGATGATGTTTCTCGAATATTTCGTTTGGGGCGCCTGGTATGTGACCATGAGCACCTACATGAGCTCGAACCTGCAATCCACCGGCGTCCAGATCGGAGCGGCATACAGTGCGCTGGCCATTGCCACGATGATCTCTCCTTTTTTTATTGGATTGATCGCCGATCGTTTTTTTGCGGCGCAACGGATCATGGGTGTGCTGCACCTGGTTGGCGCATTGCTCTTGTTTTTCGCCACGCAGGTAAGTCTTAATACCCCGTTTTACTGGATCATACTGGTTTATTCTTTATTATACATGCCCACCATTGCGCTTTCCAACAGCATTGCATTTTACCAGATGAGCGATCCCGGGAAACAGTTTCCCTGGGTGCGGGTATTTGGCACATTAGGCTGGATTGTAGCCGGCATTTTAATCGGCAATTTGAAATGGGAAAAAACGGTCAATACGTTTTACTTAGCGGCGGCGGCATCGGCCTGCATCGGGTTGGTCAGCTTCTTTCTTCCCAACACGCCGCCGAAAGGAAAGACTGCTGAGGCATCGGCCGCCAGGGCGCTGGGCACGGAGGCATTCGTATTGTTTAAGAACAGGGCTTATACGATTTTCTTTGTTGCGGCTATCCTGGTGTGCATACCCCTTTCGTTCTACTACGGATTTGCCAATGCCTTTTTGAACGAAATCGGCATGGAAAAAGCAGCTTCGAAAATGATCCTGGGCCAGATCTCCGAAGCGGTATTCATTCTGGCGATTCCCTTTCTGTTCAACCGGATTGGTGTAAAGAAAATGCTGCTGATGGGTATGGTTGCCTGGATGCTCCGGTATATCTGCTTCGGGTATGGCAACCTGGGAAGCAATCTCTGGATGCTTTATGCCGGGATCATTCTGCATGGGGTTTGTTACGATTTCTTCTTCGTGACCGGATATATGTACACGGAGAAAAAGGCCGGTCCAACCATCAAGAATGCCGCACAGGGCCTGTTCACTTTTGCCACTTATGGCGTAGGCATGTTTATCGGTACCTGGTTTTCGGGATTTGTGGTAGACAATTACAAGACCGGAGAACAGGCGCATGACTGGCTCCGGATCTGGATGGTGCCGGCTTATATTGCCCTCGGCGTCCTCATTTATTTTATTCTTTTCTTCCGCGAGCGCAAATCAACACAGGCCCTCGCCAACTGATTTTCTTTGTTCAAACTAAATAACCACTCGATATGAAAATTGCGATGTTAGGGTCCGGATTCATTGGCAGGTTTTATGCCGACTCTTTACAGGGGCAGCGAAGCCGTGATAAGGTGATATCCGTCTATTCCCGCAGGGAAGAAAGTGCAAAGAAATTTGCGGCTGACTATGGCTGTGCACGCTGGACCACCAACATGGAAGAAGCCATTGCCGATCCGGAGGTGGATATCGTTTGCATTTCTTTGCCCAATAACCTTCATGAGGCGGCGGTATTGCTTTGCTGCAAGTACAAGAAAGCCGTAATGACCACCAAGCCACTTGGGCGTAATGCCGCAGAGGCCAAACGCATGCTGGAGGCCGTAGAGAAAGCCGGAATATTCAACGGTTACCTGGAAGATCTTGTCTATACCCCGAAATTTCTGAAAGCGTACGAAAGCGTGAAAAATGGAGCGTTGGGTCGTATCCTTTGGTCGAAGTCGAGGGAGACGCATCCCGGTCCGCACAGTGACTGGTTCTGGGATATAGAGCAGGCCGGCGGCGGATGTATTTTGGACCTGGGCTGCCATTGCGTGGAGATCGCCAGAAGTTTTATCGGCAAGGATATCCGCCCGGTGGAAGTGATGTGCTGGGCAGACACCCAGGTGAAACCAATCGATGCAGAAGATCATGCCATCGGCCTGGTGAAATACGAAAATGGAGCGATCGGTCAGTTTGAAGTAAGCTGGACTTTCCGCGGAGGACTGGACCTGCGCGATGAAGTAATGGGTACGGAAGGAACGCTCTGGATCAATAATTTCTTAAGAACCGGACTGGAGATGTTCACGACCGGCAAGGGCGCCGACTATGTGGCCGAGAAGGCTGAATCCAATAGCGGCTGGCTATTCCCGATGGGTGACGAGTTGAATGATCTTGGCTATAACCACATGTTTACCGACATGTTCAATGCCCTTGAGAAGGGAACGACGCCAAAGGAAACATTCTACGACGGTTATGTGGTGAACGCCATTCTGGATGCAGCTTATAAATCGGCTAAAACCAAACTCTGGGAGCCGGTACAGCTCGAGGTCTGGAGAGGGCGAACGGGGGTAACGAAAGACAGCCACCTCGTGGACTTCGACGCCGATCACTATCTCGTAAAAGAAGAGATGACGCACTACGGCGCGAAAAAGTTTATTCTTAAAGAGAAGAAAACGGGAAAGATAGTGGAGCGGGTTGATTGATGACAGTTGACAGATGACAGATGACTGAAACACCCTGTCATCTGTCATCTATCATCCGTCATCTATTTGCCTATTTGATATTTATTCCCCTCGGTAATTCCCTTCCATTGGTCTGTCCGGAATGGAACGCCCGGGAAGCCCTCCTGATTATACAAATTCGCATCGCTGGCGTCATCTGCCCAGGCGTACCGCACTTCAATGGGGTCGGGAACGGCTTCGGATGAAACGATGACCTTATTCCCATTGATTGATGCCTGGGCATAGTGGAAATGATGGTCATTGCCCGCTACTTCGAATCCGCGGATATAGCCGTATTTATCTTTGGTCATCAACCCGCTTCCCGTATGCGTGAACGTTAGGATGATTTGGTTTTTGTCCACCGTCATCGATTCGTAGACCGGGCCGCTGTACTGCATGGTATGGCCATAGATATTATTCAGCGCAATAGCAGCCAGCCTTTTACCAACATCCTGTTTGTCTTTCGGATGAATATTGGTCGGATCTCCAATATCGGTGGTGACGGCCATGCCGGTATTAGGCAGCTGCAGGGTATTAGTCTGCGCTTCCCGCAGTTCCGCCCAACTGCTTCCGTGCTCACTGTCACCATTGCCGGCATTGAAGCTGGCGAGCTGGACAAAATAGAACGGAAAATTGCCAAGGCCCCAGCGCTGCCTCCAATCATTGATCATTAATGGGAATGCTATGCGGTACTGATAGGCCCTACCTGCATTGCTTTCTCCCTGGTACCAGAGCGCGCCCCGGATCCCGTAGGGAATCAGGGGATTGATCATGGCGTTGAAGAGCAGGGTTGGATAGCTGTTCGGATCAATATTGGCGGCGCCCTGATAGCGTTTGGCAATCCTGAAATTCCAGGCTCCCGCTAACGGGATTGTTTTTCCGCCAACATTAAGATTCATCTCCGTGGAATCACTATAGGGGCCGCCTCCGCCTCCCGTATCGTCTACCCGCACGGCAATGACATTAGGGCCGGGCTTCAGCACACCCGTCGCCAGATGGTAATGGCGGAGTTCGTCATAACCCCTGGTCGCTCCTACCAAGGCGCCATTGATATAGGTTTCGTCGTTGTCATCGATCTTGCCGAGATTGAGGGTGGCTGAACCGGCGAGATCATCGGCGGTAAGGACGACCGTTTTTCGTAACCAGACCACTCCGTCCAGGTCGTTCAGCCCAAGCCCCTGGTATTCCCAGAGCGCGGGTTCTTTCATCTTCGGCCATCCGTCGGCGTTATATCCCGGGTCTTTCCAGGCTGTTTCCGGCAGACTGTCAGTAATGTCTTTTTCCAGGCCTTTGATCTTCTCTTCGAGAAGCTGTTCCCGTTGTTTAATCAGGGTTTCGGTATTGAGGGCGGGCATGGCTTCGATCATCGACTTAAATTCCTCGCTTTTTTCAAAAGCGCCCCGGCTGGTCCAGGTTTCTATATTGGTGCCTCCCCAGGAAGAATGGATCAGTCCCACAGGGACGTGCAGGCGATTCTGGATTTCCCGGGCAAAGAAATAGCCTACCGCGGTATAGTCGCCAACGGTTTCGGGGGAACAAACTGTCCACGAAGTGGGCGGAATATCTTCTTTCGGGGTAAAGCTGGTGGTTTTCGGTATCTGGATATGCCTGATCTGGGGATAATTGGCGCTTCGGATTTCATCCGCTGCGTGCATAGCTTGCCTCACCTGGAATTCCATATTGGACTGACCAGAACAAAGCCAGACTTCGCCGATAAGCACATCGTGGAGCAACAGGCTGTCCTTTCCGGCTACCTTCAGGTCAAACGGACCGCCCGCCGGCTGCGGGTCCAGCGTCACTTTCCATCGTCCGTTTTTGTCGGCCGTAGCTTCTTTGTTTTGTCCGTTCATAGAAACACGGACTTTTTCACTGGGCGAGGCCCAACCCCAAACGGGTACGGGCTGGCTTCTTTGCAATACCATGTGGTCACCAAAAATTCCGGCCAGTCGAACCTGAGCCTTTATACCAAAAACAGGGAGCAGAGCAATTAAACAGAACAATCGAATTTTCATTTCGGGCTGTATTAAAATAGAATTGTGGAATCAGGAATTAATATGCATGTCGGCGATGATCGCATCTATGCGTTGTTGCAGCTTCTGCTCCAGGTCATGATACGCATCGCGGCTCAGTAATTTATCGCGAACACTGAAATAAAATTTGATCTTGGGCTCAGTTCCGGAAGGCCGGGCTGAAATCTTGCTGCCGTCCTCTAACAGGAATTGCAGCACATTACTCGAAGGCAGATGGATCTTCCAGGTTTCTCCTGTTTTTAAATTCCGTCCTTCGCTGGTCTTATAGTCCAATAAGGTTATCACTGCAGCGCCATTGATCCGCGTGGGTGGGTTTTGACGGTAAGCCGCCATCATGTCGGCGATCTGCTTTTGACCGTCCATGCCTTTCTTTGTAATGGAAACCAGAGATTCCTTATAAAATCCGTACTGCATGTAAAGGTCGATCAGCTTGTCGTAGAGTTTTCTTCCCTTATTTTTTTCATAGGCTGCCATCTCACACAGCATAGCCACTGCGCTGACTGCATCTTTGTCGCGAATCTTCGAGCCGATCATGAGGCCATAGCTTTCTTCACCGCCAATGACATAGTTTTCATCTGCTTCTTTTTCCTTGATGAGCTCGGCGATCCATTTAAAGCCGGTGAGCACATTATAGCATTTGATCTGATTTTGCTTTGCGATCTCATCGATCATGTCTGTAGTAACAATGGTCTTCACCACCATGTCGTTCGGCTGCGCGATGCCTTTTTCCCGCCTTGCCTCGATCAGGTAGTTGAAGGCGAGCACGGCGGTCTGATTCCCGTTCATCAGCACCCATTCTCCGCGATCGTTTTTAATGCCAATGCCTACCCTGTCGGCATCCGGATCGGTGCCCAGCAGAATATCGGCGTCTATCTCCCGGGCCTTTTTCAAACCCAGGCTCATGGTTTCCTTTTCCTCCGGATTGGGATACACAACGGTCGGGAAATTGCCGTCGGGTCTGGCCTGTTCATCGACCACATGCACGTTGCTGAACCCAAACCGCTGCAGGGTATCGGGGACCAGCTTGATGCCGGTGCCATGTATTGGTGTATAAACGATGCAGAGATTATGCTGACGCTCGATGATCTCCGGATAAACGGAAAGATCTTTCACCATGCTGATATAGGCCTCGTCCAGCTCTTTTCCGATCATCGTGATATTCGATTCTCCCCCGCTCCATTTCACTTCGTCGACCGAAGCGATCTTTTCCACTTCGCCGATCACCAGGTGATCATGGGGAGGAACCAGTTGGCCGCCATCATTCCAGTAGGCCTTGTAGCCGTTGTATTCTTTCGGATTGTGAGAAGCTGTACAGACCACACCGCCCTGACAACCCAGATAGCGGATGGTAAAACTCAGTTCGGGCGTTGGCCGGAGGGATTGAAAGAGAAAAACCTTGATCCCGTTTGAGGCAAACACTTTAGCGGCCGTTTCAGCAAAAAAGCGGCTGTTGTTCCGGCTGTCGTGCGCAATGGCCACTTTTATCTGTTGATGAGGGAAGGATTTCTTAAGATAATTCGAATAGCCCTGGGTGGCCATGCCGATGGTGTATTTATTTATGCGGTTGGTGCCCGGCCCCATAATGCCACGCAGTCCGCCGGTGCCGAATTCCAGGTTTTGATAGAAGCTCTCTGCCAGTTCACGCGGATTATCCCGCTGCATCTGCCTGATTGCCTCCTTTGTTTCCTCATCGTAATTTCCGGTTAGCCAACTATTCACTTTCGCCTGGATGGCTTCATCCATAAAACTTGCTTTAAATTTGAACCTAAGGTATAGATTTTTGTACGAAATGAATCTTTCCCGGTCTTTACTGCAGGTTAAAAATTTCTTTACCCGTTGAACCCATTTTCAGCACTCAAATATCAGTTTCGTCGTGCGCTGCTTTGCGGCTCTTTGCTATTGGTTTTTGCCTTCGACTTCCTGCCTGCGCGGGCCCAGAACTCCTTTCTCCCGCCTTCCGACCGGTACCGGCCTGATCGGCTGCGCACGGTCGTTATTACCGAAGCGGCGACCGGCGTGGTGATCTCCGCAGGGTTATATTTTCTTTGGTACCGCAAACATCCGCGAAGCCGGTTCCATTTTTTCAACGACAATGGAGAATGGCTGCAAATGGATAAGATGGGGCATGCAACAACAGCGTATAATGTCGGCACCATCCAGTACGACCTGATGCGCTGGTGCGGTGTGGACCGCGACCCTTCCATTGCCATTGGATCGCTGACGGCCCTGGGCTATATGTCGATCATTGAAGTGCTGGATGGCTTTTCAAGCAAATGGGGATTCTCAAAGGGGGATATGCTGGCCAATATTTTCGGGACAGCTCTTTTTGCGGCTCAACAGGCTGCCTGGAACCAGCAGCGCGTCTCGCTGAAGTTTTCCTTTCACCCGACCATGTATGCGCAATATTATCCGGCAGAACTGGGGAAGAACCTGATCTCGCGGATGCTGAAGGACTATAACGGTCAGACCTACTGGCTTTCTTTCAATATCGCCTCCTTCCTGCCTTCAAAAACGGATTTCCCAGGCTGGTTGAACGCGAGTGTTGGCTATGGAGCTGAGGGTATGATCGGCGCGCGCAGCAATCCGGATTCCCTGAACGGGGTGAAAATCCCGGATTTTCCCCGCTACCGCCAGTTCTATTTTGCCCCGGATGCCGATCTGTTCAGGATCTCTTCGAATTCAGGCTTTTACAATGCCGCAGCCTACCTGACCCGGTTCTCCAAAATTCCTGCCCCAACCCTGGAATGGAACCGGATAAAAGGGCTTAAATTTCGTCCCCTCTATTATTGAAAACCGCGGCAATAGCGGGTTATAACGTTGCCTTCACAAAAAAAGTCGATACATTTGGTGTGCCTTTGATCCAATACCCCTAACATTTTATCCCGGATTATGAGCACGTATTTATTGTTGAGGAACAATAAAGAATCAGGACCTTATTCCATTGACGAAATCAAGCAGCTTTCCCTGAAATCGTACGATCTGGTTTGGGTTGAAGGAAAAAGTGCGGCCTGGCGTTACCCTGGCGAGATCCCGGAATTCAGCACATTCGCACCTCCTGTTCCCGAACAGCCATTTGACCGGTTTTATAAAAAGACACCGGTTAATACCGTTGAACCGAAGCCTGCACAAACGGAATCTGTCGCCAATACCATTGTGGATCCGGCCCCTCCTGCTTTCAGTGAAGCCTATCATCAGGTAGATACTACCGCGAAGCGGGAAAGCCAGGCTGAAAACGGAGCGGTGATCTCGACCAATTCCCGCAATGTGCAGCGGGAGATCGTTTATATTAATTTGCCGGCGACAGAAAAGAGAACGGTCTCCTTCGCTCCGGAAATGCCGGCCCGGAAAACCATTGATCTAAGCTGGGAGGAACCAGAGCGCAGCTCCGCGGGTCCGGCTGTAAAACCTGCGAAGAAAAAAGGCCGGGGACTGCTCATCGGCAGCGTGCTCCTGTTTTTTGGTGCAGGTTTGGCTACCGGTTTTTATATCTCAAACCGTAGAATATTTTTCCCATCAAATGGGAATAGTTCCCAACAACTTATGCGATCGGTAAAAGCGGCGGAACTGCCGCCGGCTGTTGCAGAACAAGCGCCTCCGCTGCCTCCGGTCAGATCGGACGATGGTAAAAGTACGAACAGTGCGCCGGGTCAACCGAACCAATCCGTTACTCCACATGCCAGGAAAAAAGTCGCGGCTGTCACTTTGATAAAGCAGGATTCCACAGCTATTGCCCTTGCGATGCAACAGGCAAAGGCTGCTGCCGACTCAGTCAGCAAGAAGGCTGAAGCGGAGAACCAGAAGCAGCAGCAGATGGCAAAGATCAAAGCGCATCCTGAAGAATATCTTATCGTTGCGCCGGGAAATTATAAGGTCGGCGTACTGGGCGGCCTGTCCGAAATTCCGGTTACCGTCACCAATCGTTCGGGCGTAAGTATCGACCTGGTGGTGGTTGCAGTTGACTATGTTCTGCACAATAAGAAAATATTCAAAACAGAAAATCTGAATTTCCACGACCTGGCTCCGGGCGCTTCTGCAATACAGACGGCTCCGAAAAGCCCGCGCGGCGTAAAAATTACCTGCCGGCTGATGGTGGCCAACTCGCAATAGATTGGACTTTCCTACACCGGTCTGTAAACATTTTGTAAATCGATTCTGTTTTTCTGTTTTCCGTTTTCTCTTGGCACAATAGTTGAAAATAATAGTTTCCGATTCTTAATATCCTGTGTAACTCCACTGCTTCGATTGGCTTTGCTTAATATGTCAGGAGAATTCAGATTTGTCAGTAACAGTTTAATTTAATCAGATGAGAAGGGCAACATGGGAGCTTTGTCTGCTGATCATTGCCATCATCGGCATTCATGCAGAACGATCGATGCATAACGGAACAGTGGAAGGAAGCGTGTATCCATCGAATTTATCCCCTTCAGTTGTGGCAGTTAACGGAAGCGACTCAGTGAAAACATTTAGTAACGACGACGGTCATTTTGGTATGCAGCTGCAACCGGGTATGTGGAAGGTGATCTTCGCCGTTAAGAGCCCCAGCCAGAGTCTGGTAGAAAAGAACATTATGGTATCTGAGGGTCAGCGCATCGATCTGGGTGAGATCAAGTTTGCAGAATAAAATCATTTTGGGCATAAAGGTGGTAATCAGGTGGTCCGGCGGTAGCCGGACTATTTTTTTGCCCGAAATGGTTTATCATTGGATATGAAAAATATCCTGCTCTTCGGCATGGGAAAGTCGGCAACCTGCCTGATCGACTATCTTTCCCGGATCTGCCGTATCAATCAGTGGACATTCACCATTGCGGATGCCAGTCCCCGTAAGGTTGAAGCCGATACGGATTCGGTTCTGCGCGTGGTGCAGGCCCAGGTACAGGACGCCGCTGTGCGTTCAGCCCTGATCAGGTCGGCCGATATCGTGATTTCCCTGCTTCCACCCGCCCTGCATATCCTGGTTGCGCAAACCTGTGTCGGGGAGTCGAGGCATCTGCTGACAGCTTCTTATGTGGACGATCAGATCCGTTCTTTAGAGCCGGCTATCCTGGAGAAAAAGCTCCTGTTTCTTTGCGAGATGGGCCTTGATCCCGGCATCGATCACATGAGCGCTATGCAGCTCATCCACCGGATCCAGGACCAGGGCGGCCTGATCAGCGAATTCCGGTCCCATACGGGTGGGCTGGTTGCCCCGGAAAGCGACGACAATCCCTGGCATTATAAAGTAAGCTGGAACCCGCGTAATGTTGTTCGCGCCGGTTCATCCGGAGCCGTATACAAAGAACATAACCAGGTAAGGCACCTCCTCTACCAGGAGCTTTTTGAAAAACCCGGCACGGTTAGCGATCCGCATGCGGGCAGCTTTGCTTTTTATCCCAACCGCGACTCGCTGGCTTATATGAGCCTGTATGGGCTTGGGTCGGCGGAGACTTTCATTCGCACTACCCTTCGTCACCCCGACTTCTGCCGGGGATGGAAAGATATAGTGGCGGCCGGGCTTACCGAAGACGAGCTTCCCCTTCTCGCCGGCATTAAAACAATAGCCGACTGGAGCGCTCCGCTGAAACCACTGGTTAATTCTTTCAACAGGCCGCTCTTCGAATCGCTTGGTTTATTTGCAACTGATCCACTGCCGCCCCAGGCCGCGAGTTCTGCCGATATACTTCAATACCTGATCGAGCTTCACTGGAAGATGAAGCCGGAAGATCACGATATGATCGTCATGCTTCACGAACTGGGATATACGCTACGGGGAAAGAGCCAATTGCTGAAGAGCAGCCTGGTGGTTAAGGGGGAAGACCATTTGCGTACGGCTATGGCTAAAACCGTCGGACTTCCCCTGGGGATTGCCGCGCGGCTCATCCTCGAAAATAAGATCCAGCTCACCGGTTTGCATATTCCGATTCTGCCGGAAATCTATACCCGCGTATTGCCCGAGCTGGAAAATGAGGGAATTCGGTTCAACGACACCGTTAGTTGACTTCGATATGACGGGTGTACAGGGTCTTGTAGTCCATGTCGCGGAATATCAGGATATACTGGCCCCGGCGCAGGTAGAGCAGGTAATTTCCTTTTGCCGAACGCAGGAAGGTCTGATCCGCAGGGATTACCTGCCCGGGCGTTGCATGAAAGGATTCGAGCTGATAATAAGCCTGGACAAAGAAGCTGTTCTTACCGGAAGGTTTGATATAGACCGGTTGGCGCCGGTTCTCCAGCGCAAGCCAGGTAGGACGTGAATCCCGGTATTCTGTTTTGGGGTGAATAACCGTAAGATCGTATAAATCACTGCCTGTAACATTGACCGGCTCTTCGTCGGATAAGGCGATGGAGGGAGAACTGACAGGATATCGCTGCAGATAGGCTTCATAGAAAGCTTTTCCATAGCTGAAATTGCTGCCTTCCGACATATCCGTCTGATCGATGGTGAGCGGATCGATACCCGATATTTTCTTAAACATCATGCCCATCGGCGTAAAATCGGAAGAAGTACTCTTCTCTGCGATATGCCCGTAACCGGCGTAAACGAAAATCCTTGCCAGGCTGTCTTCCTGAATAATCCGGTAGATATTCTTAGCCTGGATGGAATCTCTTTCCCTGGGCGTATGGATCATGGCGTCGGGGTCATCGTAGGCGATGAGGCGGAAACCCATGTCCAGCGCCATACGGACCATTTCGCCGGCTACCGGTTCTGCTGTAAGCTGCCCGGTTTTATAGGTCAGCTTATCGAGGTCGGCCCCGGCATGCGGGTTCAGCATTTCCATGGCGAGGTAACGAAATCCCCGTTTGTACAGGTCGCCCAACAAAGAGGTGGCAAAAGCCCGGTGCAGCGGCTTATTATAAGCCTCGTTCAGCATGATGACCCTGTAGTTGGGCGCAATGAAACCGATGAAGCGGCGGGCGTCGACATTCCTGATGTTTTTGAGCACCTGGATGCTCTTGTTGATCTGCCGGTTCTCCACTTCGCTCACCCGGGCGGTGTCCACATGGTGATCGTAAAACAATGCATCGCTATAGTCGCCCGTTGAAGCAAGCTGCTGGCTCAGCAGATCGTAGTAGACTCCGTCGGTAAGCTTTTGCCTGAATTTATTTTCTGAACCGAGGAGTTGATAAAGCGGATACAGGTAATGAATATTCTCACCCAGCCGGTCGGTGACCGTGTTCAGTGCGGTATCATAAATCGGTGGCTTGATTGAGCCTACAAAATTCCTGAGATCGGTCAGCTCGTTCGATATTTGTCCGTTCGAGCGATATTGCAGGGCCAGCGAGAGCAGCAGGATGACCGTTCTCAGAAAGATCGGGCGCGTCATGATGGCAGTCCTCCCATTTTCAGGACGATATTCCATTCTTCATCGGTGACCGGTTGAACCGAAAGGCGCCCCAGCCTTACCAGGGCCATTGCGGCCAGTTTTTTTTCCTTTTTTATCTGTTCCAGCGAGACGGGCTTTGGCAGTTTTTTGACCGGTTTAACATCTACGGCCACCCATTCCCCTTCTTTGGCTGTCGGATCGGGATAGGCTTCCCGTGCCACGGCGGCAATGCCGACGATCTCCGTGCCTGTATTGCTGTGGTAAAAGAAAACCTGATCTCCCGTTTTCATGTTCCGCAAATGAATTCTGGCAGCGTAGTTTCGGACACCGTCCCAGCGGGTCTGTTTGTCTTTTACGAGCTGGTCCCAGGAATAAACATCAGGTTCCGATTTGATCAGCCAGTGCGCCATGTATGCAATTTTGAGTTTCAAAGATAGGCCATCAGGATGGAGAATCGGAGACATCCTTTTCAGAGGAACTTACGTACCTATTGTTGTTAGTCGCTTATTACCGGCTAAACGTTTGCGACAGGTTGTTTTAAGGTCAGACCATTCGCCTGCCTTCTGGCATGGGGAATGGTCTTTTTGTTACCAGCCGCTGGCCAGCACGTCGGCGATATGCATGGTTTTGATCGGGAGTTCGTGTTTTCGAATATAGCCGTCCAGGTGCATGAGGCAGGACATATCGGTCGATATCAGGTACTCTGCCCCTGTGTCAAGTGCATGATGCACTTTCTGATCTGCCATAGCCAGGGAAATAGACTCGAACTTCACGGCAAAAGTCCCT
>DASZRP010000184.1:0-2503 GCA_035548895.1 Puia sp. | reverse complement strand
AATATGGAGATTCATTGGGTCAAATTTAAGAAGATGACGGATGACAGATGATAGATGACAGGCTCTTTGTGAAATAGGTTGTCCACAACCAATCAGCCTGATTCACGGAAAGTCGGTCATCTGTCATCTATCATCTGTCATCTTCTTCTCCTTTCTCCGCGCATCGAGCAGCCAAATCAGTCCAATGGCAAAGAAGAATACCAGGGAAAGCAGGGAATTCTTCATGCTTCCCGTCAGTTCCTCCATAAATCCAAAAACGAACATGCCGATCACGATAGCGATCTTTTCAGTGAAATCATAGTAGCTGAAAAAAGAAGCGGTGTCTTTGGTTTCAGGCATGAGCTTGGAATAGGTGGACCGGCTCAGGGATTGAATACCGCCCATGGTGAGTCCCACGGCAACCGCCAGGCCATAAAACTCCATTTCCGGGTTCCCGCCATGTATTTTATAGATCACTGTGAAATAGGCGGCAATGCAGATCAGTATCCAGAACAGCACCATACTGATAAGCGTCAGTAAATTCCCATATCGCTCCGAAGCCCGGCTTGTCCAGATTGCTCCCGGAATAGCCACCAGTTGGATCACCACCATGGTCACGATCAGCTTGGTATCTTCCAATTGAAGCATCTTGACGGCAAAAAGGGTAGACGCTAACATGACGGTCTGTACCCCCATGCTGTAAAAGAAGAAGCCGCGGAGGAATTTCTTGAGCACCGGCAGTTGTCTTACCTGCAGGTAGACCTTTTTCATTTCGGCAAAACTCTCTGAAATAATCCGGCTGCTCACCGCCTGGTTTGACCTGGTTTCCGGCAAAACGGCGAAAGTGATCTGCGCAAACCCGGCCCACCAGACGCCAACGAGCAGAAAAGTAATGCGGGGCCCCAGGAAGGGATCGGGAATCAATACCACCAAAACAAAACCGATCAGCTGCAAAATCACGCTGCCGATGTACCCGAAGGAAAATCCTTTGGCGCTTACCCGGTCGCGGTCAGCCGGCGCGGCAATTTCCGGGAGGAACGCATTATAGAAGACCAGGCTGCCGGTAAAACCCATAGCGGCCACGATGCAACAGGTAACACCGAGCCAGAGATTGGAGCCGTTAAAAAAATATAGCAGCACACAACAAACAGAACCCAGGTAACAGAAGAATTTCATGAAACTCTTCTTATTGCCGCGCGTATCGGCAATCGAGGTAATGACTGGATAAAGCAGGGCGATGAGAAGATAAGCAGCGGCAATGCAGTAATCGTAGAGAGAAGAGTTAATGAACTTCATGCCGAGAAAGCTCACCACATCGCCGCCAAATTGCTTCCTGGTCACCGCAGTAAAATAGATCGGGAAGAAAGTGGTCGTGATCACCAGGCTATAAACAGAATTAGCCCAGTCGTACATGGCCCAGCCGCGAATGACCTTCTTTGAAGCCGTTTGCATAAGACCTTGCGATTAATGAATGACTCCCCGCCACACCAGTAACAGGATTACTGCTCCGATAAGAATACGATAGTACCCGAATATTTTGAATCCGTGCTTCTGTAAATAGGTGATGAAAGATTTCACGGCAAATAGTGCAACGACGAATGCCACCAGGCTCCCAATCGCCAGCAGGGTCATGCTGTCCTTGGCGAAGACCTCGGGATGATCCTTATGCACGTCCCAGCAGCTCTTCACCGAAGCGGCAAGCATGGTGGGAACGGCAAGGAAAAAAGAAAATTCGGCAGCCGTCCGCCGATCGAGCTTCTGGGCCAGGCCGCCAATGATGGTTGCCGCGCTCCGGCTCAGACCGGGAAAAAGGATTGAAAGCACCTGATAACAGCCGATCACCAAAGCATTTTTATTCGAAACCTGCTCCTGGCTATGGATTGTCGGGTTGCGAAAGAATTTGTCGATGAACAGCAGAATTATACCGCCGGCGATCATCACGATCGCAATAAAGACAATATTGTCCAGCGCGGCATCGATATGCTTTTTCAGCAATACCCCCCCAATAATGGCCGGGATCAGCGCAATGATCAGCTTGATATAGAACCCGATCTTTTTGAAATCGAAAAATCTTTTGTAATAAAGGACCACCACCGAGAGAATAGCTGCCAATTGGATAACGATCTCGAACAGGTCCGTAAACGCGTTTGGGGTAACACCAATCAGCGGATTGGCGAATTTCATGTGGGCCGTAGAGGAAATGGGAAGAAATTCCGTAATGCCTTCAATAATGGCGATGATGATGGCTTGGATCAGGCTCATTGAGGTTTATGGGCTTTCGGTTTTTTAAAGATGCCCACAATCTCAATCGCCAGCCCTGCCAGGATCAGGATGGGCGCAATGGTAATGCGCCGGAAGCTATATACCTGGTTCGGATCGAACTGGTTCGGGTCCGCGTTCTTGCCTCCGATCATCAGGAGCAGGCCCAATAACACGGCGGCCAGCCCGATCAGCATCCAGCGATAATTTTCTTTGCCGAATAAGGGAACATATTTCCGCGTGGAAGCCGCTGTCGTTTTTACTT
>DASZRP010000183.1:0-2908 GCA_035548895.1 Puia sp. | reverse complement strand
GATGCGGACCGCGGCGCACAAAAGTATCCGGGCTATACGCTGACCGATCTCGATCAGGGGAAGGCCATTTATCAAAGTCATTGCAACAAATGTCATCCCTATAAGGTTCCTCCCTCCCGCGACGAAGCAAAATGGGACCAGATCATCCCGGTAATGGCCAAAAAGGCAAAGCTCGACAGCACGGAAGAAAATCTCGTTTTGAAATATGTGGTAACCATGAGCACCGCAACAGCAAAAAAATAGGCTGGGCGATGATTATACCGAAAAAACGTTCGATTAATTATTAGAGAATATTATCTTTATAGCCTTACAGCTGATTCATTCAGGATAAAATGATCAACTAATGAAGGCTACCTTTGAACCGTTGGTTTCGTCTCCCAATATTTCGTTTCTGGTGCGGGGATTCGAAGAAAAATGCTTTTCCGCTCCTTATCACTTTCACCCGGAATATGAGCTGACCTGGATCGTAAAGGGCTCCGGAAAACGTTATGTCGGCAATCACATGCAGGATTATGGCCCGGGTGACCTGGCCCTGCTGGGATCCAATCTGCCGCATTGCTGGAAAACAGAGCCGGCTCCTTCCGGCGAGCTTTCGGGATCAAGGGTAATCCAGTTCCATCCGGATTTCATGGGGAAGGACTTTTTTCTCAAGCCCGAGCTCAAACATATTCATCAGTTATTGAGCGATAGCCAGTCCGGGTTGTATTTCCCGGGAAATACGAATGCCGTCAAGAAAAAAATGAATGCCATGCTGGAAGAAGCCCATGCCTTCAGGAAATGGCTGCTGCTGATGGATGTGCTCAATGAGCTCACTACCAAAGATTTTGAAAAGCTTAGTCAGGAAATTCCAACTCCGCAATGGTCTGCCCAGCAAAAAGCCAGGATGAATACCTGTATGGCTTATATCGTAGAAAATTTCAGGAATCGGATCTCCCTGCAGGAGGTAGCCTCCCTGGTGAATATGACTCCGCACGCATTTTGCCGTTATTTCAAAAAAATTAACCGGAAGACCTTCATTGAAGTGGTGACAGATTATCGCATCGATTTCGCGGTAAGACAATTGGTGCACACTGACGATCCCGTCAATACCATCGGGCTGAACAGCGGTTTCAGCGATATTTCCAATTTTCACAAGACCTTCAAATCGCGCATGAAGCTCAGCCCCCTGGCTTACCGCAACAGCTTTATGCAAAAGCTGATCTGAACAGATTTGAATTGCCGGATCGCTCAGTCTTAATCTGGCAATGTCTGAATACGCAGATTCCTGAACCGGAGCACATCGCCGTGGCCCAGCAGCCCGATATGCCCGCTCGTTCTTTTTAATCCCGGATGATCTTTTCCGTCTGCCGTGCCGTCTTTTGAGGCTTCTGCGATATCGCCATCGAGGATAACCGTACCGTTCAACACCACTTTGATCTTATTCCCGATCGCTGAAATTTCCTCAGTATTCCATTCTCCGACAGGCTTGAGATATCCCCGTTTAGCGGGAATAACGCCATACACAGATCCGTGATATTGATATGGATGGAGGTCCTTATACTGGGGCGCCTCGTTATCCAGGATCTGGATCTCCATGCCGGTATAGGCAGCATCGCCCTCTAAGGGGGCCCGTATGCCAATGCCATTATTCGCTCCGGGCGTAAGCTGAAATTCAAAACGGAATACAAAATTTGAATACTCATCTTTCGTATACAGGTTGCCGTGACCTCCTCTTTCCGGGTGAACCACAATATTGCCGTCTTCCATTAAATATTCTGCCGTATTCCCAATCCATTCATGCATATTGGTGCCGTCGAACAGCAGCTTGAATCCGGCCTGTTTTTCCTCGTCGTTCAGCGTATCCGCAGGCTGTGCGGGAAGCTCTTTGATATAGATATCCCGGTAATACACCAGGCTGCCATGGGCCTGAAGTTCGATCTGCTCCCTGGGGAAGATCGGCAGCTTTCTGTCCCAATAGTTTTCCAGTATAACATTGTCGACCACCAGTACGCCATTGAGATAAACCGTCACCCGGTCGCCTTTCATGATGATATGAAAATTATTCCATTCGCCTATGGCATTATCGGCAACCGTCAGCGGCTTCGACGGGTTCACTTCGTTATTATACAGTCCGCCCGATCCGACCTGGGCACCCACATTCACGCGCGAGGTATCCCAGATCTGCACCTGCGGAGAACCTCTTAAATAGATGCCCGCGTCGCCGTTCTTATTGATCTTCCAGTCTACGAACATTTCAAAATCACCGTACTGTTTTTCCGTGCAAAGATTGTCTCCCTTGCCGCTGAATACGAGTTCGCCGTTCTGCACATACCAACCTGCCCGCATGCGGCCATCGGCCAATGCCTGCATGCCCGCCAGCATCTGGCTGTCTAATTGAGCCCGCTGAATCGGGTTTCCGACCAGCCCTTTCCAGCCGCTGAGGTCTTTGCCATTGAAGAGCGACACGAACCCTTCTCCCTGCGGAAGCCCGGACAAATGCTTACTGATCGCCTGCCGCTCGTAGTCGGCATCCCGGCCTTCGAGCAGGGTGGAAGCTTTCTCCAGCAACTGACGCACCGCTTCGCCATACCAGTCATTATTGGACAAAGCGATATGCATGACCGTTTCAGCCGCGTGGTGACTAAGCAGGGAATCATCCAGGAATTCACCGGCATACATTAAGGCCGGATAGGTTTTGCAGTTGGCCAATTCACCTATGATATTTTCCCTTTCTTCTGAAGTGGCTGCAAGGGTCATGGCATTACGCAGCATCAATAACCGCTGTTCCGGGGAAAAGAAAGATTGCCCTGCTAACCGGATATAGGCTAAAAGAGGCTGGGCTGCATAATCGGCGCCAGCACTTTTCCTGCTCAGCTGCAGCAGGGGCATGGCCGCTACTGTATCCAGGCAGGTAGACATGGCGCCGGCA
>DASZRP010000182.1:0-13682 GCA_035548895.1 Puia sp. | reverse complement strand
GCAAAAGCAACCGCATGACCGTTCACCTTAACCGCTTTGGCAGCTACCGGCAACTCGACATGAAAGGCGATCCTTTTTCCGCTGCCGGCGGCATCGATCCGGATTGAATGTTTCGCGGGCAAATGCAGAAAGCGATAGCTTACATAAGCTCCGGAGGCCGCATAGCGGGCGGTGACATACACCGAATCGGTATGCGAAGCGATCCAGCGTGGCGACAGCACCGGTATTTGAAAGGCGGTCGCCGAATCGGTTACTCCCGCCAGCCCTTCCATCAACGCCTGCATATTGGTGGCCGCGGCCCAGTTGTCCGGGCCACCGAAGGATTCCGGCGTTGGTCTTTCATAAGGGAGCTGATCCGAAAGGGTCAGTCCAAATACAATATAAATACTTTCATTGGCAGCTGAAGTAAAGATCAGACTGTCGATCAGCTTGTCGGGCGCAGGGTTTGCCAGCGCGGCCCAATAGGTGCCCACACTGGCAAAACCGGCATTCGGTCCATGCCAGGCAACACCAGCCAGGGCATTGGTCATCGAGGGGAAGACCCAGTTCGATAATTGCTTTTCCTTGATCAGGTATCGTGAAAGGCTGCTGCCGTCGGCATACTTAAATGTTATGGTACCGTAGATATTATCGGTTGCCGTGCCCATACCGGTATGCAGCAGCCAGATCGATTTGGCGGTGGCTTTCACCGGAACAGCAACTGTTCTTGCATAAGTGCCGGTTGAAGAGATGGCCAGCGCATTGTATTTGCCCGAGCTGTCGGAGATCTGAAAAGGCACCTCATGATAGGTCTGATTGCCCATAGGCATGCCCGGTAGTGATGAACTGAAATTATGATTCAGGGAGCCGGACAAATTCAACGAAGTATAGCGCGTTACCGGCGGTTCGGGAAAACTGCCGGTATAGGCAAACCAGACGCGTTTGCCCTGACCGTATTTATTTCCCAGGTCCAGCACGCGGCGCAGAATATCGGCGCCATAGCTTTCATAGCCATTGTTGAAAGAGCCCAGCGCCAGTTCGCCGGCCACATGTCCCCCCACCCCGCCATTCATGTATTGCCAGACGGCATTATGCACTTCGAATCCGCGTTGGAAAGGCGGATAGATGGAATACCATTCGCCGGGTGAACCGATGGGCAGATGCGCGCGCAGGTCCTGGTACGATTTAATGATCGCGACCGATTTCTCGTGCCCGATGCCCCGGTTGATCGAATAAGCATTCGATTGGGAGAGCTGCTGACTCATGTCCACACCCAGATCTCTTTTTACTGTCGAATCCTCATCGATATAATGGGTATAAAATCTGCCATTCCAGGCTAAGCGGTTCAGTCGTTCACTGATCTGTTTTGCGCGCTCCCGGTATTTCGCTGCCTGCATAACCTCTCCGGCATAAGCATACATATCGGCCAGTTCATTGCAGGCTTCGGCGTAGCCGGTATTGTCCCCATAGAAAACACCAAATTTTGTTTTGCCGTAAACCACCAGCATGGGATTGCCGATGCCCAGTTTGGGCGTGTATTCATCATCCACCTGGAAGTCCCAGGAGTCGATCGTCAGCGCCCGTTTTAGCAATTGAAAACGGGATGACCAGCGCAGGGAATCGTGCATGCTATAATCTAACGCTGCCGCGGCAGACGACAGCAGGTCCTTCATCCAGCCATCGTCGCCGCTGGCCTTCCAACATTTATAGATTGAGCAGACATACACATATTCCACATGATTCTCTACCGGCTGGCGCACAAAATAAGCGTCCTGGTCGCGGAGGAAGAACCCGTATTTCTCATAAGCTGTTTGAAAATAGTATCCGTCATTATTGGATGCAATGAAGCTCCAGATCATGCCATCGGGCCTTTGCATCGAGTGCATCACGTCGATCAGGTTCCTGCCATAAGCATTGAAATATTGCATGCCCTTCATGGTATGATAATTATCCAGTACCCAGGGCACCAAAAAATGCCGGGACTGCCCACGCCATTGGATCGGCGATTCCGTTCCATCTTCCGAATACACCAGCATGCCCTTATGCAGCAGCTGAAAAAGATCGCGGAAAGTACCGCCATCGTCCACGGTCGTCTCCGCGTCCAGTTCAAAGGGGAAACGGGCCATCTCCCGCCCCTGCCCATCGTAGATCACCACCGCCTGCTTTCCCGGCGCGCCGCCTGCCTTAAAGGAATTCAGTGCCCTGACCGGCATCTGCACATAGGCCTTTCCGGCGGCGTCTATCACCCGTAGTGTAGTGCCCGACACGCCGGCCACCGTCAGTTCCTGCAGCGGCTGGGCATGATCGGTAGACAGGAAAGGCGGGGCCTGGCCGGCAACGGTTCCTGCACAGCACAGGAAAAACAGGAAGGCGGAAAATAATTTCATATACTTAATCATTGATGGTATAGGGTGATCACCGATCTGGCTGGCACAAGCAGGCCGCCGGAAATATCTTCGGCGCCCAGGTCCAGGCAATTCCTGAGCGAATCAGTTACCAATAGTTCGTAGTGGGTATCGTCTGCGCCGGTTATTTTCACTGGAACATTCATTTCGTTGTCGTTTACCAGCACGATGGTTTTGGTTTGGTCCGCATCGTTCACAAAAGCCAGCGGATACACAGCGCCTGCATCGTCACTGGTCGCCGTGACCCGATAAGCATCCGGGCGTATATATTTATAAAACTGCTCCGAAGCATAATAGCGTTTACTTTTCTCACCGGCCGAACTCATCAGGGTGTAAGTATCGAGCGTGCTGGTGCTGAGGGACCAGAACAGCCAGGCGGAAACATTCCCGAATCGCAGTGCAGTGTACATGGCTTTGGAAAGATCCAGGGCGCCCTGCATATTGTTACTGAATCCCGAAGTTTCGGTCATCCATAAGGGTTTGCCCTGCGCGGCGCCCCATTGATACATCGCATCCCAGGTCTGCGCGTCGGTGGAAGCAGCTGTCACCCCGTCAAATGCATAGCCATGCGTCGCCACCATACCCACATAGCTCATCGCTTCCGCATCGGCGAGAATGGGTTGAATGAGCCCCCTGATTCCATCGAAATAACCAACGTCTTCCGGCATAAAGATCTTTGCCGTAATACCGTCATGCGCAAACCGCCTTCCCACTACTTTGATCAGGTCGCGCAGCGCTTCTCCGTTGAACACACAGGATTCATAAGGTTCGGTGAACCGGGGCTCATTCTGCAGGCTGATGCCATATACATCCAGCCCGGTCTTCTGCTTCACGATCCGGATATAGGCCACGCAGCGCTCGGCAAATTCTTCATACATATCCGTACGCAACTGATTGTCGGCGGATCCCGGATTTGAATTATAAGCCGGCGCGTCTGCCTTCAGGCCGTTGACATTATTATTCGTTTTCATCCAGGCCGGGGGACTCCAGGAAGTAATGATCAGGGTCTTCAGGCCAGCGGCTTTCATGTCTTTGAGATATTGGATATGATCCGTAAAACCTCCGTATTTGAATTTGGACAGATCGGTGGTATTGGGGTCTGCATCGTCATTCACTGATTCAAAATCGGTAGGGATATTGTCGCGCAGGACTGTTACTCCCAAATCGTTGATCAGCGTATTCACGAAATCGGTACTTGTATAAGGGCCGCCGCTCCAGTAAACATCTTTCGCGCCGAATCCACCGAAACCCGTCATCTGCTGATGACGTTCACTGGCCGTAACAGATACCTGCCGCACCGTACTACTAAAATGCAGGCTGAGGACCAGCGGATCCGACTTCCCGTCGGTCACCGATACCGTTGCCGTAAAGTCTTTGCCCGCAGCATAAGTGAAATCTGCTTCCGGCTGACCGTCTGTCGTAGTGCCATTGCCGGAGTTCCAGTGGTATTGAAGCGGATCATTGTCTGCATCCGAAGCCGTTACCGTAAAATGGATAGTCAGCGGATCGGTTGACTTCACTGAAGCAGAAAGCGAAGCCGTCGGCACATGATTTCCCGGGGGAGCCGGATCATCTGATGAACCGGATTTTTTTGAACAGGAAGCCAGTGTGCCATGAATAAAAAAGACCGCCAGCAGGAAAGCATATTTCATCTGAAGAATTTTTCTTTGTTGACTGTCGCCGGATCCGGACGCGTAACCGGTAAACGTAAAATTGCCCTCCAGGGAACTGAAGGGCAATATTGATTAAACCAAAACTACACTGCTGTATGTAGCTGATATGTTGACCCTTCTAATAGCCGGGATTTTGAACGATGTTCGGATTCTTGTCTTTCTCCGAAGACGGGATCGGGAAAAACAGATAATGATTATCCCAACTCATCTGCGTCGGATTTACCGAGCTAAAATAATCGTTATCGAGCGTGATCTGGCCGCCGAGCGCCCATCGGCGTATGTCGAACCAGTTCTGCCCTTCACCACCGAGTTCCCGCAGGCGTTCATCCATGATCCATTGCATAATGGTGGCCGGATCGGTTTCTGCGGTATTCAGATCTGCAGGCACCGTTCCACCGCCCACCATACTGCGCGCGCGCGCGCGAACCTGGTTGATAAAGCCAATTGCTGCTGAAGCGCTTCCACCCGACTGGATCGTGGCTTCTGCCTCTAACAGCAATACATCGGCATAACGCAGGATGCGGTAATTGTCCAGATCATTCACCACGCTTTCGGGCTTTCCTTTCAACACGTACTTGGTGATATTGTTGTTGCTGGTGTTCAGCGTCAGGGGAAGGCGCGGATCGGCGGGATCAAAAGCACTTGCCAGTTTATCCGTCGCGATCCAGAGGCCGCCGCCGACATAGGTCTGACCACCACCGTAGCACTGCCAGAAGCCGCTGGCCACGCCTACGTCGGCCGCGTCGTTCGACAGCCAGCCATTGGTGAACCCGTTGATATTGGAACCGGATTGATATTCAAAAAGAGACTCCGCATTATTTTCTTGTTCCCAGTCGAAATTGTCTTCGAAATTGGCCACGAGACTGACCCCGCTGATCTTTGAAAAAGCGGTTAAGGCTGCCTGATAGTCAGCTGCGTCCTTATTCACCGTAGCGCGGAATACAAGCGATTTGCCCAGCATGCCGTAAGCCGAATTGGCCGTAACCCGGCCCAGATCTGCCGCATCCCAGGAAGCGGGAAGCAAAGAAGCCGCGGTCGTGAAATCACTGATCGCCTGGTCTAACAATTCGGTGCCCTGGGAGCTCGGCGGATTGAACTGGCTTGCAGAAACAACATTTGCCGTATCCAGCGGCGCCGTGCCAAAGAGATTCCAGAGCATGTAATGAGCAAATCCGCGAAGAAAATAAACTTCCCCTTTATTCCAGTTCTCCAGACCGGGCGTCTGGAAAACGCCGTCCTTTACATTGGCAAACGAAGCGATCACCTTGTTGGCGCGGTTGCAGAGAACGTAGCTACTGCCAAATACCTGGGCCAGCTTGCCCTCCGTGGAATTCATGCGGTTCCCGAACAGCTCATAAGCTTCCTGCGCAGAAGTGGTGATATCGGCGCCGGGGAGAAAGAAAGTTTCCATCTCCGTGCTGCCGCTGCCGCCGGGAATATTGGAAGAAGAATAATAATCGGATAACAGGGCATAGACCCCGAATATCGCAGTCTTATACTCGTTCTCGTTGCTGAAATAATTGGATTCAGCCGGGGTTGGCGGTGGAATGTCCAGACTTTTGCTGTTACAGCCAAAATTAGTGCCCAGGGCCAGCAGCACCACCGTTCCCGAAAGTATTTTACTAAAGTAGTTCATCGTATAATAATTTGTCGGTGTTTAGAAACTTGCATTGATCCCCACCAGGAATTGACGGGTCGGCGGATTGGCATCTGAGAAGCCGTTCAGGTAAGTTGCCACTTCCGGATCCAGTCCTTTCCATTTGGTGATTAGGAACAAATTGACCCCGCTTGCATAGACCCGGACATTCTGGAACACTTTCGTGCTTTCCATCAGGCTGTGCGGGAAAGTATAGCCGATCTGCAGGTTCTGCAAACGGAAGAAGCCGGCATTTTCCGCGAAGCGGTCGGAGAAGCGGTTATTCCCGTTCGGATCGCCATACACTGCCCTCGGCATGCTGTTCGACGGGCGATCGGTTGTCCAGGCGCCCAATACCGAACCGAATTGGTTCCTCCCGTTGGTATTCATGCTCTCGCCGGCAGCGCGAACGGCATTATATTTCTGCACATCGCCCACGCCGTGAAAGAAGGCCGAGATGTCGATTCCCATGTAATTTGCCGATAGGGTGAATCCGTAATCATATCCCGGGATCGTTTTACCGATATAGGTCTGGTCATTTTCGTTCACAATGCTATCCCTGACCGGATTATGATCCGTACTTCCGGCCGTGGGTGAACCGTAGAGATCCTGGAAGTAGTAATCGCCAGGCTTTTGCTCGGTGGAAATATTGTCTTTATGCGTCGCATTCCAGTCGTCGATCTCTTTCTGGCTCTGGAAAATGCCGCCCGTTTTATATCCGTAGAGGAAGCCAATGGGCTTGCCTTCCTCGAGGCTGAACGTATTGCTGCGGATGGCGCTATGGTTCTGCAGGCTCAGTACACTGTTGTGTACGGTGCTGAAATTGGCGTTGGCCGAAACATTTACTTTGCCGAAGGTCTGATGATAACCCAACGATAATTCAATACCGCGATTGAGCACGTCGGCAATATTCAGGTCGGTAGGCATTTCATAGCCTGCGCTGGGCGTGAGGTTGGTACTCTGAATAATGCCCTTGGTCACTTTGCGATAGTAGTCGAAAGTCAGGTTCAGAACGTTATTCAGCAGCACGGCGTCAAAACCGATGTTGCCCGAATGTACTTTCTCCCAGGTAAGTTCGGCATTCGCATAGCTCCCGAAGGCAATACCCGGACTCACCATATTGGGATTGCCGGAATTGTAAGAAGGCGCTACCACATTGGCGATGGAAACATATTTCCAGCCTCCGGAAGTCTGTTCATTTCCCAGGATACCGTAGCTGCCGCGGATCTTCAGGTCGTTGAGCCAGGTGATTCCCTGCATGAAACGTTCTTCCGAAATACGCCAGGCCACGGAAGCAGCAGGGAAAGTACCCCAGCGTTTATCGGGCGCGAAGCGGCTGGAACCATCGATGCGGGTAAGAATGTCGAAATAATACTTGCTATTATAATTGTAGCTCAGACGACCGAGATAACCGATCAGTGCATAATCGCCATGGATCTCATCGTACGCGTTCTGCGTCCCATTGGGATGGAAATCGCGCAGGTCGGGGTTATCGGAGGTAATGAACCCGTTACCGCCCTGCGTACGCCAGATCCAGTTTTCCTGCGAAGCGTTCAGCGTAAGGTCTACATTATGCTTGCCAAAACTGTGGGTGTAGTCGACGTTCAGCGACTTCACCATATTGGTTGTGGTGCTGTTATAGAATCCTACGGCATTGTAGCGAACGCCTGCCTGGGGGTTTTTCACCGCACCGTAGGGATTGCCCGGCGTTTCGCCGAATTCCCAGTTATCGAACGAAGTAAAGGAACGGTTGGTGATCAGCAGTTGCTGGGCCGACAGGGTTCCGCGGATTTTCAGGCCGGAGATCGGTTCCACCTGTACATAACCGCTTCCCAGGGCAGTTTGATGGATAAAGGGATTGCTGGTGGTGGCAAGCTCGCCAAAATAGTTGTTGATGGCCACCGAAGGATCCGGAATGGACTGATAGATCGGGCTGATATCGAAAGTACTGGGCGTGATCGGTTGGTTGAGCTTCCATAACGGCGCATAGCCATAAGGGTTGGCATTGTCGTAGATCGGCTGCCAGGGGTCGGCGGAATAATAGCCCAGGTCGCCGAAACCCGGGATCAGGTTCTTTTCCTGCACGAGATGAACGTTGAAGCCGGTCTCGATGTACTTGCCGATATTGCTCTTGAAATTCGCGCCAATGCTGTAGCGTTCGGAATTCACGCCGGCAAAAGCGCCATCATTATTGGCATAGCCCAAAGAGACGCTGTAATTGGTATTCTCCGAGGCGCCGCTGACCCGAACATTATAATTCTTGATCTTGGAATCGTGATTTATAATCGCATCCTGCCAGTCATAAGTGGGGCTATTTCCCAAATAGTCAGGACTTGCCGGATCCCATACAGCGCCGAAAAGGGTGGCCTGTCCGATCGGCACCGGCGTTGAGCCACTGAGCTCCGGATTGGCATTATAGGCATCCGTGATGAACTTGGTAAACTGTTGTGTATTGAGGAAGCTGTAAGTCTTTGCTTCTTTCTGCCAGCCATAGGCCCCGTCGAAATCGACCCGTACTTTACCGCGCTTGCCCTGTTTGGTGGTGATGAGGATAACACCGTTACCGGCGCGCAACCCGTACACCGCCGTAGCTGCGGCGTCTTTCAGTACGCTGATCGACTCAATATCGTTCGGATTAACGAGTGTATATATGTTGATCGGCGTTCTGCGGGTCGGGTCATTCACCGCATCAGGCGTGGCGCCGGAACCGCCTTCCTCGATGGGGATCCCGTCGATTACATAGAGTGGGTCGGCATTGTTGAAGGTGCTCACCCCGCGGATGCGCACGATAGGACGGGCTGTCGGATCGCCACCACCGGTCGTTACGCTCACACCCGACACCTGGCCCTGAAGCGCAAGCTCTGGAGTGAGTGCTGTGCTTTTCTCAAGGTCTTTTGCATCGACCGTAGAGATGGCGCTGGTCAGGTCCTTCCTGCGACGGGAGCCGTAACCGATCACTACGACATCGTTGAGTGTGGCGCTTTTGGAAGAAAGCAGGATGACATTGGGCATGGACTCGTTCGCCAATACTTCCTGCGCATTGTAATTGGTGGAAGAAAATACCAGGGTTGAACCGCTGGGCACTGTAAGACGATAAGCGCCGTCTGCATTGGTCAACGTACCTCTCGCCTGTTGTCCTTTTACATACACGCTCACATTGGGAACAGGCTGACTGTTGGTGGAGTCGATAACACGACCCGCAACAGTTACCGTGTTCTGTGCAAAAAGCGTATTGAAGGAAAGAAAAGAGATACTGACAAGCAGCAGCCGGAGCAGTAATTTTCCGGGATTGTACATAAGCAATCTGTTTAGCAAGGCAATTGTAAATGGTTGAGCAATGCTAAAGTAGAAGCAATTCATGAGTCCCGTGTACTGCTCTGTGCTGCTAAATCAACAAAAAAATATTCCGGCTGTGCTGCACTGTGCTGCATGTTGCCGCAATTTATTTTCTGTTGCGAAACAAAAAAACCGGCATCTTCTTTATCGATTGCCGGTCCTGCTTAACCGTTTAAGAACGTGAGCTTCAACTGAAAAGATTTTATCCAACCACAGGCTCCCATCCTTTTTCGTAGACTCTTTTCCACAACTTCATCGCATCCGGATCGTTCAGGATATATCCATTCTTCGGATCGCAATGCAGCGCGTGGCCTGTGCGCTGCGCAATATTTGCGAGATGACAGAGTAACACGCTTTTCTGCGCTTCATCCACCGGAGAATTCAAAGTGGTTTTGCCACGGATGCTGTCGCAGAAGTTTTGAAAATGATAGAGGTCCAGGTTACCCGTTGCGCTGATGGGGTTAGTCGGATCCGGTTTTTCATCAGGCTTCACTTCCTTCACCAGCTTTTTGGCGTTGTCGTAAATTTTATAATCGCCGCCGCCAAGATTGACCAGCGTTCCATTCTTCCCGTAAATAATAAAACCGCGTTCCGAGCCTTCTACGGGAAAATCGGCGCAGCTTCTTCCCTCCCAGGTGATCGCCTTACTGTCGCCGAACTCGAAAGCAGCCACCTGGGTGTCGGGCGTCTGCCAATCGTCATGAAAGGCAAAGCGTCCTCCGGCGGAAGTCACTTTCGTGGGATAGTCCACGCCAAGAAACCAGCGGCAGCAATCAATTTCATGCGTTCCGTTGTTGCAGGCTTCCCCGGTTCCCCAATGCCAGAACCAATGCCAGTTATAATGAACCAGGTTCGATTGATAGTCGCGACGCGGCGCCGGTCCCTGCCAGAGATTGAAGTCAAGCGTAGCCGGCACGGGGATCTTTTCACCGATGCCGATCGACTTGCGGTCGTTCGTATACCAGGCTTTCGCGAAATACACATCGCCGATCACTCCGTCGCGCACTTCCTGCACGCCGCGGATCAGGGTAGGCATCGAGCGGCGCTGATTACCCATCTGGATCAGCTTGCCATAATGATGAAGGGCTTTGGCGATCAACTCGCCTTCGGCGGGATTTTGTCCACAGGGTTTTTCCACATATACGTGCTTGTCATGGCTTACCCCGAGAATGGCGGCGGGCGTATGCCAGTGATCCGGGGCCGCCACCAGGAGGCCGTCGAAATCTTTCTTTGTCACCAGCTCGCGAATATCTTTGATCAATATCGGCTTGCGCGGTGCATCTTTGAGCGCATCAAAGCCTTTCTTAATGGCGCCGTCTTCCACATCGCAGATATAAGCGATTTCTACGTTCTCCAGACCGGCGTAGGAATGGGCAAGATAAGAGCCTCGACCGTTGAGGCCCATCACGGCTAACACCACTTTATTCGAAGGGGCATTCTTTCCGAAGACCGGAAAATTGAGCACGGTAAGCCCGGCCAGCGAGGTGTTTTTGATAAAACTTCTTCTTTCCATTATTGTTGAATTTTTGAATACGATGAGAGTCCGCGAGCGGCGGATAAGGAGTCTTTCAATGCGGGTTGGCAAGCGGGATTGTAATCTTATCCCGGTATAAAGATAGCGCGGCGGGCTGAAAAACGTCAATACTTAACCGGTTCCAACCCCCGTCATTATCGATTTTATATTTATCTCTTGGATACATTTCCGGGTTTAGCACCGCACTATGTACCGCATTTGCAATTTCCCTGATTACTTTCGAAGCATTCGTGGGTGAGCCCTGGTGAATATAGTTGAAAGCCTGCCTCATTTGCCTCTCCGATCGCTTTGTCCAGACTACGCTGATCCCCGCTCTCCCATTTCTTGATCAGCTTTAAAAAATCCTCATGGGAAGTGAACTCACCTCGCTCATATTCGGTTTCCGCCTCCTTTAGCTCATGATTATATTGCTCAACACTTATCGCTCCCGACTGGCCGGGTTTGCTTTTGAGAAAAGTTTTGAGCATTTGAATGACTGATTTTTTTCCGCATCATTCAACAGCTTAAAATGATCATACATTTCATGATCTAATGTTTTTGACATTACTCTCTTTTATGCAAATTTAATTTTTTATCACTGGCGCCCAATCCGGAAAATCACCCTATGACAGACAGTTTAAAGTCACCAGGCGCCATTAATCAGCAAGCGCCATCTGTTCTGTCGATGCAACACTTCGGGCGAAGAAACCCGGTAAAGAACAAAACGGCGCCAAAGAAAAGAGTGGACCAGTCATAACGGGCATATAGCCCGGCTCCGAGAAACGCCCCTCCCAGCGTCCAGCGAAATATCTTTCCAAACCAGATGATCCGGTTTTTCACTTTCATCGATTGCATAGTCTTAGCCTTGTAAGTTATCGCAACGTTCTCTCCAGAGATGACCAGCCCCCTCCATTATAGACCTCAAGGCCGGCTTGTGATAGCAAATTAGTGGCAGATGCGCTTCTCCCACCACTAAGGCAACAAGTGATGACCGGCTTTCCCTTTTGTTGCAGCTCGCCAATATATTTACTGAGCTGATCAAGCGGGATATTCAGCGCGCCGTCTATATGTCCGCCGCTGAATTCTTTGGGTGACCGAACATCCACAATGACGGCGCCATGCTGATGGATGGACCTTAAATTAACCGATTTCCCAAACAGTCGTGAAAATATACTTGTCATATACTGCATTTTTATTTCCACCCAAAAATCATAAGCCTGTACCATCTTTTCCGTGATAAAAGTCACGGCAGTCCATTTTAACATGGCCGCCATGTTCTTACATTTGTTACCGTTAAACCCAATCGTTATGATCGATGAACAGCAGCTGAATAAATTGTTTCCCTCTTTCGAAAAGGAGCTTGTCAGCAATATGGCCGCGAAAGCTGACATTCGGGAAATCCCTGCCGGGCAGCTGCTGATAAAGACCGGTCAAAATATCCGGTCTACCATGCTAATCACCAAAGGACTGGTCAAGATATACCGGGAAGACGAGGAAGGGAACGAGTTTTTTATCTACTACCTGCAACCGGGGCAGGCCTGTGCATTATCGATGATCTGCGCCACTAAGCGCGAGACCAGCCAGATCATGGCCCGCGCGATGACAGATGCCGAGGTCGTCACCATTCCGCTGCAATACATGGATCAGTGGATGTCAGAATATAAAACCTGGTATTATTTTGTACTTGAATCTTACCGCTCCCGGTTTGAGGAATTACTGATCACCGTCGATCATATCGCCTTCCGGAACATGGACGAAAGGCTGCTTTTCTACCTGGAAAAACAACAAGATAGTTTGAAGACCCATCGCTTTCCCATCTCGATCACCGAAATCGCAGCCGATCTGAATTCCTCCCGTGAAGTCATCTCCAGACTGCTCAAGAAGCTTGCTGACAAGGGCCATATTCGCTTAGACAAAAACTTCCTGGAAATTCTTAACCTTGATTTTAAAGCCGTGGACTGACCTCACGCAAGTCACCCGGCGCCGTGACTAATATCACGGTTTATTCGCGCGGCAGTTGACAATTTTGTTATGAAAAATCATAGCAAAATGGATAACAATTCTTATTACGAAGTAGCATTGCAATGGGCCGAGGGACGTAAAGGCCTTGTAAGTTCTCCCGTTCTCGTCAAATCGATCGAGATCGCTACGCCGCCGGAATTTCCCAAAGGAATCCCTGGCATCTGGTCTCCCGAGCACCTGCTGGTTGCAGCCGTAGACAGTTGCCTGATGACCACCTTCCTGGCGATAGCCGAGAATTCGGGCCTGGAATTCGTGAGCTTTGAAAGCAAAGCGACGGGAAAGCTCGAAAAAATAGACGGCAAATATCTCATCAGCGAGATCGAACTGTCGCCGCGTTTGCAAATAAAAAATGAAGCCTATCGGGAAAAAGCCCTCCGGGTGCTGGAAAAATCCGAAGCTGCCTGCCTGATCTCCAATTCGGTGAAATCCCGCATCGTATTCAGGCCAGAGATATTCATTGACGAAGGTCTATAAATCACCCAATCTAAACCGAACAGTTATTGTCCAAAATCGGACATAAAGGAACGCGTTGATAATCCTTATATAACTGAATATTAACAGATTATAAAACTGGCACTTTGTTCGCACCTGAGATTCTTTTCTCTTTACCAAAAGCGGACCAGCATGCTTAAGATTTTACGTGCCCTGTGGCGGCGCAGGCTATTCACTTTCCTGAATATTTTCGGACTGGCGGTAAGCATCAGTGCGAGCTGGATCATTTTCCGTATTGTAAGCTATGAATTCAGCTACGACCATGCTTTGCCCAACAAAGAAAATACTTATAAAGTAATTACCGCTTTAAATTCGGTAGACAGAACAAATGCAAAAATGGGCGGCGTCGCTGCTCCGCTATACCAGGGCGTGAGAGCAGAAATTCCCGGTGTGGCTAATGTAGTTCCTGTTTTCAAAAAACGTGTAAACAGTATTGAAATAAGGGGAACTGATAAAATTGCTATTAAAGAGGACCCGGATAACATTATTGCGACCGATGCATCGTATTTCAATATGCTGCCTTACCAATGGATTGCAGGCAGTAGAGCCAGCGCATTAAACGGCCCCAATAAAGTGGTGCTTACGGAAAGCAGAGCGCGGGAATATTTTCCCAATCAAACGCCGGA
>DASZRP010000181.1:0-2496 GCA_035548895.1 Puia sp. | reverse complement strand
CACAAGCCCTTTTCTTCGCCGGAGTTGGCTAAGAAAAGCATGCTGCGGCGGGGCCCCTTGCCGGCGGCCCTGGCTTTGGCGAAAGCGGCAGCTATTTCGAGCAGGCTGACGGTTCCCGAGCCGTCATCGTCCGCGCCATAGTAGATGGTCGATCCCTTTTTCCCGAGGTGATCGTAGTGGGCGGAGATAACGAGCAACTGGTCTTTCAGGTCGGTTCCTTCCATATAGCCCAGCACATCGGTGCTTTGCATGAACCGGGTCTCCTTGTCGAACGAAAACCAGAGCCGGCAGGAATAGGTTCTTCCCGGCGCCAGGCTGTTGTTGAACACGGAATCGAAGCCGCTGCCCATGATGGTGCGGGCCAGGTTTTCCGAGATGTTGACGGTAATGGGCCGGTTCACCGGTTTATATACTTCCCGGTACATATTGCCTTCGCGCGGCGCCCGGGTATGCGGGAAATCGTGTTGGATCACTAAAACGGCCACGGCGCCATGCTGCTGCGCTTCATCCGATTTGGCGAAACCGTTGAACCGTCTCGCTGTCGTGGTGTGGCGCCGCAGATAGCCTTCGGGATAGCCGGTCTTTACCAGAACGATCTTGCCCCGCACATCGAGCCCGGCATAATCATCCTGCGCAGAGTCGGAGACGCCGTAGCCGGCATACGCCACCTCGCTGGTACCGAGACCGGCGGCGTAGTTATTGGCCAGGGAAAGGTCGTAATCGTTGAATACGGAGAAGCTGTCGTCGTTTACCGTGAAGCGGGTGGAGAGCAGCGAATCCTGGTAAACGGGAAAGGGAAGCTGGTACACGGAGTCATTGCCCGGCTTCAGTTGCAGGCCCCGGAAATACTGTTCGATATAGGCGGCTGCTTTGCGCTGGCCTTCGGTCGCGGTTTCCCGGCCTTCGAATTCCGGGCTGGCGACAATCAGCAGGTCCTTTTTCAGGTTATCGGCTAAGATGGTATTTCCAAAAGGAACCGGATCCATTTTCTTCTGCGCGGAGCAAAAAAGAACGGATCCGGTTAAGAGCAGACCAATGATTCGTTTCATAGGTCCAAATATAGATCAGGCAACGGGAATATCTCAGGCTTGTTTGATGAGCTCTATCTCGGCATGGAACTTCACTTCATCGCCTGCCACTACGCCGCCGGCTTCGGTAACGGCATGCCAGGAGAGACCGAATTCCTTGCGGTTGATCTTGCCGTTCACCGTGAGGCCCGCGCGGGTATTGCCCCAGGGGTCGGACACGACGCCGCCGAATTCGGCATCCAGCTTAACGGGTTTCGTTACGTCGCGGATGGTGAGGTTGCCGGTGATGGTGTAATTTTCTTCGTCCTTCTTTTCGATTTTTGTCGGTACAAAGCTGAGGCTTGGAAATTTCGCCGCATCGAAAAAATCCGGGCTTTTCAGGTGCTGATCGCGCTGTTCGTTCTTGGTGTTGACCGAGTCGATATCGGCAGTGAACTTCGCTTTTGCTGTGGTAAAATCCTGGCCTTCCGTTTCCACTTCCACATTGAATTTGTTGAAATGACCGCTTACGTTGGCGATCATCAGGTGGCGGATCTTAAAGCTCACTTCGGAATGCGAAGGATCGAGCGTCCATTTTACAGTTGCCATATATAGTCTATTTAATGTTTAAACAACGAAATTAAGCGATTTATTCCAATCTGCCAAAAGACCAGCTCAGGCACCCTGCAAAAGATCAGCCAGCGGCGGGGAATGGGTGGCGATTAGCTACCTTTGCACCCATTTATGAAATCGGGGTTCGTCAATATTTTCGGGAAGCCCAACGCCGGCAAGAGCACGCTGCTGAACGCCCTGATGGGGGAGAAGCTGGCGATCGTATCGCATAAAGTGCAGACCACCCGCCACCGGATCAGGGGGATACTGACGGGCGAGGGCTACCAGGCGATATTTTCAGATACGCCCGGCATTATCGAGCCCCGGTACCGCCTGCACGAGAAGATGATGGATTCGGTGAAGCTCGCGGTACAGGATGCCGACCTGGCCCTCCTGCTGATGGACGGCAGGGAAGACCCGGAAGAGCAGGACCGGCTTTTCGAATCCCTGAACCTGAAGGCGCCCGCGCTCGTGGTGGTGAATAAAACAGACCGGATACCGGAGGAGAAACTGGACGAACTGCTCCGGTTCTTCCGGGATAAAAAATACGCCGGCGAAGTGATCGGCATTTCGGCGATGAAGAAGACGAATACCGACCGGCTGCTGGAACGGATCATCCACTGGCTGCCGGAAGGAGAACCTTTCTTCGACGGAGAAGACCTGACGGACCTGCCAGTGAAGTTCTTCGCGGGAGAACTGATCCGGGAAAAGATCTTTACGCTCTACGAAGACGAAATCCCTTACCAGAGCACGGTGCTGGTGCAGGAGTATAAAGAGAAAGAGACGCTGACGAAGATCCAGGCCGATATCATTGTACAGCGGGAATCGCAGAAAGGCATTTTGCTGGGAGAGGGGGGAAAGATGATCCGGAAGCTCG
>DASZRP010000180.1:0-2311 GCA_035548895.1 Puia sp. | reverse complement strand
TGAAAAGATCATTTACCCAACCGGGCTGGATAAGGAAGCGGCCGAGGTGGAATACCTGGTGAACCTGTTGAACGACAGCACGCGCAGCACTATCGGCGGCAGAAAACGCCCGGTCAACATCGTATTTCACAATCAGACGACCATTGCTAACGCTTATGTACAGTTAGCGCCCTTCCGGAGTGAATTTCAGCTTACTCCCCTGCAGAACAGCTTTGATCTGGGCAGCCTGCCCTGGCATCAAACGCTGGCCATTCATGAGTACCGCCACGTACAGCAGTATAATAACTTTCGCGTCGGATTGTCGAAAGTCTTTTTCTATTTGTTTGGTGAAGAAGGCCTCGCGCTCGCCAACAACCTGTCCGTTCCGAATTGGTTCTGGGAAGGCGATGCCGTTTACCAGGAAACGCTGGTGAGCCGGCAGGGCAGGGGAAGACTACCCCTCTTTCTCTCGTCGTACCAGTCGCTCTGGTTAGCCGGTAAAAATTATTCCTGGATGAAGCTGAGGAACGGATCGTTGCGCGACTATACGCCGGACCATTATCCGCTCGGCTATATGCTTGTCGCTTACGGAAGAGAAAAATACGGCAATGATTTCTGGGGAAAGACCGCCGTGGAAGCCGCAGCTTTTAAAGGCTTTTTCTATCCTTTGCAACATGCTACTAAAGCGCAGACCGGAATTGATTATCGCCGGTTCAGACAGCAGGCGCTCGAATTCTTTCATACACAGATCCCCGATACTGCTTATAAAGAGTCGAATGCCGTTTATGCCCGGAGCCAGGCGCATTTCAACGCAGATCAGGCATTCCCGCAGTTCATAGATAGCGACCGGCTGGTGTTTTTGCGTTCTTCCTATCGCCGGCCGCCCGTGTTTGTAGAACGGAGTCTTTCGGATCAGCAGGAGAAAAAGATCGGCTTTCGCGCTGTCTCCCTCGACGATCAGTTTTCCTATCGTAACGGGAAGATCATTTATTCGGCCTACGAACCCGACCTCCGCTGGGGCTGGCGCGATTATTCGGTTATCCGCATTCTCGATCTACATACGAGGAAAGACATCAGGCTGACCAGCCGGACCAAATACTTCTCGCCCGATATTTCTCCCGACGACTCGATGGTGGTCGCTGTTGACTATTCGTCCTCGGCCCATTGCTTTCTGGATATCCTTGATGCTCATTCGGGCCGCCGCCTGTACAGACTGCCGAACCCGGAAAATCTTTTCTTCACCTACCCCAAATTTTATGGTGAAGGCCAGCTGATAAGCGCAGTCAGAAACGGAAGAGGCGAAATGTGCCTGATGAGCATAGCGATACCATCCGGAAAGCAGGAATTGCTGCTGTCCTGGTCCATGGCGCCCATCGGGTTTGTTTCTGTTTCTTCCGGCAATATCTATTTCACGCGCACGACAAATGGCCGGGACCGGGGATTTGTACTGAAGAACGGTAATGCCTATGCGCTTGATACCAGCCCGCTGACAGGCGCTTACCAACTTGCCGCAAGATTTGGAAAATTAGCCTGGACAAACTTCACGGCTGCGGGGTATCACTTGAATTTGGCGGACAGCAGCCTGTTTTCCACCGATCCTTACCGGTTTGATGATCTCCAGTCGCTGCCCGATCACCGGGTATTGTCCTTAAACCACCCTCCGGTTCAGCTGCCCGACTCCATTTCTGCGCCACCGTATGCCGTAAAGCGATATCCGAATACCGAGGGGCTTTTTCATTTTCACAGCTGGCGTCCTTATATTGATGACCCGGACTACAGCTTCGCCCTGGTGAGTGAAAATATGCTCAATACCTTTCAATCGCAGGTGTATATAGGCTATAATCGTAACGAGCAATACAAATCCGTTGGCGCTGACTTCAACTACGGCGGATGGTTTCCCCAGCTCGATGCCGGCGTGGAATACCTGATCGACCGGAACGCTTATTTTTCCAGCCGCACCAAGCTATACTGGAACGAATTACAGCCCTATATAGGTCTTTTCGTTCCATTGAACCTGAGCCGGGGCCGGTGGCTGACCAGCCTGCAGCCTGGCGCCAGCTTCACCTACCACGAAGATTATTTCAGAGGCCCTTATAAAGACAGCATTCGTTTTAGCGGATATGGCAGCCTGGATCCTTACATTTCTTTTTCGCACCAGCTCCAGGCCGGAAAGCAACAGATCTATCCCTCGTTTGCACAGACTGTCCTGATCCGTTACGACCGTGCAGTGACGAATATTGCCGGCGAACAGTTCCTGGCTTCCGGAAATTTTTATCTGCCCGGATTAACGTCGACGCATAGCCTTGAACTCAGGGCTGCCTTTCAGCAACGG
>DASZRP010000179.1:0-1682 GCA_035548895.1 Puia sp. | reverse complement strand
GCGAGGCTGGCTCTCAGCGGATGATCGATATCTCCGTTCTCATTATCGTTCGGCGGACCATAGGAACGGGCGTCAACCGGCCCATCGGCATATTGCGTGCATTCTTCCCGGTTCTCTTCATTCCACCAGTAAGGGGCGTTGACATGCACCCGGATCACCACACCGGCATCCGGGCAGGCGTCCAGCACGCCTCTCACCTGTCGCTGTGCTTTGGCGATGTCCAATTGGTCTTTGTCGCGCGACCAGATATCCTGAAAGTAGAGATCGACCTGGTACAGCTTATACGACTGCTCACAAAAATTCTTCAGGTTCCGGGCGGGCACTTCCTCCCATGACCACCGGCCGCCATACTCGTGAGTCAGCGCATAGAATTGAGGCGAAACGGGCTGATCGTTTACAAAAATCGTGGGCCTGCCCTGGAACATTTTCACGCTCCCGCTAAGCGGGGGCTGCGCGTTTATGTATAACTGAAAGAAAAAAAAGAGAACACCGAGGCAGCAGGACTTTTTCATGTGGCAATTATAATGATTGAAAATAAAAAAAGATACAGGCCTGACTGTACTGATGTATGCTGCAAGCGGGATAAGCTCCTGTCTTTTCCGATTTCACCATTTACCAAACCTGTGGTAAATTGGCGTATATGAAAATGTCAGCCTCCGTCATCAGCCGGTTCAACGAACTGGAGACAACCGTGCAGACCAATGATTCCGCAAAACAGTTGAAGATACCACCCAAAGCAGGTGGTTTCGGTTCATCCGTTAATGGCGGTGAATTATTGCTTCTTTCACTGGCCACCTGCTTTTGCAACGATATTTACCGCGAAGCCGCGAAAAAACAAATTAAGGTTGAGCAGGTGGAAGTGATCGTGACCGGCGAATTTGGGGCCGAGGGTGAACCGGGGTTTAATTTTCAATACAAGGCGAACGTTACCGCAGCAGCGAGCCCGGAAGAGATACGGGCTTTGATCAGGCATACCGACCAGGTGGCCGAAATACACAATACTTTACGGCGCGGGCTGCAGATCACCGTGAGCTGACTGTTGAAATTCAGATAGAAGGCTAACTGACCAAAATCATTCTTACACCTGACGGAGGTTATTGGTGAACCGTATATTGCTTTTGAAATTTGTTCAACAAAACAAATTTTATGGCATTCACTATTTCACACTCACACTCCACGACTGCCTTCTCCCAGAAAGAATCCGTCAAAAAACCATCTGTTATTGCGCGCTTTTTTGCCTGGGCGGAGCGTGAAGAGGAGACCAATCATGTGAAATGGGTAGGGATTTCGGTAACTGCCATGGCCGCAGCAATATTTCCGCTGGCTATGGCCGTCATTTTATCGAACGGCGCTTTATTCGGATTGATCATTGTAGCCATGATTCCCCTGGTACTGGTTGTTATCACGAATCTGGCCGCTATGCCGGTTAAATATACCGTACCCTGTCTGCTGATCGGCACGCTGATTGAAGTAGCAGCTGTTGCCTGCAGTTTCTTTATTAAATAACTCGCTGTATAAAGCACAAGGTTATGAAAACGATAGTGTCAGCGATCGATTTTTCCGAAACTTCGGTCAACGCCGCCCGCTATGCCGCCGATCTGGGTCAGGCCCTCAACGCCAGGCTGCTGCTGTTTCATGTTTTCCAGGTTCCTGTAACGGCATCGGAAATCCCGTTGCCGGAG
>DASZRP010000178.1:0-12138 GCA_035548895.1 Puia sp. | reverse complement strand
AAATATCTTCCAGTTCGTTGCAGGTTTTCTTGACCAGACTAAGTAACCCGCTCTGGTTCGCCAGTGGAATTAATTGTCGCACGGTATCGAGGTGCCGTTGTTCAACCCGGTTCAGGGTATCGCGATAGGACTCATCCGCCGAGGCGGCCTGACCGGCACACTCCAGAAGGGTATCGGTTATGCCACCCAGGGCAGAGACGACTGCGATGGTGCGGCCCCTGATGGATGTGCGACGAATAACCTGAACTGTTTTAGCAATATTTTCAGCGTTAGCTACGGATGAACCGCCGAATTTCAAGACCTGCATGTAAAAGAAATTTAAATGGAAAAGATAAAAACCAATTGTTAGTGCGGCAAAAGCCCCTGGGGAATATGTAGTTGTACAACCCTTTACAGGGTCGTGGTGCAGGTAATGAAAGTAGTTCCACCTGTTAAGGAAGTGAAGAAGGTCCTGGAGATAATATGTTGACTGGCTATTTTCACAAAATAAAAACGGAACGAAGGTAGTGAATAATATGAAAGAAAATAAAACAAACAGACTCTATTTTTCGAAATATTAATGATTTTGTTTAATTATTTTGATTTTTTATGATAGTTATGGGGCTTTGTTGAATGAATTTTAATTTCGCACTATGAATAATCAGTCTTCCGGATTGCAGGAGTTCAAGAACCTGGTCGGCATCAAATTTCAGCTTTATAACAGTCTCTTTACTTCGCTGCCTTTTCACCGGATCGAGAAAACCGGCATATTCCTTTCGCTGCTGCTTACCTATTGCGAGGAGGGCTATCATAAGAAGCTAAGCCCGCTGCAGATCCTGGAGGATTTCTTCGCCAGGCACTCGCCGGGCGCAACCGACCGGGAAAAAACGGATATGCTTTTCCGATTTGTTCAGTATGTGGAAAGACAGGTTGTGCTTTTTGATGCACTGGAGGACGCAGCTTTTACAGATGTAAACGATATGGGCGGGGCCGGGACGATGAAGCATCTTTTTTCTGAGGTCAGCCAGTACAATAAGGAAGAAGAGCTTAAGGAAAAACTTAAGGACTATGCGGTGCGGCTGGTACTAACGGCGCATCCTACTCAATTTTATCCCGGACCGGTATTGGGGATTATCAACGATCTTTCCCAGGCGGTGATCGAGAACAACGCCGCCGAGATCAATACCTTCATGCAGCAATTAGGTAAAACGCCTTTTCTTAAAAAGCAGAAGCCAACGCCCTACGATGAAGCGGTCAGTTTGATCTGGTACTTAGAGCATGTTTTCTACCATGCCGCCGGACAGATACTGACTTCATTAAAAGACCATTTCCCGCAGGCTGTATCGGAAAGCAATCCGATCATCCAGATGGGTTTTTGGCCTGGAGGCGACCGCGACGGAAACCCGTTTGTCACCACCGGCATTACCATTCGCGTTGCCGAACTGCTTCGGGAGACCATATTGCGCTGTTATTATCTTGAAGTGCGCAGGCTCAAACGCCGGCTTACCTTCAAAGAGGTAGATGTGATCATCGCAGACCTGGAACAAAAACTTTACCGGGAATTGTTTAATCCCGATCCAAAGAATCAATTAAAGGCTGACGAAATGCTGCAGGCGATGGGCAGGATTCGCGAGATACTCATCTATCAGAACAACGGGTTATTCCTGCATTTAGCGGATAATTTCATCAGCAAGATCAAGATCTTCGGGTTGCACTTTGCAACCCTTGATCTCAGGCAGGAAAGTTCGGTTCATACCAAAGTGCTGAAATCGATAAATGACAAAACGGGCGCTTTAGGGAGCCAATACGAATCGTTAGAGGAAGAAGAGAAAATCAACATACTGAGTAACCTGAAGCCCCTTACGGAGCAATTATTCAGCGAAGCGATTGTTACAGACACCCTGGAAAGTGTTCGTGCAGTAAAGAAAATCCAGGAAAGAAATGGCGCGCCGGGCTGTAACCGTTATATCATCAGTCAGTGTAACAGCGCGCTGAACATTATGGAGGTTTACGGGCTTTTCCTGTTGGGCGGATGGGATAAATCCGAAATGGATATCGACATCATTCCCCTGTTTGAAACAGTCGAGGACCTCCAGCATGCCGCGGATATTATGGCCGGTCTGTATGCCAATAAATGCTACCGCGCGCACCTGAACAGGCGTCAGTATACGCAAACCATCATGGTCGGTTTCTCAGATGGAACCAAGGATGGCGGGTACCTGATGGCCAACTGGGGCATTTATAAGGCCAAGGAAGAACTGACCCGGATTTCCGAGCAGGCCGGCGTTAAGGTGGTATTCTTCGATGGTCGGGGTGGTCCTCCCGCAAGGGGCGGGGGCAAAACGCATCGTTTCTATGCCTCGCTGGGAAAAAACATCGCCAATAAAGAGATACAGCTTACTGTTCAGGGGCAGACCGTAAGTTCCAATTTCGGAACGGTCGATTCGGCCCGGTTCAACATAGAACAGTTGGTACATGCCGGTATTGCCAATGATCTTTTTTCTGCCCGTAAGGTTACACTCAATGCAGAAGAAGAAGGTTTGCTAAAAGAAATGGCCGAAAGCAGCTACCTGGCCTATACGGAGCTGCGGGACCATTCGGAATTTATGGAATATCTGAATGAGGTAAGTCCTCTCCAGTTTTATGGCGAGACCAATATTGGTAGTCGACCGAGTAAACGAAAAAGTAGCAGTTCGCTGGAATTTAAGGACCTGCGCGCTATTCCTTTTGTAGGGTCCTGGAGCCAGCTGAAGCAAAATGTTACCGGGTATTACGGTCTCGGTTCAGCGCTACGGGAAATGGAAACAAAAGGCAAATGGCAGGATGTGAAAGCGTTATATGTGCATTCGCCCTTTTTCAAAACCCTGCTTGACAACAGCGAAATGGCCATGAAAAAGTGCTTTTTCCCGCTAACGGAAAACTTCTCCCGGCATCCGCAGTTCGGCAGGGTCTGGATGATGATCTACAATGAATTTGAATTAACCAAGCGCTATCTGCTCAGGCTTTCGGGAAAACAGGAACTGATGGCCGACTATCCGATTGAGCAGCTATCGATTCAAATGCGGGACCGCATTGTACTGCCGCTAAGCACGATCCAGCAATATGCCATTATGAAATTCAGGGAAGCTGATAAAACCGGTTCACCGATGAAAGAGATATATGAGAAACTTATTATCCGTTGCTCTTTTGGGGTAATTAATGCAGCGCGGAATTCAGCATAGTCGCCCTTTATGCTCATTATTTGGCCTGTTTGGTACGAAAATTGCCTATTTTAGCTTTTTGAGGCTTAAACCTTAGGTTCGATCTTGCTAACCCTGCTATCTATTTCTCTTTAACCTATACTTACACCATATATTTTAACCCTGAGGGCCTAAGCAATTCATCTTTTCCCTTGTAACAGTGATGATTAGGCGAATTTTCGGTAATTTATATTTTCTCACTTTCCTGAACGGCTTCCTGGTGGCCAGTATTTTCTATTTCAGGATGGAAGCTAATTACGAACAACAGCTTTTCTCGGCGATTCGCGCCAATGTCGACAGTCAACTTGGGCCAAAGGACACCCAGGATTCTGTGGTAGTAAAAATGATGCAAGCCTGTCACGATTTGATGAATAATCGTGAAACCGTCTTTGAGGGGCAGCAGCTTGGAGGCATTAAAGCCGATTTGTTGCATCCGACATCTATCGATCTGATGACGGCCAATGGGGCCTGTGGAAGCTTTTCAGTGATTCTCGCCCGCCTGCTTTCGGGGTACGATTTTCCCGTGCGGATCGCACAGATGAAAGCAAATGGGCGATATGCCGCGCATAATATCGTTGAAGCGAGAACGAATCATGGCTGGATAGTGCTGGACCCGCTTTTTGCCGTGTACTTCATACGTCCTGATAAACAATTGGCCAGTTTCACCGATGTGAAAAATAACTGGAATTATTTCCGGCAGCAATTGCCGCCTGGCTATGATACCAATTACCGCTATGCAGATGTACGCTATTCAAACTGGTCAAAAATACCCGTGGTTCTTCCGGCTGTTAAAAAGATCCTTGACTTAGCCGTAGGAAGAGAAACTGCTGATGGCATTTCAATCAGGACCTATTTTCTTCGGAAATATGATATTTGCTTCTGGGTTGCTGCCTGTGCCTTCTTTTTTGTCTTCCTTTTAGCCCTGGCAAAACTTATTCAATTCAAAATATTTCCTGCCCGCAATATTCCGCTCACATTTCCGAATATCTTCAAATACCTGCGGCTCCGCATGACCGGCGACGAATCCATACAGGGCTAAGCCTGATCGCACCTTCTGCGACAATAGAGCAGGATCATGCCTCTACATCTTTTACATTATCTATATTTGAGTTCTTAAACAGAGGGCATGTTGAAAGTTGCGGTTTTTGGCACCGGACATCTTGGGAAATTCCACCTGAATAACTGGAAAGAAATCCGGGAGGCAGAGATTGTTGGATTTTACGACCCGGACGATCGCACCGCTAATGAGGTGATCGCGAGATATCAGATCAAGCGGTTCGATAGCCCGGAGACACTACTTGATGTCTGTGATGCCGTCGATATCATTGCGCCGACTAATTTCCATTTTGAATTATGTGAAAAAGCGATCCGCCGGGGCAAGCACGTTTTTGTTGAAAAGCCCCTGGCTAATAATATGGAAGAAGCCAGGGAACTGATCAAACTTGTCAGGGAATCCAATATCAAACTGCAGGTGGGACATGTAGAAAGATTCAATCCCGCTTTTCTGGCACTGGGCAACATGCCTCTTCATCCCATGTTCATTGAAGTGCACCGGCTTGCGGAATTCAATCCCCGGGGAACAGAAGTAAGTGTGATCCTCGATCTGATGATTCACGATATCGACATTATTCTTCACATTGTAAAAAGCGAGGTGAAGAATATCTATGCCAGCGGAGTGGCTGTGATGACGGAAAGTCCGGATATCGCCAATGTCCGTATTGAATTCAATAATGGCTGCGTGGCAAATCTAACTTCCAGCCGCATCTCTATGAAAAAGATGCGCAAAATGCGAATCTTCCAAAAAGACGCTTATATCGGGGTTGATTTTCTTGCCAAGAAAACAGAGATCATTAGTCTCAATCAGCCTGGCGATGACGGTCGGGGACTGACCTTCGACATCGAAACACGTAGTGGAAAACAATCAATTTCGGTAATCAACCCGGAAGTGCCTGAGGTAAACGCTATCCGGATGGAACTGCAGCAGTTTGCTGATGCTATTTTACAGAATAAGCCTACCCTGGTTTCGGAAATGGACGGTTACCGTGCAATGGATATTGCTCATCAGATTCTTCAGAAAATAAAACATAACTCCATCAACAGCTGAACGAATGCATGAGACCGGCGCGGAAAATCCATATCATCTGGTACTTGCTTAGCGATCTGCTGGCCGGCATCATTTCCTGGGTTGTGTTGTACTTCACGCGACGTCTATTGCTTTCGGAAGCGATATTTCAGGATCATGCGCTCTTTCTTAACAACAGGTTCTGGCTGGGCATTTTCCTAATCCCGGCCGGTTGGCTGATGTTTTACGGATTGACAGGCGCCTATCATTCGCTGTACAAGAAATCAAGGCTCAATGAGTTTACGCTTACGGCCATTTGCAGCCTGATCGGCTGTACTGTTCTATTCTTCGCTATCGTGATCAACGATCCTCAAACCGACTACCGATATTATTACAAAGCCTATTTTACCTTTCTACTTACCCATTTCCTGATCACCTGGTTTGGGCGGTGGATTATTCTCGGCATTACCAGGAGGCAGCTTCGCCGGGGCTCCGTGGTTTTTAACAGCATCCTGATGGGTACCGGCCCACTGGCACTCAGGACTTTTGAAGAAAGTCGCTCCCCCCTCGAATCAACGGGCTATCATTACACCGGATATATAAATCCGGTCAATGGCAATATGAAAGACCTCCCGTTGCCGATACTGGGGCCTGCCACTGACCTGGAGAACATTATCGACAGAGAGAATATCAGTCTTGTGGTAATTGCCCTGGAAAAATCCGAGAATGGACTGGCGGAGAGTATCGTTCAGCGCCTGAGCGAAAAAGATGTTGAGATCAAGATTACACCAGATAATCTGGATATACTCTCCGGCTCGGTAAAAACCAGCAATCTCTTCAGCCCGGTGCTGAGCGACCTGCATACCGGGCTCATGCCGGAATGGCAAATGCACATCAAGCGACTAATCGACGTATTGCTTTCCGGCCTGGGCCTGATCCTGCTGTCGCCCCTCCTGCTGTATGTCGCCATCAGGGTAAAATTCAGTTCGCCGGGCCCGGTCATTTATACGCAGGAACGAATCGGATACAAAGGGAAAAAGTTTTTAATCCGGAAGTTCCGCTCAATGATCCATGATGCCGAAAAAGACGGTCCCGCCCTATCTTCAGGAAACGACAATCGCATCACCAACTGGGGGAAGACAATGCGCAAATGGCGCATAGATGAATTGCCGCAGTTGCTGAATATACTTCGGGGAGAAATGAGCCTGGTGGGTCCCCGGCCCGAAAGGCAGTTTTATATCGATCAAATTACCAGGCAAACTTCCTTTTTTAAGTACCTGCTAAAGGTTAAGCCTGGCCTGACCTCCTGGGGAATGGTACAATTCGGATACGCGGAAAACGTTGAAGAAATGATCGAACGGATGAAATATGATCTGATCTATATTGAGAATATTTCACTGGCTCTCGATTTTAAGATCATGATGCATACCTTACTCACCATATTCAAAGGCAAGGGCCGGTAAACTGCTTAAATCAGCGCTTCATTGAAAAAATTATTCTTCTTTTCCGCGCTGTTTTTTTCTCTTGCAGCACCCGCCCAGACCCCGTGGAAACAAGGATTAAAATATCACTTGAACGTTCGTCTGGACACCCGGCAAAAATCCTTCGATGCCGTGATGAGCTTACAATATATCAATCATTCTCCCGATACCCTTTCTTTTATCTGGCTCCAGGTTTGGCCAAATGCCTTCCGAAGTGACAGAACGCGTTATACCGATCAGTTGCTTGAAAATGGGAAAACGGGGTTTTATTTCTCTTCCAAAGAAGATAAAGGATATATGAACCGGATGGAATTCCGGGTAAATGATATTCTCGCCGCCACCGAAGACCATCCGGAATATATCGATGTGATCAAACTGGACCTGCCGGCTCCGCTGAAGCCAGGCGATAGCGCATTCATCTCGGCACAATTCCATGTGAAGCTTCCGGAGAACTTTTCCGGATTCGGATATTCTGGAAGCAGTTTTCAGATCACCAATTGGTACCCTGAACCAGTTGTTTATGATCGCGACGGCTGGCACCCCATGCCCTTCCTGGAACAGGGTGGCGCCTACCATGAAACAGGGGACTATGACGTTGAGATCTCGGCTCCTGCCGCTTACCGTATCGTGGCAGGCAGCAATCCGGTATCGGTTATTGATAAAAGTGGCAGCCTGCATACTTCCCGGTTTCTTGCATCGCAGGTCAATTCGTTTGCCTGGATCGCGGACAAACACTTTATAGAACAAAAAGATACCGTCGTGTTGAAATCCGGGAAAAGCATCTCGCTCGCCTATTACTACAAAACGGAAAACAATCTGATTTCTCTTTATGTCCAGCAGGTAAAAACCTTAATGCAACAGCTTTCCACACTGGCGGGCGATTACCCTTACGCTTGTCTAAACCTGGTTCAGGGGCCTGAACCGGAGAATCAAAGTTTTTCGGGTATTCTTTTTCTGGATGAAAACGAAACACGCCGGGATTGGACTGACAACTTGCGTATGGCCCTTGCGAGACAATGGTTCCAGACGGCTTGTGCAACCAACGAAAGACAATACCCCTGGCTCTCCCAGGGCCTGGCTCAATATTACAGCTGGCGTTTGGGTGAACTTGATGAACGGGTAAGCAAAAAAGCCAGGTTCATGTCGCTCGAAGATGACAGCCTTTGGCTGATGGCAGCAGAAAAGGAAAAAACGGTTCAACCCATTAATACACCTGCGGAACAGCTGACCAGAGATAATTATCGGCTTATGGAAAGAACACAGGCCGCCGCCTGGTTCAGATCGCTTGCCGATTCGTTAGGGCAGGGTGTTTTCGACCAGTCTATCCGTAGTTACCTCAATCAATGGAAATTCAATCATCCCGTTCCAAGCGATCTGCAAACCACATTCTCCCAGATATCAGGAGTACCGATGGAAGGCCGGTTCGCCAGGCTGGATACGGCTCAACAGATTCTTTTAGTCCGGGCACAAAAACCTTGGAGAGCAGCTATGCTATTTACTGTTGCCCATAGCGACAAATATAACTATATCAATCTGGCGCCCGCATTTGGATACAACCGATACGACGATTTTATGGTCGGGGCCATCATCCACAATTATAACCTTCCGGAAAACAATTTCCAGTTCCTGGCCATTCCGCTTTACTCCTATTCCGTGAAATCGCTGGAAGGGTTGGCAAGGCTTGAATATAACTGGCGGCCGGGCGGCAGCGCTTTTTCCAATGTCATCGTCGGACTAAACGGGGCCTCGTTCGCCAGCAACTATGCGAAAGACACCTTAGGGAAACCTTTGTATGAGCGATTTTTGAAATTCGCGCCTTATTTACGCCTTGACTTCAGAAAACGGACGCCACGCAGCACGGTAGAGAAATCGCTGGAGTTTAAGTCTTATCTGATCAATGAAAAAAACTTTACCGGCTTTGGCCTGGGTCACGACACGCTCATTCATCCTAATGCGACAATATCTCAGTTCCGCTATCTGAACCAGCTTAGTTTCGCTATCAGTAATGAACGAATACTCTATCCCTACCACGCCGCCATAGAATTTCAGCAGGCTGACCTGTTCTACCGGGTCAACCTGGACGGCAACTACTTCTTTAACTATCCTTCCGGCGGAGGCATGACGGTCCGTTTATTCGCTTCTAAATTCGGCGTATGGCATAACAATGTGAAACAGGATCTGTCCAGGTATGAGCCAAAACTCATCGGCGTTACCGGTGATGAGGATTATAGCTATGATCAATATTTTATTGGACGCACCGCTTCTGACGCCATCGAGAATAGTTCCTTTTCCAATGGTGGACTTCCGGCCAGGCAGATTTCCATGCGGGATGGCGGATTGAAGCTTCGCATTGACGCCTACGACTATTTATCCGGCAGATCCGGCAACTGGGTTAGTGCTTTAAATTTTTCGACCACCCTGCCGGCAAAACTGGCCCCCTTTCCCTTACCCTTTCGGATCTTTTTCGATGTTGGCACTTACTCAGAAGCCTGGAAAACGGATGCTTCCACCAGCCATTTTCTTTATACCGCGGGCATCCAGCTTTCGCTTTTCAAAAATGTGTTGAATATCTATGCTCCATTAATATGCAGCAGTGATTTTAACGATGCACTTCGCGGCGAAAGCTTCTGGCAAAAGCTGACTTTCAGCCTGGACATTCAAAATATCAGCTATAAAAAATGGTTGAGAAAACATATGTCGCATGACTGAAAAGAAACTGCATATTGAATATGTCCAACGCCGGCAGATTGATGCAGCAAAATGGGATGCCTGCGTCAGCCGCGCGTCGAATCGCCTGATCTATGCTTATTCCTTTTACCTCGATGCGATGGCAGAAAACTGGGATGCGCTAATATTGAACGACTATGAAGCTGTCATGCCATTGCCATGGAGACGGAAATACAGCATCCGTTATCTGTATCAGCCACCTTATACGGCACAGCTCGGTGTTTTTACGACTATGAACCGATGGGATGAACAAAATGCATTTATTCAACCTGTCCTTATAAAAACCTTTCTCGATGAATTAGCCCGGCATTTTCGTTTCGCAGAAATTTTTCTAAATTATGCAAACCCTTGTGATTACTGCGAGCCTTATAATAATTATATACTCCGTCTGGATCGCTCTTATGAAGAACTGGTAGCGGGTTATAAAAAAAGCTACCAAAAATATCTGTTTAAAACCGGACAATCCGGCAAAGCTTTGTCTTTCAGTTATCAGGCAACGAACCACCTGGAGGAATTGCTGGATCTAAACAAACGCCTCTACCTTCGGAAAATGAGCGAAGTACAGTCGCACGACTACGATCATTTCAAACAGCTATGTCTATTTTTTCAACAAAACGATCAACTCATTTTAAGGACTTTATATGGACCCGGGAATGCGTTACTGGCTACATTACTATTGCCAAAAGATGACGACAGGCTCTATCTGTTACAGTCATGCGTCACTGCGGAGGGACGCAAAGCGGAAGCCAATCATTTTCTGATGGATTGTTTCCTGAAAGAATTCTCCGGACAAAATATAACCCTGGATTTCGAGGGTTCCGAACACCCCGGTATCGCGCATTTCTATCGGAATTTTGGGGCGTGTAATCAACCGCGGTTTTTCTTCCGGCATAACAAGTTACCCTGGCCTCTTCATTTGTTAAAACAAAAATGATTCCGGAATAAGTGTCTATTTTTCACCGGCCAATATTCGTTCAGCAATGATCAGATCGATTCGGCGGGTAATCTTGATATTGAAATCTTCACCCGGGATGAAATGCACTTTGGAGCCAAAATACTCGACCACGGTCGATTCATCCGTAAAGTGCTCGCGATATTCCTGTTCGTAAGCCGGGAGCAAAATATCCGCCCGAAAAGTTTGAGGTGTCTGCACTACGCGAACCTTCTCCCGATCTACTACTTCCAGCTGTCCGCCGTGGGATAATATTCTGAGACTGTCATTCACCGGAATTACAGGAATTGCTGTTCCCGTACGGACCGCTTCCATATAGCAGCTTTTGATCAGTTCTCCAGAGACCAGGCTGCGCACGCCATCATGAACAAAAATGATGGCATCGTTCTGTGGAATATCGGTCAGTCCGTTCCGAACAGACTCGAAACGTGTTTGTCCGCCAATAACCAGTCTGATGGTCGCTGGATAGCGAGCCGAGCGACGGATTTTTTCGGCCTGCTGCTGATGAGCTGCAGGAATGACCAGACGGATCTCAATATCGCTAAAGACCTCCTGGAAAGCATCGATGCTGTAAGCAAGCACCGGTTTGTCATTTAACAACAGAAACTGTTTCGGAATTTCGGAACCCATCCGCGTACCGCTTCCGGCAGCCACAATCACTGCAATTTTTCTGATCATTTTGCTAAGCTATGCAATCAGCGAATTAAATCGCACTTTCGGCAACTAAGAAATGAATCAGGTCAGTACGCGCTCGCATTCTTCAAGCAGCTTTTGCCTCTCAACCGCCACGGTTCCCACGACCTCGCAGACCAGGCCGCCCGCCAGATTTGCCACTTCAGCCATTAGTTTTACATCCCGGGTCAGAACATACAAAAGCGTTGCCACTGCAATCACCGTATCGCCGGCTCCCGATACATCGGCCACGTTACGGATATGCGAAGGCACAATGGCGGCGCCATTTCCGTCTTCATAAAAGACTCCTTTTTCGGAGAGCGTAATAAACGAAACGCGATGATGAAGCTGAGCCTGTAGGCGATCGTGAATCTGCGCGAGAAAAGATTTATTCACTTCTTCGGGCAATAGATTTAGCGCCTCTCTTGCTTCTTTCAGATTGGGCTTGAAAATATCCACTTCTTTATACTGAAAAAAATTCTTTCGTTTCGGGTCTACCGCAGTGATTACTCCGAGCGACCTGCAAAGTCTGATTGCTTCGGAAATAACCTTCTCTGTAAGAACTCCTTTATTATAATCTTCAAATACGATTGCCTGTGGCGACTGTTTACGCAGAAATTTTTCTATCCGGGCGATCAGCAAATCCTCTTCCTCCGCACTAATGGGACGAATTGTTTCGGAATCAAGTCTTAGCATTTGCTGCTGGCGGCTAATGACGCGCATTTTATTGGTGGTGATCCGGGAACCGGATTTCAAAAGGTATCCCGTGTCTATCTTTTTTTCTTCCAGCAATGCGGTCAATACACCGGCATCATCATCGTCTCCCAAAACAGAGAATATACTAACGAGGGATCCGAGTGCCGCAAGGTTTAACGCGACATTGGCTGCGCCGCCGATGCGTTGTTCTTTATGATCCACCTGGACCACAGGTACCGGCGCTTCCGGCGAGATCCGCTCTACCTGGCCCCACCAATAGGTATCCAGCATAACATCGCCGATAACGCCTATTTTTACTGAGGAGAACTT
>DASZRP010000177.1:0-21342 GCA_035548895.1 Puia sp. | reverse complement strand
GGGATTGACCAAGGTGGGTATGCCCGGGGCGGATGTCGGTCTTCGTCCGCAGGACCCGACCGTAGCGGAATTATTAAAACCGCTGGGATATTCCACAGGGCAGTTCGGAAAGAACCACCTTGGCGATAAAAATGAATTCCTGCCAACCAACCATGGCTTTGATGAATTTTTCGGCAACCTGTATCATCTCAATGCGGAGGAGGAACCGGAGGATGCCGATTATCCGAAAGATCCTTCCTACAAGAAAATGTTTGGCCCCCGGGGCGTGTTGAGGGCTACTGCCGACGGCAAAGTGGAAGATACCGGCCCGCTGACTAAAAAAAGAATGGAGACGATCGACGAAGAATTCACGGTGGCGGCTATCAATTTTATGGATCGAAAAGTAAAAGAAGGAAAGCCCTTCTTCTGCTATTATAATTCAACCCGGTGCCATGTATTCACTCATCTCAGCCCTCAGTATGAGGGAAAGACCGGCCTGGGTCTCGAAGCCGATGCCATGACCGAACTCGACGACAATGTCGGTAAATTGCTGGCGGAGCTCGATAAGCTCGGGATCGCGAACAACACGATCGTCGTATTTACCACGGATAACGGAGCGGAATATATGAGCTGGCCCGACGGAGGCGTTACACCTTTCAGGGGTGAGAAAGCGACTAACTGGGAAGGTGGTTACCGGGTTCCCACGCTCATTAAATGGCCTGGAGTAATTAAACCGGGAACAGTCAACAATGATATATTCGCTCACGAAGATTTCATCCCCACTTTCTGCGCCGCCGCCGGCGAACCGGATATCGTGCAGAAATGCCTCACCGGCTATAGCGCCAACGGCAAAACATTCAAAGTTCACCTGGATGGATATAATATGATGCCTTTCCTGAAAGGAGATGTGAAGGAAGACCCACGCAAGGAATTCGTGTACTGGAGCGACGATGGCGACCTGTTTGCCCTGCGCTATGGCCGCTGGAAAATTTCTTTCATTGAACAATATCATACGGGAATCGATATCTGGGCCAAAGACTATACGAAGCTTAGAGCCCCGAGTATTTATGATCTCTATGCCGACCCGTTTGAACGGGCTTCTCAATCTTCCTGGTATCCCGATTGGCAGGCGCATCATTTTTACCTGACCTACGGCGCGCTGGCCTATGTAGCCAAATGGTTGTCGACCTTCCGGGAATTCCCGCCACGGCAAAAACCAGCCAGCTTTAACCTGGATGAAGTGATGCGGAAGATGAGTGAAAAGCCGGGCGGCAACTGATCAGGCCGATGGGATTTTCCGGTATGGCCATGACGTGGAAGCGAAAAATTATCAGTCATGAAAAAATCAGACAGAGCGACCGGAAGCAGCATGCTGCCTCTATTACGCAACCTGATCTTTTTTCTGTTCCTGCAATTAGGCCTCAGCCACTCCGCGCAAGGGCAGCTGAGGGGTACCCACATGCTTGGGGATGCCGGCTTGCAGGGAGGCAGCCAGCCGCCGCCGTCGCTCACGTTGATGGCGCCATTATATAATTATCATACGTCCACCTTTGTAAAATCAGACGGCGGTAAAATAGATGCACCCGATATCAATATGTTTGTGCTGGGCCTCGGCGCCAGCGTGGTGACCAATGCAAAAATCCTTGGCGGCAATTACGGCGCTTCGCTTTTATTCAGCCTTGCTTCCAGTAAAATTGAGGGCAATCTGGTGTCGTCCAAATCTTCGTTAGCCTTTTCAGACACCTATATCCAGCCGCTGCAGTTGGGATGGGAAACCAAACAGGCCGATTTCAGCTTCGGCTATGCACTCTACCTGCCGACAGGAAAGTATGAATTGGGAGGAAGCAGCAATGCCGGCATGGGAATGTTTACCAATGAGCTCTCCGCCGGCACCACCGTTTATTTCGATGCTAAAAAACAATGGAATTTCTCTGCCCTGTTTTCTTATGCGATAAACAGCGCTAAGAAAAATACCGGGGACAATAAGATCACCGTAGGCAACCTGCTTTCCTGGGAAGGCGGAATGGGCAAAACATGGTATGTCCCCGTAAGGGGAAGCCAGCTGCCGATGATCATCAATGGCGGCCTGGTATATTACCTGGAGTTTAAGACCACCCGCGACCAGATGCAGATCCCTGCACTGGATGGTTCACCGATCGATCTGGCCAATAAGGATCATATCTACGCGTTGGGCGCCGAAGCCGACATATTCATTCCAACGATCAATTCAAATTTCGGCCTGCGCTGGCTCGACGAATTCGGAGCCAGGAACCGCACTCGCGGCAACACTTTCTTTGTTACCCTGGCGCCCTATGTCAAATTCTTTGCACCCAAAAAAAAGAAATAACATGTACACATTCAAATCAGCAAAGATTCTGCTGCTGTTTACTACACTTTTTACAACCGGGCTGCAGGCCCAGCAGAAACCCAATATCCTCTTTATCCTGGTAGATAACCTGGGTTATGGCGAGCTGGGTTGCTATGGCGGCGGAGCCACGCGCGGCGCACCCACACCCCGCATCGACCGACTGGCCTCGGAGGGAATGCGTTTCACGAATATGAACACGGAACCTCAATGCACACCCAGTCGTTCATCCATACTCACGGGCCGATACGCCATTCGCTCCGGCACTTACGCCGTACCCTTTGGAGGCGTTGCCGACGGGCTGACCCAATGGGAAGTGACGGTGGGCGAATCTTTATCTGCTGCAGGCTATACTTCAGCATACTACGGCAAATGGCACCTCGGCAGCAACGAAGGCCGCTTCCCGACCAACCAGGGTTTTGATGAATGGTATGGCATTCCCCGCACAACGGATGAAGCCATGTGGCCGGGCAGTACCGGTTATTCAGACAGCATTATGCCTCCCGAAATGATCATGGAAGGCGTGAAGGGAAGTAAGTCGAAAGAGCTGAAAGTTTACGACCTCGCTCAGCGCCGGCTGATCGATGCCGAGCTCACCAGGCGGACCATAGAATATATGAATGGACATGCTAAATCAGGAAAGCCATTTTTTATTTTTACTGCACTTACCCAGTGTCATATCCCCGCACTCTGCAATCCCGCCTTTATCGGGAAAACCGGCAACGGGGAATGGGCCGATATGCTGGCCGAAATGGATTACAATGTGGGTCGCATGCTGGATGCCGTGGACAGTCTCGGAATCAGCAGGAATACCATCGTTATCTTTCTCAGCGATAACGGGCCCGAATATGTAAAACCCTGGGACGGCTGGGCCGGTCCCTGGCGCGGTCAGTACTTCACTTCCTGGGAAGGCGGCATCCGGGTGCCCTTCATCATCCGCTGGCCCGGTAAAATTCCCGCAGGACGGACATCCAATGAAATCGTGCACGGAGTTGACCTGTTTCCAACTCTTGCCAGTATCGCAGCAGCAAAAGTGCCGGACGACCGTCCCATCGACGGTTTGAACATGTCCGATTTCTTTCTCGGAAAAACCGACAAATCGGGCAGAGAGGGAATCATTATCTGGGTAGACAATCGCCTGCAAGCCGTGAAGTGGCGTCACTACAAAGTGCATTTCTACAGCCAGGAAACCATGGTTTCCCCACCCGAGAAACTGGGCATTCCCACATTGATCGACCTCTATTCAAACCCTACGGAAGATCCCCAGAAAATCTTCACCGGGAGTTGGGTAATCGGTCCCGTGCTGAAAATGATAAACCAGTTTGAAGCCAGTACAAAAAAATATCCCCTGATCCCGATGGGAACGCCCGATCCATACCGGCCGCCGAAGTTGTAAAGTGATACACAACGCAGCAGCAACCTGCCAGCTTAAAAACTGATCCCATAGTTTAAAAACAATAATTGAATAGCATATCATGAAAAAGATCATCCTCCGGTTCATTCCTCTTCTGCTGTTAGCTGCCTGCACCCAGACGCAGAACAAAAGCAGCAATACAGAAACCACCGCGGCATCCGACAGCAACGGCATCGGTTCACGCTATGGGCTCCTGGCAAACCTTCCTCTCCGCGAAGGCTATCCCAGTGAAGCGGGCATTAAAGAATTGCAGGACGAGCTGCTGTTCCAGCGCGCTACCCAGGCTTATCTCTGGGCGCTCCCTGCCATTAATATGTATGGTATGAAAGAGGGCTCGGAAAAAGACTTCGGTAAAGGCTATAATATTCTGCCCATCTGGAAGGAAAGACTGAATGCGAAGACTCTGATCACAACGCCCAATTCCGACGTGATCTATGCATTGGGCTATCTCGATCTGAAAGAAGATGGCCCAATAGTAATCGATGCGCCCCCGGGCCTCCAGGGCATTCTCGATGATTTCTGGCAAAGGCCGATCCAGTCCGTCGGACTCATCGACGGCAGGAAATGGCGCGGCGATGTGGGACTGCCCGGCCCCGACAAAGGCAAGGGCGGTAAATACCTGATCCTGCCACCGGACTACAAGGGAAAGATCCCCACAGGATATTATGTCTATCGCTCCGGCACCTATGGCGTGTTCGTGTTCTGGCGCGGGTTCTTTAAAGATCCGAAGGACCTGAAGCCGCCCGTGGAAGTGATGGAAAAGACCGTCATCTATCCACTCGGTAAAAAAGACCAGGCAAAGCCAATGCAGTTTCCCGACGGTTCAACCGGCCCCCATAATATGCTCTACCCTTCCGACGGCTCGGCCTTCGAAATGCTTTCCCGGTTCATCGATCATGAATACGTGGACACCGCCGATATGGAAATGCGCGGCATATTGCAGTCGATCGGTATAGAAAAAGGCAAGCCCTTTAATCCCGATGCCCATACGAAAGATATCCTCGACAAGGCGGCCAGAACAGCGTACAAGATGGGCAAGATGATCGGATTCGACCTGATCAACTATGTGCCGGATACGAAGTATTACTCCGATAAACAATGGCTGAACGGATTCCCGGTGAACGAGACTTTTACCGCGGGTACTTACAACTACATTAACCCACGCACCAGTTTTTTTGCCGCAGCCTATTCAGCCAGTCCCGTGATGGCCCTCAATGTAGAGAACATGGGTTCCAAATACCCCTCCGCCTTTCGTGATGCCGATGGGAATTTTTTCTCCGGTTCGCACAGTTATGTGCTGCACCTGCCTAAAAACGTGCCGGCCCTCCTGTTCTGGTCGGTCACCCTCTACGATGCAGAAACTGCCGCCGGGCTTGACAATGGCCAGCCCTTCCCTTCCATCAACAGCATGGACAAGCCTGCGATGAATGCCGACAGCACCTATGATTTTTATTTCGGTCCCGATTCTCCGGGCGAAGGAAAGAACTGGATCAGAACGGTGCCAGATAAAGGGTTCTTTGTGAACATCCGACTCTACGGGCCGAAAAAATCTTTCTTCGATCACAGTTGGATACCTGATGATGTAAAAAAGATTAAATAAATTTCCAGTAAACTTTATCGAGTATGAAAATTCTATCAGGCAAAACGGCCATCGTTACCGGCGGTGGCTCGGGAATCGGCAGGGCCATTGCGCTTTTATACGCCGCCCAGGGAGCGAAAGTGGTGGTTTCCGATATTTCTGAACAGGGCGGCAACGAAACCGTGGCGCAGGTAAAGGCCAAAGACGGAGAAGCGGTTTTTGTGAAAGCCGACACCTCGAAGCCGGAAGACAATAAGAATCTCGTCGACGCCGCGGTAAAACAATTCGGCGCCTTGCATATCGCGGTGAACAATGCCGGCATCGGCGGTCCGATCAGCGCCACGGGTGAATATCCCATCGACGGGTGGGACAAAGTGATTGCCATCAACCTTTCCGGCGTATTCTATGGCATGCGCTACCAAATCCCCGCGATGATTGCCGCGGGCGGCGGCAGCATAGTGAACATGGCGTCGATCCTCGGCAAAGTAGGTACGAAAGGCTCTCCGGCTTATGTCGCCGCGAAGCATGGCGTGATCGGTCTAACAGAAACAGCAGCGTTGGAATATGCCAACCAGAAGATCCGCATCAATTCGATCGGACCGGGTTATATCGAAACGCCTTTGCTCAGCGGGCTCGACGAGAACACCCATAAAGCGCTGATCACGCTGCATCCCATGGGCAGGCTGGGCCGTTCGGAAGAAGTGGCCGAACTATCGCTCTGGCTGAATTCAGACAAGGCTTCCTTCGTCACCGGTTCATACTACAATGTGGACGGCGGGTACCTGGCGCAATGAGTCATATTGTCGGCACCTGGCTCGTCTTACAATTTTTTCAGTCTTTCTATTTCAGACTTGATATCATCGATGACTTCTTTATTCTGAATTTCTTTTTTGTCACCTTCTTTTGCAGAAAATAAGTAAAAAACTTTGCCCCCAAAAACTTCAGTAAATTTTTGATGAGTTTTTTCTTGTAAAGCAAATTCTTTGAAAATCTCCGGAAGTTGTATTCCTGCGTTAACAGGTTTTATTTGTAAACCGATGTATTTTTCTTTGATTTTTATAAAAAAATCTACGTTGAATAGCCTGTCCCATTCATCAGGCGCCGCTTCAATTTTTACTTCAAGGATTTTTTCAAGCTGACCATAAACAGTTTGAATTTCTGTAACATAGCCATCATAAGTGCGGTCAATGACAAGCTGAATCATATAATCGATGCAATCCTGTTCGTTTACTTCTGCAACTTCCGATTGAATTACTTCCGTAACTTTAGTATAGAGTCTTTTGCCAAGTTCAATAATATGTTCTTTGGGTTTGACATTTTTAAAATAATAATCACGCCACTCCTCAGGAGTTCTTGGTGAACATTTTCTAATTGATTCGGAAGTAGGGCCAACGTTTCTTTTAAAATTAAGCTGGAAGCGATTCATCGCACTATTTAAGATCCATTCTTTAGCCATTATTGTATTACGAGTATTTGCCTATTTGTATTTTGATTTTCAGGGTTGCCGTCCCAACTATTAATTAAAGCAGTTCTTCGGTCGTTATCACGTCTTGTTCTGCTTTCCAATGTATCAATATAACTCTCCAACTCTTGCACAGCATCACCGAGAGGGGCCTGACGCTGTTGTTGACTAAAGTTATTTGGCATTGGCTTCCGATAACAGGGTTAAAAATTTGTCCTTGTATTTAAAATCAATATTGTTGTCAACTTGAACCAAGCCATTTTTGATTAAATGAGCATTAATAAAAGTTTTGTTTTCAAGGTAGAGATAACAAAGCAAATTATTGTCGTTGTCATACCTTACATTGTCATATTTAAGAAAAACTCGCTTACCTCTTGTTTTGTCAATCAGGAATGATGTTGCTTTTCCATTGATGACAGGGTCTTCTTTTATACCAATCAGCTTTACGGTTAAATCATTATTTAACTTAATTCTTTCGGGGCTGATAACTTCCTTTACTGTGTAAAGTTCTTCTCGTTGGGTTGAGCCGTCTTTATCAATACGGCTTCCAAACTGCAATTTCTTTACATCAATTTTTTTATCAAGTGTATGCGGGTCTTTAAAAATGTAACGCTGTTTCAGAATCTCATTTTCAAAATTAGTTTTAATGAATTCTTGCTTCGAGAATTCATATATTGTTTCTTTTAGGTCTTGTTGTCGAACTCCTAATTTTTCTTTGATAAATGGAATAAATTCGGAATTGATTTCGTAACCAAAAGAATTTCTGTCAAGATTTTTTGCAGCTAAAGCAGTAGTTCCACTACCGGCAAAAGGATCAAGAACCGTTTCACCAACAAAAGAAAACATTCTGATTAAGCGTTTGGGTAATTCTTCAGGGAACATTGCGATGTGGTTGTTTTGTCTTGCTCCTGAAAAATTCCAATGTCCTGCAAAGTAAGTGTTCCATTCCTCGGCAGTCATTTTAGAAACTTCTTTTTGGTCTTTTGTCGGTTTGGGCGCGTCCCCCAATTTTTTGAAAACAAGAATAAACTCATAATCTAATTTCAAAATTCCATTCCTCGGATAGGGGTAAGAACCCATTTGAACACCGCCGCCTGTTGTATTGGATGTTGTAACTTTTTGCCAAATGATTGCCCCCATATAGTCAAACCCAATGTTCTCACAGAATTTTATAATTTCTTCTCGTATTGGAATGACTTTATAACGTCCGTAATAAACCGCCCGGGCAAACTGGTCACCAATATTTACACACAACCTGCATCCGTTGTGAAGTGTACGGTAGCACTCTTTCCAAACCAAATTCAAATTGTTGATGTAGTTTTCATAACTATGGTGAAACCCAATTTGATTATCTGTCCCGTAGTCTTTAAGTTGCCAATAGGGTGGCGAGGTAATTGCTAAATGAACCGAATTGTCTGGCAGTTCGGTCATCTGTCGGCTGTCGCCATTTACAATTTTATGATGAGTCTTCAATTGCTAAAATATTTAGGCAAATCTAAGCAAAAAAAGTCAAACCGATAAGCAGGGAATGTTCACAAAAAGCTATGTCTGATGAAGTCTGAACTGTCGCCCGTGGCATTAGTCGGTAAAAATGCGTGCAGCAGCCATCTGGGCTTTCTGCGGATTAGGAATTAGATTTCCGTCGGCGCATAACCGCTGCTGATCACTCACTCCGCAGGCTCTTTGCCGGGTTAACCAGCGCGGCTTTCACCGACTCATAGCTGATCGTGAGCCAGGCGACAGCCAGGGCCGCGAAGGAAGCCATGGCAAAGACCAGCCAGTTGATCCTGACATGAAAAGCAAAGCCTTCCAGCCATCGGCTGATGGCATACCAGGCAATAGGCACGGCAATGAGGATCGCGATGAAGACCAGCCTGGTGAAACTGCCCGACAGCAGGTAGACGAGCCGGCTCACCGAAGCGCCCAGTACTTTTCGCACGCCGATTTCTTTGGTGCGCTGCTCGGCCATGAAGGCGGAAAGCCCGTACAATCCCATGCAGGAAATGAAGATCGCCAGGATGGCAAACACATTGAACAGGCTGCCCATCTGCTGTTCGCCCTGGTACTGGCTGGCGAGGTCCTGATCAATGAAACCATAAGAAAAGGGATAGGCGGGATTAAGCGAATTGCAGATCTTTTCCAGCGCCTTCAGCGTGGCTTCCATGGTCCCCGGACTCGTGCGCACCGTAATAAAGCCGCCGTCCCGGTTCATCCGCATCACCAGCGGTTCGATGGATTGCTGCACGGGCTTGAAATTAAAATCCTTCACCACGCCGACGATCATCCCATGCACGCCCCACTGAGTAAGCGGTTTGCCAACGGCGTTCTCCGTCGTCATGCCCATAACCCTCGCCGCTTTTTCATTGATGATGTAATTGCTTGAATCGCCTTTCAGCTCGGGCGAGAATCCACGACCACTGATCACTTTCAGTTGGTAGACTTTGATGAAATCCTCGCTTACATCGATATTGGGAAAAATGGTCTGGTCATTCGGGTCTTTCCCGTCCCAGACCACGTTCACGGTGCCGCTGTTCAGGTTGACCGGCAGGCTGCCGGAAAAGGCAAAATCGCTGGTGAGCGGGCTCTGTTTCAGTTCCGTTCTCAGGGCGTCGAGCTTATTATAGAGCTCGCCCGTCATGTTAACATAGACCAGGTTTGATTTGTCGAAGCCAAGGTTCATATTACGGATGAACCGGAGCTGCTGATAGACAAGCGCTGTGCCCGCCAGCAATACGATCGATACCACGAACTGCGTCACCACGAGACTGTTCCGGAAGAACCGGTTGCCGCCCATGGTCTTCATATTGCCCTTCAATACTTTCACCGGCTGAAAACCCGAGAGGAAGAGCGCGGGATAGCTCCCCGATAACAGACCGGTGAACGCGGCGATGCCCAGCAGGCCGCCAATTATTTTCCAGTCCAGGATATTGACGGATAGCGTTTTTCCGGCCAGGTGGTTGAAGAGCGGCAAAAGCGCATAGACCAGACCGATAGCGATCAGCAGCGAGAGCAGGGAGATCACCAGGGACTCGCCCAGAAACTGCCCGATAAGCTGACCACGGCCTGCGCCGACTACCTTACGCAGCCCTACTTCGCGGGCGCGACGGGCCGAACGCGCCGTAGCCAGGTTCATGAAATTGATGCAGGCCACCACCAGGATGAAAATGGCCACGATGAAAAAAATATTTACGTACTGGATATTGCCGTGGCCCGGAAGATCTGCCTGCAGCCCGCCGGAATGCAGGTGAATGGCCGTCAGCGGCTGAAGATGGAACCCTACCCGCAACAGCTTTTCCTCCACATGCTGTTTGTAGATCGCGTCGAACTGTTTTTCCAGGTTGGCGATAGCGGCCGGCGAAGCATTGAAATTTTTATCCAGCTCAAGGTAGCTGTAGAAATTGAAATTGTCCCAGCGATTGTTTTTGATGTCGCCGTTGGTCTGCGCGATCGCGGATATAGGGATAACAAAATCGAACTGCAGGTGCGAATTGGCGGGGATATTGGCAAGCAGGCCGGTAACGGTGTAATTGTCTTTATTATCCATCTTCAGCGTCTTGCCCATAGGGTCTTCGTCCCCGAAATACTTTTTAGCCATATCGGCGGTAATGAGGATGGCATCGGGGCGGTTCATGGCTGTGGTGCGATTGCCGCGCAGAAGGGGAAAGGAAAAGACCTGGAAGAAAGTGGAATCGGCATAGAATATCCTTTTCTCGTCGAACTTTTTCAGCCCCAGTTCCAGCATGTGCTGTTCCGGTCCCCGGAAGCGGACGAATTGTCGTACCGCAGGGATCTTCACCTTCAGTTCCGGCGGCATGGCGGCAGGATTGACCGCCACTTTGAAATCGCCGGCGTTGGCAGTGATGCGATAGATCTGGTTTGCATTCTCATGGAAACGATCATAGCTCAGTTCCTGCTGAACCCAAAGCAGGATCAGGATGCTGCAGGCCATGCCGATGGCCAATCCCGCGATATTGATCGCCGCGAAAGCCTTATGGCGGATGATATTCCGGAGCGCGATCTTGATATAGTTCCACAGCATGGGCGTTGATTTAATATAAAGGAAAGCAATACCGGCTCAATTGTTGCATCTTTCCTTTGACGTCTGGCGGGAAAAAAGGTTTCAGCCCGCCGGTCAGCCGTCGGTCAATGCCCCAAAGTCGATGGCGGGTGGTTAACGCAAGGGCAGCACGGCCTTCCGGGATATCGGCTGAACCGGCGCTGAACCCGACCCAGGGGCTGCCCACCGCGACAAAACGGTCCAATTTTTGCGAGTTATGGAGTGAGTGCCCTCCACCTTCCTGCCGAAAAAAATTCCTTCTCATTTATTAAAATTTTGATCTGACCTGGTCCGGGATGGAGCCGGTATTTGTTCTGTATTTCTCCTGACCAAGTCCGTACCAAGTCCGTTATTAACGGACTTGGTACGGACTTGGTGCGAATAAAGGGCGAAGGAATACCGGCTTCATCCCGGTCATCGACCGTTTAAATGATCAGCTAATTATTGAGGTGAAAACTCGGGACGCCGGTGCATTGCAGATTTCCGGACTATTCTCCGCGGCAGCAGGAATTGCCGCCTGAATGAAAGTTTTTCTGCTCTTTTTTCAGCAAAATAAGTGCCGGAAATATCGAAACTCGACTGCTGCGTCGGTCGCTGCAAGTCGGGTGTTATATTTATAACCTTCGTCTTTGCCCTCTTGAATTGATGACATCAATTTTTCTTACTGTACTGTCCGCAAAAAGGTATCTGGCTGAGACCGACAGGAAAGACGAGCCGTAGTAGAATTCCTGAGATCGCGACCGGCCGTTGCTAAATTCTATTTCCGCCTTTACGTCCGAAGGCTGAAGCGGGAGGAAGCGGATATTCTTTTTCAGTTCAAATAATTTAAGCATTCCACGGTTCTGCGATGCTGCAACCAGGCAGCTTCCCGAAGCGCTTTTCAATGTTACCAGCGCCTTGCCATTCCCGGGAATAAATATACCATTCTGCATAATGGAGAGCGCAGAAAATGCTCCCTTTCCATCGCCCTTTAAAAGCAGGCCATTCATGGCATCGTAACGGCCAGTCGATACTTCTGTTCCGTAATCATTCCCGTTGATCAATATATCCAGGTTACCGTCTCCGTCAAAATCCTCCGCGATCATGCCATTAATAACCGAAAGCTGCGCCTGCGGCGGCAGGGGATGCAAAGAGAATTTTCCATTGCCGTCATTGCGAACAAAACAACTTTTAAAATTATTCGCTTCAAGTATCAACGCATCCTGAAGATCCTTGCTGGTGAACAGGTCATTCATGGTAGCAACGGCATACGACCTGTATGTAGGAAATTTCTTCCGCAACTGCGGAAGCTGCTTTACCATATCATCCCAGCCTTGTGCGGGATATTCGCGAGGATGGCCATTGGAATCGGGAATATACAGGGAAGGGATTGCGTCGTAAATACCATTGTGGTCAAAGTCCTTCCCATAAACGCGCACGGGATATCGATCACTGGCCCGGTAAAATGAATTTTCTCCGAGATTGCCAATAACATAATCCATGTCGCCGTCATTGTCAAAATCGCCGGCAACAATGCTGTTCCACCAGCCATATTGTTTATCGATACCGGACGTGGCCGTAACATTTTTAAATACACCCTTTTCATTCTTCAAAAAAGTAATGGGCATGAACTCTCCTGCCAATATCAGGTCCGGCCAGCCGTCGTTGTTGAAATCCGTCCATAAGGCATCGCATACCATCCCGATATTCAGCAGGTCCTTCGCGACCACCGGCGTCACATCGGTAAATTTAACCACACCGTTCCCCGAGTCGTTCCGGTATATAAAACAGGAAACCGGCTTCGGGTAATTCCCCGGATCAACCCGTGAAGAAATAAATAAGTCCAGATCGCCATCATGATCATAATCAGCGGCGCGAACACAAAATTTGCTCCCGAAATGTTCGGGGAGTGCCAATTGATCCCGGATGAAATTCCCTTTCCCATCATTAACAAAAAACATATTCAGGAATTGGGTTGAATCCTCTTTGCTTCCGTAACCGCCGCTTGCAATAAAAAGATCAGGATCGCCGTCGCCGTCTGCATCAAATAACAGCACCCCGAGATCATCGCCGGCTTTTTTACTGCTGACCGAGTCCGGCAATAATGGCTTTTGCAGAAAACGCCCGTCGGGTTGCTGCAAAAAGAGCTGGGCGCTATGATAAGCAGATCCTCCGACAATCAAATCGTCGAACCCATTGCCGTCAATATCTCCTGCCGCCATGCCCGGCCCGTATTCAGAAAATTTATGCGGCAATAACTCCTGGATATTAAAATCAATATAATCCCTCTGCTTATGCTGAAAATTTATGCCGCAGTGACGGGTTACGTCTCTGAACAGAGCACCGGGCGCAATTTTCTGTGCGGAAAAATCATAAGCCATATCCGCGTCCTTAATATCAATCCGCAATAATTGATCGGCTTTTACATTAAGCAGTAGTTGCGATTTTCGGTTCGGCCATTTGACGATCACAGAATCCACCACGAGGATATTTCCCAGGCCGAAGTGAACGATTGGTGAAATAGTCGAAAGATAACCACGGTACGGGGTGTTTTCATATACCTGTCTCCTGCCATGATCGTAATGCAATTCAATAAATGCTCCCAAACCCCCTTTATTCAGCGAGTCTCCCGACAAGCTGAAGTCAAGATAATGGCTCGACTGCGGGTGCTTTTCCCTTGCCATATTACGGTAAATATGAGCCGGGTCGTCGATGTTATTAATAATCATGTCGAGGTCTCCGTCATTGTCCAGATCAGCATAAGCAGCGCCATTGGAAAAGCTCTTTGTCATCAGGCCCCACCCGTCGGACATATCGGAAAAAGTCAGATCGCCGTTGTTCCGGAATGCATAGTTATGAATTTTCACCTGCGGGATCTGGTCCAATATCATCTGTTTTGAAACAAGCGTTGTGGCATGCATTCTGAAACTGGTAAAATCGTGATCCGTGATATCTTTCGGATATCCGTTGGTGACGATGATATCGCGGTAACCATCATTGTCAAAATCGGCCACGAGAGGATCCCAGCTCCAATCCGTTTCGGCAATACCGCTATAAAAGCCTATCTCACTGAAAACAGGATCGCCGACAGAATCGTCTGCTTCAATCCGGGGCCCCTGGTTCAACTGCAGGGTATTCCGCACATATTGATATTGATAACCGAAATGCTCTGTGTTCTGGTAAATGCGATAATTATTGGCGCTCAACATCAGTTTCTTCCGGTAATTATCCTGCGGATTCATATCCAACTCAACGATATCGGCGAGGCCGTCGTTATTGATGTCCTCGATATCCTGCCCCATTCCATTTGCCGAGGTATGTTTGAAATAGGATTTCGATTTATCGGTGAAAGTTCCGTCATGATTATTGATATAAAGGATATCGTCTCCGATAAAATCATTGCTTACAAAGATGTCTTTCCACCCGTCCAGGTTAATATCCGCAATCGTAACATCATGTCCGAACCCTTCTGTGGTAATGCCGGCCTGTTTTGAAACGTCTGTAAATACAGGATGATTCAACTGCGCGTTCCAATCGTTCCGGTAAAGCCGTCCGGTACTCCTGAAAGATCCGTCTGTTATTCTTGGCCGGTAAATATTCGTGTTGTAGTTTTTGGGGATATCGTTTATGGCCAGGTACATATCCAGGTCGCCATCGTTATCATAGTCGAAAAAAGCCGCCATGGTGGAGTATACCGTATCGTTGAGGCCATACTCGCCGGCCATCTCTTTAAAGTGGGGAATTCCGTCTTTACCCGCACCCTGATTGATATATAACAGGTTCCTCCTTTTTTCCGGATCGGCAGAAATGGTTTCACAAACATATATATCGGCCCATCCGTCGTTATTGATATCCACGACAGAAACTCCCCTTGCCCATTTTCCATTCCCCGTTACTCCCGCTTTCTCCGTAACATCATCAAATTTGAAATTTCCCCTGTTCAGGTACAGCCTGTTCGATACCATATTGCCGGTGAAATATATATCCTGCAAACCGTCGTTGTTGAAGTCGCCGATGCCCACCCCGCCCCCATTGTATATATTGGTAAGATCGAGCGGATTGACAGCGTCATTTTCCGTGATGGCGTTATTAAAAACGATGCCTGAGCTGCGGAGATCGATTAGCTGGAATAATGTGCGCTTGCTTTTGCAGGAAGAGAATAACATGCCTGAAAGAAAGGCAAACAGGGCAAAGGTTATTCCCTTTAAGAAAGACATAATATACTTTGAAAATCAATAAAAGCGAATGTATCCAGGATAGATCAAAAGTACAAATGCCATAGCATTAGAAAGGAAGGGCCGATAACGGCCCTTCCTGCATTGCTATTTCTCCAACCAAAACAACTCTATTGATAACCCTTGTTTTGCTTCAACACGATCTTCCCCGTCGAGTTCTCTGCGTCAATTTCGATTTGTGGTATAGCGAAATACTCATTAATCCCCTGGGTAAATTTTGCCGTTCCGTTGACCCTGAAAAAACCGTTCCTTCCCTGTTCCGCGGTAACATAGGCATTTAAAGTAGCAGCCATCGACCCTGTTCCATTGTCCCACCTGGAAAGATCGAAGAACCGCTGGCCTTCCATGGCAAACTCCAGCCTTCTTTCCATTTGAATTGCTTTCGTTGCATAGTCAGGCCCGTTGGCGGCAAATGCGCCTGCGGGGTATGGCTTTACCAGATAGTGATCCGCAGGCGTGGTTTGCGGTGAATAGGTACTGGCATCCGCATTATAAGCGGCATTCAAATACACAAATCCATTTGGGTTCGCAGCCCGCTGGCGAACCATATTCACATATTCTTCGGCCTTATCCAGGCTGCCGATCTGCACTTCACATTCAGCATCCCACAGCAGTACATCTGCAAAGCGGCAGAGATTGACATTATTCGCATCTACTTCTGCCGCGCCCCAGAACACCGTTTCCGTTGAAGAAAACTTGCCCTGCTGGCTTAATGCATAGCCGTTTTTCTTTGGAACAAATACGCCGTCGTCAGGCACGCTTCTTATCCAGGTGGAGTCGATGGTCCCCCAGTCAAAGTAGGGCTTGCCCGGTCTGCCAACGGCCCAATCGAGCCTCGGGTCTACCGTACCGGTCCACGGATTCGAAGGATCGCTTACCAGGGGCGCGCTGTTTGAGCTTCCGTCGAGCAGCGGCAGACCGTTCGCATCTGTTTTAAACGCCTGCACCAGTGTCCACGACGGGTTATTAAAACCGCAGCAACCGGGGCCATGGTTATAGGGAAAATTCAACTCATCGCCCGTATCTCCATTGCCGCCATTGGTTGCAATGGCAGAACCATCATTTACCGATGCCTGGGTTGCAAAGACACTTTCAGGGCTGTTTTTCTCTGCAGGATTGAAATTGCTTTCATAAATGGGGTCAAGCGAATACGGTATTCCGCCAGGCGTTGTGCCGCTGGTAATAATCTGATCCAGCAATGGCTTGGCAGCCGCATAGTTATGCTCATACATGTAGGCTTTGGCAAGAAAAGCCATCGCCGCCCATTTATTTACCCTGCCCACATTGGGTTGCATGCCGGGCAGGTTATTCATAGCGTAAGTGAAATCCGCTTCAATACTCGGCCAGATATCGATGTAGTTTCCGGCATCGTCAACATTGGGCACATTCAGATTACCATTTGCGTATGAAACCGATTCATCGACATAAGGAAAATTATTGAAGATCTTCTTCCCTTCAAAATGATAGAAGCCGCGTAAAAATCTCGCTTCAGCCTCGTATTCGGCAGTATCCTGGGGAGAAATGCCAGTGGCCAACCGCAGCGTTCTGATCACATCATTTGCCCGTTGAATACCGGTATAAAGAACGACCCATTTCTCATCGAGATAAGAGCTGGTACCAGCCTGCGCCAGCGACCAGGTCATCACCGGTATTGCGGCAGGCTGGTCGGAGGGCGTGGAGCCCTTGTAGGATTCATCTGCGCATTCGCTTCCATAAACATAATTCGAAGCAGCGCTTCCATTGCCCAGATTCTGGCCGGGGACATTTTCTCCCGATAAAAGCGCATAGGCGCCGATCAGCAGGCCCTGAACTCCCGAATTGTTAGTAACATTCGCCGCTATCAATGATCCCTGGGGCTGTATGTTCAATTTTTTATTACAGGCATAAATAACGATTCCCGACAGAACCGCCGCAACCGGTATTATCCATTTAAATGATCTTTCCATATAAATTCTTTTTTTGAATTAATGTATTGTAACATTTACCCCTATGCTGTATGTCTTTTGATTATTCGGGTATACCCCGCCGTCAATACCGAACACCGTATTGCTTCCGGGATTCAGCTCCGGATCCAGGCCGGAATATTTTGTCACCGTGAAGAGATTCAATGCCTGCACATAAATTCTTAACCTGTCGAAATGCAATCGCTTTATTGCGTTGGAAATTACATTATACCCGATCGTAAGATTCCTGCACCGGAGAAAAGATCCGTTTTCCATGGTATAAGAATTGAAAACTCCCGAATTGCTGAAGTTGGCGCTCTGTTCAAGCATGGGAACCTTGGTACCCGAATTGACAATATGCGCCTCCGGATCAAGATAGTTCGTGGCCTGGCCCGCCGAATTAACAAGCCTTGCAGAATTAACGGCCACATTGGTGCTGATCTGGTTCCCGAATCCCTGCGGGAAATCAGTAGAAGATTTTACTCCGTTCAATACATCGTTTCCTACAGAAGCGTAAAAGAAGGTATAAAAGTCAAAATTTTTATAGCTCACCGTAAGGTTAAGGCCCGTGGTGAATTTCGGATTAGGGTTGCCAAAGAAGGTCCTGTCGTTATTATCAATTACGTTATCATGATTTACATCGGCGTATTTAAAGCGTCCGGGGGCGGCATCCTGCTGGGTTGCGGATTTATTGATATCGTCCCAGCTCTGAAACAGGCCGACAATCTTGTAGCCAAAAAAAGATCCGATCGGATGGCCGGGCTGCAGCCTCGAGACCACGGTTTGTCCCCCGCCTGTTTCATCGAAATACAAAGTTCCCGGCGGCAGGCTGACCACCTTGTTCCGGTAAGAAGTGAATGTTCCGGTAACATCGAACCGCAGGTCGTTATTGACGACCCCGTGATAGGTAACCGCAACGTCAATACCGGTGTTCTGGATATTTCCGGAATTGATGAATGGATCCAGGGCGCCTCCATTTGTTCCGGGCGCCTTAGGCTGATTCAATAATCCGCTGATGAGTTTTTTATACCATTCAAAGCTGATGTCGATGCTGTTATGGAGAATGGTTGCATCGAACCCGATGTTCGTTAAAACATCCTGTTCCCAGGAGGTGTTGGGGTTGCCGTACTGGCTAACATACAAACCAGCCACCGGCGTATTGCTCGTTCCGTTAATATCGTAGTAAGACTGGTTAATTTGTTGCCCGAATAGCGTATAAGCATTGGTTGGGTTAATATTATTGATCGATCCCAGTTTACCCCAGCCGCCGCGCAGCTTAAGTTCATTCAGCCAGCCAAAGCCCTCCATGAAGGATTCCTGCGAAATCCTCCATCCCACCGTCACCGACGGGAAATTACCATAGCGCTTGTCCGGAGCAAATGCAGAAGAACCATCACGCCGTATGGTGGCGCTCAATAAATACTTTCCATCATAGTTGTAGTCTATTCGTCCGAACAATGAAAACAAGGCCTGTTCGTAGGGAGTCGCTATGCCATTGTCGCCGATAATGGTGGAATTGTTCGTTTGGGTCGATGCCTGCCCGAAATTCAGGGTCCAGAGGTTGGGGCTTACGGTTAAATTGCTTGAGTCTGTGATATAATAATTTCCCCTGGTCGTCAAAGATCCCTTCCCCATGCCATGGATGTATTCGCTACCGGCCAGGATGCTGAAATCATGCTTGCCTATTTTATTTGCATAGCGCAGGGTATTTGTCCAGATCGTGCTCGTGTTCAGCCCATAGGTTTCCAAATACAGATTCGCGGCATGATTATTTTCCGCGTTTTCATAAGGCGTTGTTGCAAACCCGTTCCTGTAGGTATTACTGACTGTTCCTCCAAAGCTGGTGTGTGCCGTAAAATGCCGGAGAAAATCAATATCGGCAAACATATTGCCATTCACCTGATAGTTCTGATTGATATTATCTGCCTGGCGCTCCTGGATGGCTACGGGATTCCAGGCATTGCCAAGCCCGAGTGAAATGCTTCCTGCATAATTTCCGGCAATGTCATGCACCGGAATGATATTGGGAAGCTGATAGGCGGCATTGATGGAGTTGGTGCTATTAACGCCGGGCGCATTAAAATATCCCGGGTTTGTTTTATACACTCCAAATATATTTTCCCCGACACGGATATGATCGTTAGCGAGGCTGAATGTTGAATTCACTCTTACAGAATATCGCTTCAGGCTGGTTTCTATTAGTGTACCCTGCTGATTCATATAATTGAACGCCAGGAAATAAGACGATTTTCCGGTACCGCCGCTCACAGACAGGTTGTGGTTTTGAATAGGGGCAGGATGAAATATATCTTTAAACCAGTCATTGCCATTTTGGGCAGCCAGCGTGATATGATTGTTGTAGAGATCATAATCCGAGATATCGGTATTGGGCGCACCCTGTGGCGCCCCGGCAGGTGTGATATAATAAGGAACGACCGGCTGCGGACCGCTCCCGTATTGCGGATCGGTTGCCGTGTGCCCGTCGTTAAAAGCCTGCGCCCACTTCGCTTCTCCCGTTTGGGTAGGCGAGGCCAGGTCCCATCCTTTTCCCAGCGGTCTTTGCGTGCCGTAATACCCGTCGTAGGAAATGCGCATACCGCCTGTCCCTCTTTTTGTAGTGATAATGATTACCCCGTTGGAACCGCGCACGCCGTAGATTGCCGCCGCTCCCGCGTCTTTCAACACCTGGATCGATTGTATGTCATTTGGATTCAGATCATGCATATTCCCGGGAACACCGTCGATGATGACCAGGGGCGCCGTATTACCTGCAGAAGTGATCCCCCGGATCTGGACAACCGAAGCGCCGCCCGGCTGCCCTGTTGAAAAAACAGTAACCCCGGATGCCTGTCCCTGCAACAGGGCTTCCGTGCTTCCGGAAGGTGTTTGTTTCATTTCCGCAACATTGACCACGGAAACAGAACCTGTAATATCTCTTTTACGCTGGGTCGTATAACCGGTAACTACCACATCATTCAATGCTGTTGCAGCAGTTTCCAGACCAATATCTCCTGCCGGTACACCAGCCGAGACCGGAACATCCACCGGTGAAAAGCCTACCGCCGTGATGGTGAGCGTAGCGCGGTCTTTCTTAATGTCGATTGAAAACGTACCATCCGAATTCGTCTGAGCAATAATCTTCGATCCCCTTACCTGGAGTGTCGCACCGGCAACAGGCTGATTGTCAGTTTTGTTGATCACTCTGCCAGAAACAATTTTCTGTGCGCTTGCGGTAAATGCGAACAGCAAAAGAGCTGTCAACGCATAGAGAGTTTTAGAAAACCTGAATTTTTCTTTTGGCATAAGCAGTCATTATTTGATGTTTAAAACAAGTTAACCGGATGCGACAAATCTAAATTTGAATTCAACGAAACGTTATTTTTCTACCACATCTATACTACATCACTGAGCATCGTCGTGCCCTAAACAGGCCTGTTTTGTTACATCTCTGCTACATCAATTCAATTAATCTTCTCCTGCATTATTTTACGGGTTCTGAATTGCTCACAAAAGCAACGTATTTGCTGTCGGGAGACCACGACGGGGCATTCATTGTTCCCTGCCCCCCGAACAAATAGGCAATTACTTTCGGGGCTCCCGGCGTCGTTAGTGGCATCAACCGCAACATCACCTGCTTATAGGCAGGGTGTGCGTCGGGATCTATATCCTGCGGAAATGAAATGAATACCATCCACTTTCCATCTGGTGAAATGTGCGGGAACCAGTTGTGATATTCATCAAAAGTCAGTTGCTGTTTATCGGAGCCGTCGGGCTTCATTCTCCAGATCTGCATGGTGCCGGAGACATTCGCATTATAATAAATGAATTTGCCATCGGGTGAATATTCGGGGCCGTCAACATGCGTTGCCGTATTCGAGGTAAGCGCTGTTTCCTTCCCGTCCTTCAATGCCACGGCATAAAGATTATATACCCTGCTTCCGTTTCGTTTCGCCACGATAGCGACTTCTTTGCCGTTCGGATTCCACCCATGCAGGTAGGAGGGTGTATTCTCCGTCAGCAATTTCGGTTCACCGCCGGTCAATGGCAATGTATAGATGGCAGACCCTCCTCCGGGAAAACCTTCGCGATGACTGCTGATCGCCAGCATCTTTCCGTCGAATGAAATAGCATGATCATTATTATTTCCGTTTACCGTACCGGTGTTCAGCTTTTCCGGGGTTCCGCCGGTTACCGGTATTGTGTACAATGCTCCTCCCTGGTTAAACAGCAATTTCCTGCCGTCGGGCATCCAGTTGGGGGCTTCAAATTTATCGGCGGCCTCATAAACGATCCGGCGATCCCCATTCGCGATGTTTACTATTTCCAGCC
>DASZRP010000176.1:0-9631 GCA_035548895.1 Puia sp. | reverse complement strand
AAAGTTTACCGGGATTTCGCTGGAAAGTTGACCTGGCAAGTGACAGACAATTGGATTTATTTCAGTTGAAAGTTTACCACCTAACAGTCCTGGGCAACTGACAATACGGCGTAAAGTTTACCACCCGGAAGGGACGCAGTTGATCGGATTTTTTCACCGGGGCCATTGCTTTGTAATAAAAAGCATGGCTAATAAAGTGATCCCGATGCAACAAGTACGTTCTGTAATTCAGCTATTGGAAAAAGGTTTTTCACTTCGGGCTGCTGCGATCAAAAACGTAATCCTAAGATCTAAGTCACCGCTTTCCGCAAAAGGCTTTAATTTTATTAAAAGAACCCGCTTATGAACCGCAGGAATTTTCTGCGCACCGGCTCCCTGACAGGCGCCAGCCTCGCCGCGCTCTCCACCAGGGCTTCGGCGCATGCCTGGCATAGTATTCCTTCACCGGAAAAGACTCCGGCTTCCGACCTGGAAGAGGTGACGATCGCCCAGCTCCAGGAAAGAATGAAGCGCGGCCTTGATACTTCGGCTTCCATTACAAAAGCCTACCTGAAACGCATCGAAGAGATCGACCGGGAGGGCCCAAAGCTCAATTCGGTGATCGAATTGAATCCCGACGCGCTTGCTATCGCCGAGTCGCTCGACAAGGAGCGGAAACAGGGAAAGCTTCGTGGCCCCCTGCATGGCATACCCATCCTCGTTAAAGACAATATCAATACCGGCGATCAGATGATGACCACCGCAGGTTCACTCGCGCTCACCGGTAATAAAGCAAAGACAGATGCTTTCATCATGCAGCAGTTGCGCGCAGCCGGCGTGGTATTGCTGGGAAAGACCAACCTCAGCGAATGGGCGAATTTTCGCTCTACCCGGTCTACCAGCGGATGGAGCAGCCGCGGAGGACAAACCAAATGTCCCTACATCCTCGACCGCAATCCTTCCGGTTCTTCCGCGGGCTCGGGCTCGGCGACTGCGGCCAGTCTCTGCACTATCAGCGTAGGCACGGAAACCGATGGTTCTATCGTTTCTCCCGCTTCCGTTAACGGCCTGGTCGGCATCAAGCCAACCGTCGGCCTCTGGAGCCGCTCCGGCATTATTCCCATTTCGGCTACGCAGGATACCGCCGGCCCGATGGCGAGAACGGTGAGCGACGCAGTCATTTTATTAGGCGCAGCAACCGGCGAAGATCCGGCAGATGCCGCTACCCGCGCTGAGGGCCGGAAGGCTTTGAAAGATTACACGCCCTTCCTGCTGCGCGACGGACTCAAAGGGAAATGGATCGGCATCGAGAAATCGCACCTGGAAGGAAATCCCGACGAAGTGGCGCTGCTGAAGAATGCCATTCGCATCATGGAAGCCGCGGGCGCTACCATCGTCGAAGTGGATCTGCAAACACCGCTCAAGGCCCTCGGCAATGTGGAATTCCAGGTATTGCTTTACGAATTTAAAGACGGGTTGAACCGATACCTGTCAACCGTCAGCTCGGGCGTGAAATCGTTGAAAGAACTGATCGCGTTCAACAACGATAATGCTTCTGTCGCCATGCCTTTCTTCAAGCAGGAGATCCTGACCCAGAGCGATGAAAAGGGAGATCTGCAGTCAAAGGAATATCTCGATGCAGTCGCCAAGACGACCGGCTTCCGCAAAACGATCACCGACCTGCTGACATCGAATAAGCTCGACGCTTTATCAGGCATCACCAATGGACCAGCCTGCTGCATCGATCTCGTGAACGGCGATTACGATAACGGCCCTTCTTTATCGACCCCCGCCGCCATTGCGGGCTTTCCGCATATCACGGTGCCCATGGGACAGGTGCATGGCCTGCCCATCGGACTTTCTTTTTACGGTGATGCCTATGCGGAACCGGCCCTGATCTCCTTAGCCTATGCTTATGAACAGGCTTCGCAGATGAGGCGCAAGCCGGACTACCGGCAGGACCTGTTAGGCTAATATTATTGCCAGGAGAAATGCACAGTTCTGCCATTCAGTTTCCATTCAACCGGCCGGGCATTGGTCATCCAGTCCAGCGGCTCTCCCGTAGGTTGTGGTTTTGAAGCCAAGGCAAAACTTTTGCGGACAGCTTCTTTCTGTTCATTGCCCAGGGCTTCAGGTTGAGCCGAGACGAACAAGGGCGCGCCGCTTTCTGAGAGCAGTTGCAGCCATTGCTTATTTTGCTCCCATGGAATTTGTGTTGTGAGGCCGACGCAATCTCCATCGGCGGCATAGAAATGCTGATGCTGCGGCAAACGGAATCCAAGCGTGTTTACGCCCATCTTTACCGTTCTTGCCCATTCTTTTCCACTGGTATCGTCTCCGATCCGGTTCAGCTCAAATATTCCGGCCGACAAATGGCTCATGGTATTGCAGCCGATCAGATACATGGGGCCGGCAGCCTCGCGGATATGACGATATAAGTCGAGCAGTAGTTCGGCATTGGTGCGCGATTGGTCGTTGAAATGCCAGCCTGTGGCGGTTAATGCATCCGTCATCTCGAATCCCCAGCGGCCAAAGAAATCGTAGCTGGTGAAATCGTGCTTGACCATTTCAAATCCCCATTCCCGGTACAGGCGGATCGTTTTGGAAATCCGTTCCAGGTTTTGAGGGAGAGTCGGATCCAGATATCGCTCCGATAAGTTCGTCTGATCTTTACGAACCGGGATGAGGATCGATTCGGGGTCATTGCCATTCGCCAGCAGCGGCCTTGTCCATAGGCCGGGACGCATGCCCAGTTTCTTTATTTCGGCGGTCACCGAGGTCATATCGCCGAATTTATCGTTGGACCTCGTGAAATCGTCGCCGGAATAAGTTGCGCTTCCTTTAATTCCGGTAACGGCCCAACCCATATCAATAACCGAAAATGGCCGGTTGGATCCGTTCGTCACCAGCTCCGAAATGAGTGCGGTGGTTTTTAATATAAGCTCCTTTGAATTATTACCATACGCGAAATACCAGTCGTTGATGCCGTAGACGGGTTGTTTCGGCAGCCTGGGACGGTCGCACATCATTTTGCAAAAGCGGGCATCGGTCTGGAACGGTATTTCACCCGGCAGGCTGCGTGTCGTGATGATCTCCGCGGCATTTAAAGTTCGGTCGCCGAGCAGGACGCCGTTGCCACCTGAATGCGTATCGAGGAAAAGTTCAAGCTGATCCGGAGCGGTCTGCCAGTAAGCAATGGAAGAAGCGCCGGTTTTGACACCGAAGGCATAAGTGCCTGCGCCGTCATTGATCAGCAGGTACCAGGGAAATTTTCGAGTATCTGAGGCCGTTTGCCACGCTAAATCGCCGTAAGATCTTTCCCAGTGATCGCCAAGATAATTGGCAGCGGGTGCAAAGGATCTCTTCCAGGTCAGCCTGATCTTTTCAAGTTCAATAGCGGGCGCCTGCGCCTGGACAAGCGTTTTGCCTTCATGGTCTTTCAGCGTCACTACAATATTTTCAAACCGCCATTGATCGCGGCTTCGCGTGAGGGACAGCCACTTGCCTGAGCTCAAAACGGCTACTTCATCGGGCGGCGCCAACTGCTGAACCGCCTGCCCGGATACCGGATTGACTTTTAGAAATAATAAGGAGGCTGCGGAAAAGCCGGAGACCTTCAGAAATCGTCTTCTTTGCATGTTAAGTAATTGCCGTCAAGATAAGGCAAGTTTTTCAACCCGGGTCAATACCGTAAAATCACCATTTTGCCCACAAATACCTGTTTGTGTTATTGGAGGGCATCGAAGGAATCTTTATTTAGCTTCTTACAAACCTGATCAACGGATAGCGGGCAGGCGACAAAAAGACATTTGCTGCGCCAAAAGATTTAAGAGAACGATCCGGGACCTCTAAGAGATAAAATAATGGAAAGAAAATATCTGCAATTTATCAAGGATCTTAAGCAAAGTATTATCCAGAGTCGTTACCAGGCAGCAAGATTGGTCAACAGAGAACAGTTATTACTGTATTATAAAACAGGTAAAATGCTTTCAGAAAAAATAACTAAAGAAAAGTGGGGTGCTAAAGTGCTGGAGCAGATATCAGTTGATATTCAAAAGCAAATACCAGGTATCAGAGGGTTTTCATTGAGAAATCTCAAAAACATGCGGCAATTTTTCGAGACTTATGAACTATCTGTAATTGGGCAGACACTGTCTGCCCAATTACAAAGCATTGGAAATCATAAAATTAAGAAAACACGCCCCTCATCTGAATCAATTGAGGGATTTTTTAGTTTAAGCTTTTCTCATCACATCGCTCTTCTTAATAAATGTGCTACTAATGAAGAAAGGTTGTTTTATGTGAAAGCAGCAACGAATGAGTCATGGTCATTGAGTGTATTGGAACATCATATTGACGGCGCTTTGTTTGAAAAGAAGGGAAAGCTTCCGAATAATTTTTCTCAATCTTTATCTGGGGAGCTTAAAGTTTCTGCAGTGGAGGCGTTTAATGATGAATATCTAATGGATTATATGAATTTAGGAGACGGTTCCGATGAAAGAGAAGTTGAGAATAAAATTGTAACAAATGTCAGAAATTTCATTCTTCGAATGGGAAAAGGTTTTTCATTCATAGGGAATCAGTTTCGGTTGGAATTAGATGGTGAGGAATTTTTTATTGATCTTTTATTCTATAATCGCCACTTGCAATGCCTGGTAGCCTTTGAATTAAAACGGGACAAATTCAGGCCGGAATATGCGGGTCAGCTGAATTTTTATTTGAATGTATTGGATGAAAAGATAAAACTTCCTCATGAGAATTCGAGTATCGGAATTGTGCTATGCAAAGAGAAAAATAATACTGTGGTTGAATTTTCTGTAAAAACAATAGATAAGCCAATGGGAGTAGCGACATTCAGGATGACGAAGAAGATCCCGGATAAGATAAGAAATGTTTTGCCTGATGCGGGCGAACTAAAAAATCTATTGATATAAACCTTTTAAAGAAACCTTGTTCGCTGGCCGTGTTTACCCAAGGCTGTAAGAAGATTTCGACAGGCGATTTTCTCCTTTAAGCGAGTCTGACACGATGGAAGAAATGGCTTCATACTCCAGCAGGAAACCATCGTGGCCGTAGACCGATGGAATGGAATGAAAGCCGGCGCCGGGAATATGTTCCGCCAGAAAGCGCTGCTCTTTTTCCGGGAACAGCATATCCGACTGCACGCTGATCACCTGTGTTTTCGCGCGGATGCTTTTCAATGCGGGTATCAGGCCGCCGCGTCCGCGACCCACATGATGGGCGTCCATGCTTTGCGATAGCCGGTAATAGGAAAAGGCATTGAATCGCTTGGCCAGCTTTTCGCCCTGGTAAGCCTGATAAGATTCGCTACGATAGGAGCCAAGCGCATTGAGGTCCGCATCTTCCTGGTAGAGATTGTAAGTCTCGGGATGGCGGTAGGAAAGCAGGGCAATGCCCCTGGCTACTTTCATGCCATTCAGGCCGGCATACGGCTTTCGTTCCAGCCAGCCCGGATCGAGCTCGATACATTGTCTTTGCGAGGCGTTGAACGCTTTTCCCCAGGCAGAATGAAAGGCATTGGTGGCGATGGGAACGATATGTTCGAAAAGCTCCGGTTCTTCGATAGCCCATTCCAGCAGCTGCTGCCCGCCCATGGAACCGCCGATGCCGATCTTGATCTTATCGATCCCTAAGTGTTCGCGCAAAGGCTTATAGGCGCGAACCATATCGCGGGTAGTGAAAAAGGGAAAGTCGTGATAATACGGTTCACCCGTAAGCGGATTTGGCTCTAACGGACCGATGCTGCCATAGCAGCTTCCCGGCATATTGACGCAAACCAAAAAATATTTCTCCGGATCGAACAGGTTGCCCGTCCCCGTTAGTCCCGGCCACCAGTCAAGCGGATTGCTGTTTGCGGTCAGCGCGTGAAATATCCAGACCACATTGGACCGGTCTGCGTTCAATTTTCCGTGGACATGATAAGCTAAATGAAAGCCCGGCAGTTTAATGCCGGACTCTAATGAAAAAGGCTCTTGGTAAGAAAAAATAGTCGGCGTCAATCGGTTCAGGTTTATGCGGTGACGGATTCCTTTGCAAAGACTTTATCGAACGACTGCTCAAAGTCGGCCTCGATATCGCTGATGTGTTCGATGCCCACGCTGATGCGTACCTGGTTCGGCTTCACACCGGCGGCTATCTGCTCGTCTTCACTCAACTGTTCGTGCGTGGTGGAAGCGGGATGGATCACTAAGGTCTTCGCGTCGCCGAGGTTGGCTAAGTGGCTTGCCAGCTTCAGGTTATCGATGAATTTGCTTGCGTTTTCCTTTCCTCCTTTCAGCCCGAAGTTGAGCACAGCGCCGGCGCCCCGGGGGAAATATTTCTTTGCGAGGGAGTGGTAAGGGCTCGATGCGAGGCCGGGATATTCTACAAATTCCACGAGCGGGTGCGCTTCGAGCCATTTGGCCAAAGCCAGCGCATTGTCGGCATGCCGTTGAACGCGCAGGGATAAGGTTTCCACGCCCTGCAGCAGGAGGAAGGAATTAAATGGTCCTTGCGAAGTGCCGTAGTCGCGCAATCCTTCCACGCGGGCGCGGATGGCAAAAGCGATATTGGGCAGACCGAGGGGGTTGCCTTCGCCGAATACTTCCCAGAATTTCAGGCCGTGATAACCTTCCGAAGGTTCTGTGAAGGCCGGGAATTTTCCGTTGCCCCAGTTGTAATTTCCGCCGTCAACCACCACGCCGCCGATCACCGTACCGTGGCCGCCGATCCATTTGGTGGTTGATTCTACCACTACATTAGCGCCGTGTTCGAAAGGACGGAAGAGATATCCGCCCGCGCCAAAGGTGTTGTCGACAATCAGGGGCAGGTCATATTCTTTGGCTAACGCTGCGAATTTTTCAAAGTCAGCAATATTAAGCCTGGGATTTCCGATCGTTTCGAGATAGATCGCCTTGGTATTTTTATCGATATGCGGCACGAAGCTTTCCGGATCGTCCGCATTGGCAAAGCGCGCTTCGATGCCGAGCTTTTTTAAAGAGACCTTGAACTGGTTGTAAGTACCGCCATATAGATAAGAAGAGGTCACGAAATTATCGCCGCTGTTCAGGATATTGGTGAGCGCGAGAAACTGCGCAGCCTGCCCGGAACTGGTTGCCACCGCAGCCACACCGCCTTCCAGCGCTGCAATGCGCTGTTCAAAAACGTCGGTCGTCGGGTTCATGATGCGGGTATAGATATTCCCGAATTCACGAAGGCCAAACAGGTTGGCAGCATGTTCCGAGTTGTTGAACACAAAGGAAGTAGTTTGGTAGATCGGCACGGCCCGCGATTTGGTTGTCGGGTCGGGCTGCTGGCCGGCATGCAATTGCAATGTTTCGAACTGAAGTGTAGAGCTCATGGCAAAATGAATTTAAATGATGAATGAAAACAAGGAACCAGATGAATTGTATAATGGGAACAGTAAGGCGGGCCGGATCAGGGACGAACGCAACATCGCATGGAACAATAAACCGGGGACGATATTAAATAAACGGGCTTGTTCATGTATTCCTACAAAAATAATAGAGTATCCGGTATTGTCAAAATAAACCGGCCAAAAGACCGGTTTTTAACAGATTGGTCATTTGCAGCGGCGTCCACGGCTTACCGGAACCGGGTTTTCGAGTGAACCGGCCTTATTTCAGCGTGGAGACAAAGGAGGTCTGCCTTCAGGTTCTTTCCAGCAGGTCGACTACCCCTTCTTTTTTCAGGATGAGGTATCCGAGCCGGTCGTTGCTGATGCCCTCGCGGAGCTGGTAGTTGAACACGAGCTGTTCATCCCGGACCTCCGTTTCGAAGTATTTGAAGATGATATTGGAATAGGTTTTCAACCCTTCGCCGATCTCGTACAGGTGAGTGGACAGCACAAAGAGCGAGGTCCGGATACGCACCAGGCCTTTGATCACCGTGGCTGAGCATTTCATCGCGTCTTCCACATTGGTCCCTTTGAAGAGCTCATCGATGAGCACCAGCCATTTCTTCCGGTCGTTGATCAGGATAATGGTATTCTTGATGCGTTGAACCTCGTTGTAGAAATAACTTTCCCCCTTCACGATATCGTCCACTACGTTGATATTGCTGAGTATGCCGTCGAACAAACTCAGGCGCATGCTTTTCGCGGGAACGCCCATACCGAGATGCGCCAGGAAGAGCGTGCAACCCACCGATTTGATAAAAGTACTTTTACCGGCCATATTGGCTCCGGTGAGAAAGAGAAAATTGCTTTCCGGGTCCATGCGCAGATCGTAAGCCACGGGCTGACCGAGCAACAGGTGGTAGAAACCGCGGGCATCGATATAAGGCCCCGGTTCTTCAACAAATTCAGGCATCACCAGCCCAAACTGTTTGCAGGCCATGGCCATCGAATACCAGGCGTCGAGCCTTGCATAAATGGCGATCAGGTCATGCGCGGAATTTCTAAAACGGTTCTTAATAAAATAACCATAACGTACCACTTCGGAAGGGGTCAGTTTTTTGCCCGGTCTTTTTTCGGCGAGCGACAGCAGGATATCCTGGTCCAGCAACCGGCTGATGCGCTGCAGCAGTCCGGAGAGCAAGGGCGGGCAATTCTCCTGTTTGTCCAGCGCGGCGATCGATTGCATGCCGCGGATGAAATCGGCGAAATGGCCGATGGAATAGCGAACCAGCGAATAGTCGGGGCCGTGGAAGAGCTTATAGAAGCCGGCATTAAAAATATCGTAGCCAGGCGGGATGCTGTCGATGGCCGTATCGTAAAAACGTTCCATCACCATAATAGTGCCATTGGTGATGGAAGTTCCCCAGGCCGCTTCGTTCCGCCGGATGATGTCGATGATCTGCTGCGTTTCGCGGATCTTGTCTGTCGTACTGAAAGGCTGGCTGAACAGTTGAAAAAGCTGGGCGCGGCCGTTGATAGTCCGGGTCAGGTCCAGTTTGGTAAAGAGGGAAAATTCATCTGCCTGATGAAAAACGGCCAGGTCGTTATAAGTCGTTTGGTCTATCTGCATGGTTGAAGCATAAACCGTCAGTCGCGTTGGAAAGACAGCCTTTTTCCCATTTGAGATTCATCGAAGCCTGTTTTTCCATAAACCGGATGGCCGTTGACAAAAGTCTGTACAATGGCAGTCGGGAATTCCATACCCTCTAAAGGACTCCAGCCGCATTTATACCAGGTATTACCCGGATCCACAACCGAAGTTCCGCGGAGATCTACCAGTACAAGGTCGGCATAATAGCCTTCCCGGATAAACCCGCGTTCCCGGATCTGGAAGCAGGTGGCCACGGCATGGCTCATCTTTTCGACTACCCGCTCGATTGAAATGCGGCCCTGTTTTGCATAATATAGCATCAATAAGAGGGAGTGTTGGACCAGGGGCAGGCCGGCATGCGCATGAAGATAGCTGCCTTCCGCTCCGGGCAGTGCTTCGAGATGGCCCGAGGCATTCCGGTGATAGCCTTTTTCGGCTAAAGTATGGGGCGCATGGTCTGTGGCGATCAGGTCCAGCCGGTCGTCGAGCAGGGCTTTCCACAGGGCTTCCCGATTGAGGGGCGCTTTGATGGCCGGATTGCATTTGATCAGGTTGCCCAGCCGCGCATAATCGTTAGCCGTAAAATGGAGGTGGTGAACGCAGACCTCCGCCGTGATCCGCTTCTCCCGCAGCGGGATCAGGTT
>DASZRP010000175.1:0-11670 GCA_035548895.1 Puia sp. | reverse complement strand
AATAGCCGCAGAGGGAAAGGAGGTTGAGCTGTAAAACACAGCCCATATTGAAGAACTCATCGTACATTTCTTTGTTCGCGCCAAAATAGAGATATCTCTCCGGGTGGGCGATAATGGGTTGATAACCCTTGATTTGCAATTGGAACAACTTATCCCGCAGATCGATGGGCTGCCGGATAAAGGAAAACTCCACCAGCACCAGGTTATTCTTGATCGTCAGCAGCGGTTCATCCTTTTCCAGCTTCTCGTCCACATGCTCATCGAGATAATACTCCGCCGCGGCCCGAAATTCGATCTGCATTTCGGTGTCGGCCAGGAATCCCCGCATCTGTTCAGCTCCCCGGTTGATGATATCTGTGGTATTCTTATAGAGCTCCCACTGCACGTGCGGGGTGGTGATCAGCTTCCGGTAACCCAGCTCATACATGGAGCGGATCATATCCAGGGCTGCCTCCGCATCCGGCGCGCCGTCGTCAATGCCCGGGACGAGGTGGGAATGCATATCGGCCACCAGACCGGAAAGATCGACGGGAGAGGAGCTTTTATTTCGGAAGAGTTTGAACATATCGCGAAGGTAGATGACTGATGACAGATGATAGATGACAGGAGAGATGGCCCTCTATAAGTCTGTCATCCGTCAACTGTCATCTGTCATCTAATTTATCAACTGTCATCTTATCTCCATACGCCTTATAAACCTCGCCAATCCCCTCTTCCAGCGATATCCTGGCTTTCCAGCCCATGGAAGTCAGTTTGGACACATCCATCAGCTTGCGCGGGGTGCCGTCGGGCTTGGACAGGTCGCGCCGGATACTGCCGGTATAGCCCGTAATACCCTGGATCAGCTCGGCCAGCTCCATGATACTCAGGTCAGTACCCGTACCCACATTCACCAGCCCGGGCTCGTTATAACGCTGCATCAGGAAGAAACAGGCGTCGGCCATATCGTCAACATGCAGAAATTCGCGCTTCGGTTCACCCGTGCCCCAGATGGTAACATAGGGATCGCCGTTCTGCTTCGCGTCATGAAATTTCCGGATCAGGGCCGGCAGCACATGGGAATTATTCAGGTTGTAATTGTCATTCGGGCCATAGAGATTGGTCGGCATGGCCGAAATAAAATTGCATCCGTACTGGTCGCGAAAAGCATCGCAGAGCTTGATACCCGCGATCTTGGCGATGGCATAGGGCTCGTTGGTATGCTCCAGGGTGCCGGTCAGCAGGTATTCTTCTTTCAGCGGCTGGGGCGCCAGGCGGGGATAGATACAGGATGAACCGAGGAACATCAGCTTCTTCACGCCGTTTTTCCAGGCGGCGTGGATCACGTTGTTCTGGATCATCAGGTTATCGTAGAGAAACTCCGCCCGGTAGGTATTGTTGGCCAGGATGCCACCCACTTTGGCAGCAGCCAGGAATACGTAATCCGGCTTTTCCTCTTCAAAAAAAGCATGCACGGCTACGGAATCGCGGAGGTCGAGCCCGGAAGAACTGCGGTACACCAGCCGGTCAAATCCCTCTTTCTCCAGCTTTCTTTTTATGGCTGAACCGACCATGCCCTTATGGCCGGCGATGTAGATTTTATCTTGCTTGTTCATTTGGTCCCTTGTTCAAGATGACAGATGACAGATGATAGATGATAGATGATAGTAGGAAATAGTACATCTAAAGTCTGTCATCTGCCAACTGTCATCTATCATCTATCATCTAATTCGTCATCTATCATCTATTCATTCAAACTGATTCCTCACCACAAACCCGCTTTCCTTCAGGACCTTCTCCCGGCGGAACAGCTCCACGTCGGCGTGCATCATTTCCTTCACCAAAGCAGGCAGATCGTATTTCGGCTCCCAGCCAAGTTTCTTCTTCGCTTTGGAGGGATCGCCGATGAGCAGGTCCACTTCCGTGGGACGATAATATTTCGGGTCAACAGAAACAATTTTCTTTCCCGTTTCCACCTGGAAATCGGGATTGCTGCAGGACACCACTTCTGCGTGTTCTTTGTCATCCTTTCCTTTAAATTCCAGCTCGATGCCGATCTCCGCGAAGGCCATCTTCACGAAATCGCGCACCGTAGTGGTGACGCCGGTGGCGATCACAAAATCTTCCGGCTTGTCCTGCTGCAGGATCAGCCACATGGCTTCGACATAGTCTTTTGCATGACCCCAGTCGCGACGGGCATCCAGGTTACCCAGGTAGAGTTTGTCCTGCAGGCCCATGCCGATACGGGCCGCCGCCCTCGTGATCTTGCGGGTAACAAAGGTCTCTCCGCGCAAAGGCGATTCATGGTTGAAGAGAATGCCGTTCGTCGCGAACATATTATAAGCTTCGCGGTAGTTCACCGTGATCCAGTAACCGTAAAGTTTGGCCACCGCATAAGGAGAACGTGGATAGAAAGGCGTGGTCTCCGATTGCGGGATGGCCTGCACCAGACCATAAAGCTCGGAAGTGGAGGCCTGGTAGAAACGCGTCTTTTTGGTGAGGCCCAGCAGGCGGATCGCTTCCAGCAGACGCAGGGTGCCGATGCCGTCGGCATTGCCGGTATATTCCGGCGTTTCGAAGCTGACGTGCACATGGCTCATCGCGCCGAGGTTGTATATCTCGTCGGGTTGCACTTCCTGCACGATGCGGATCAGGTTGGCGCTGTCGGTCAGGTCGCCGTAGTGCAAACGAAAATGCACGTGCTTCTCGTGCTGGTCCTGGTACAGGTGATCGATCCGTTCGGTATTGAACAAAGAACTTCTTCTTTTAATGCCATGCACCTCGTAACCCTTATCGAGCAGCAGCTCGCTCAGGTAAGCGCCGTCCTGTCCCGTAACACCCGTGATCAATGCGACTTTTGCCATAGAATTATTTGAGAATGAACTGATTGATTTTCCGAAGCGGCTTCAAATATAGAGTAAAAAACCAGGGTTTCAAACCGTTGAGCTTCCACGCTTCCCGGTCTTCCCGGTTGGCGCGGATCCGGTTTTTCACCGAAGCATTGCTTGCCCCGCCGGCACGCATTTTCACCAGCACTTCAGGAATATAGTGAGCCGCCAGGTGATGCTTCAGCAGAACGCGCAGCATCATCTCGTAGTCGGCCGCCGTTCTCATGTTGGTATTGAACAGGCCAACCTGGTCGTACACCGCCCGGCGCACAAAGAAGGTGGGATGCGGCGGCATCCAGCCCCAATAAAAGGACCGTGGTTGAAAATGGCCGGACTTCCAGGTGCGCGTAATCTTCTCCGGGTGCTGCGCCTGCACGTATTGCAGGTCGGCATAACAGGCCTGTACGGATTCATCCTGAAACGCTTCAACCACTTTGGCTATTACGCCGGGATGCGTATAAAAATCGTCGGAATGCAGCATGCCGATCACATCGCCCCGAGCGGCCTTAATGCCTTTATTCAGCGCGTCGTAAATGCCTTCGTCCTTTTCGCAAAGCACCAGGGCAGTATGCGAGAAGCTGTTGACTATATCGAGGGTGCCATCCTGCGAGTATCCATCGACGATAATATGTTCGATAAAGGGATAGTCCTGCTCGCTCACCGACCGCATGGTATCGCGAATGGTGGCAGCGCTGTTGTAGGTCGCCGTGATGATGGAGACGTTGATCGACATCGGGGTTTATCTTCTGACCACGCAGTTTTCCAGCACGAGCATATCCATATTGGTCCTTAAAAAACATTCCAGCGCGTGCTCCGGCGAATTCACGATCGGCTCGTTCTCGTTGAAGGATGTGTTCAGCAATACGGGAATACCTGTTTTCTGCCGGAAGGTATCGATGAGCCGGTAGTAGCGGGGCGTGATCTCTTTGTCGACCGACTGCAGCCGGCCCGTACCGTCCACATGCGTCACCGCCGGCAGCAGGGCATGTTTCTCCCGCCGGATGGGAAATACCTTTTCCATGAAGGGCACATTGTCCGTCACTTCAAAATATTCGGGAATGAATTCTTTTAATATGGAAGGCGCGAAGGGACGAAAGCTTTCCCTTCTTTTGATCTTGGCATTGAGCAGGTCCTTCGCATCCGCTCTCCGCGGATCGGCAATAATAGAACGGGCGCCCAATGCCCGGGGACCGAATTCCGCGCGACCGTTGAACCATCCGACTACGCCGGCATTGACGAGCTGATCCACCACGATGTCGTAGAGCTCGTCTTCCGCATAACGCGTGTAACTGATCTGGCGCGACTGCAGGTATTGCTCTATCTCTTCATTGCTGAACCGGCTCCCGGTGAAAGCAGACCATACCGCCGGCTGCCTCGGCTGATCCAATAGCTGGTTGTACACATAGAGCGCGGCGCCCATCGAGATGCCCGCATCATGTCCTGCAGACGGAATATAGATTTCTTCGAAGGCCGTGCTCCTCGTGAGTTTGCCATTGGCCACCGAATTCTGCGCCACGCCGCCGGCGATACAAACTTTCTTCAGGCTCGTTCTCTTTTGAAGCGCGTCGAGAATGTGGAATATCAGAAGCTCTGTGATCCGCTGAACCGAAGCGCCAAGATCTTTATGATACTGCGTGAGCGGTTCGTCTTTCTTTCTTGGCTCACCGAACTTTTCTATCAGCGCGTCGGAGTAGAGCGCCGCTACCACCGGCACATGATCATCGCCGTAAGAAATGATGCCGCTTTTGCCCGAACGGAAATATTTGAGGTTGAGCCGGAAGAGCCCGCTGGGTTCGAACAGCAATACCTCTTTCAATTTCTCCACATACTTCGGTTCGCCATAGGGCGCCAGCCCCATCACTTTGTACTCATCGCCGTAATGCGGAAAGCCAAGCAATTGGGTGAACGCGGTATAGAACAGGCCCACGCTGTGCGGGAAATCGATCGAGTCGAGCACGGCGATCTTATTGCCCTTGCCGGTGGCCAGCATGGTGGTGGTGAAATCGCCGGAACCATCGATGGACAGAATAGCCGCTTCCTCAAAGGGCGAAGCGAAGAACGCTGAAGCAAGATGACTGCGGTGATGTTCCACCTGGTGTATGCGCGACCTGAATGCTTTCTCGTCGATCGAAGGGTCGAGCTTCTTGAGCTCTTCTTCGAGGCTCGCTACTTTCTTCGCGTTTGCGAGCCGGTCTTTCACGGCATTGAAGCCTCCGCCGGGGTTCTTCAGCAGGTAAAGGAATTTCTTTCCCAGCTTGGCGCGGGGGTCGCGGCCGATAGCCACATGATCCACTTCCTGCAAGGTGATGCCCGCTTCCTTCAAACAAAACTCTACGGCCATGGAAGGAAAGCCGGCCCAGTGTTTCACTCTCCGGAATCGTTCCTCTTCAGTTGCGGCGATCAGCAGTCCGTCTTTGAAAATGGCTGCTGAAGAATCCGCATGGTACGCATTAATGCCCAGTATGTACATAATTCAGTTAAATAGATTGGTGTAAGCTTCTATCAACGCGGCCTTGTTCTGTTTCCCCTCCGCAAACCGCCGACAGCTAACCGTCCACCGGTCGAAGGTCTCCTGATCGGCCGCCATCGCTTCCTGCAATGCCGCCTGCCAGGCTTCGGGGTTGTCGAGGGGAAGGTCCCAGCCCAACTGCTGATCCTGCAGGTTGAGCCAGGGCGTGCGGTCGCTGATCAGCACGGGACGACCTGCTGCAAAAGATTCAAAGATGGCATGACCGAAGTTCTCGCCCAGCGTGGGCAGAACGAAAAGGTGATGCTTTGCGATCGTGGAAACCACCTGCTCATGCGGCAGTGAACCGTGATATTGAACCTTTACCCCGGCAGGCAACAGGGCAATGGATCTCCGCGCCTGCTGCCAATACTTTTCATCTTCAATATCTCCGTATATATCAAAACTCAATTGCGCGGAAGCAGGCAGCGCTGCCAATACCTGCAGAAAGAACCCGATATTCTTGATCGGCATGATCCGCGAAATATACAAGCAGCGCAGTTCACCGGACTGTTTCGTTATTCGTAGAACAGATGCCGGCAGCGGCGCTGAGAAATTCGGGATCAACTCTACGCGCCTCGCCCTGGGAAAATGATGCCGGATATCTTTTACTTCCTGTTCGTCCGTTGCGTGGAAATCCAGCCGCTCGGGAATACGCAGGAACCGGAGCGCGGCAATGAATAATTTCTTTTTAAATCCTTTGTGGTTCACCGCGCTTTCACGCAGCATGCCGCGGGGGGAGAGGATAATAGATGACGGATGATGGATGACAGATGACAGATTAGGGTTAACGGTGGACGGCTTCGCCCGCCGCAGCCCCACCGCTGTCGTTAAAGCTTTGGCGGTCGAGGGCGAAGGCGGGATGACAGATGACAGTATTTCTTTTTTCTGCAAGAGCAGGCGGAGGGGAAGGATCGTAAACCGGTATGAATAAAGGCTGTTCAGATAAATAAAATCGGGTTGTTTGGATTGGATCAATTCCCGAATCCGATTGAGGTTCAGCGTTGCCGTTGTCGCATAATAAACTTCAATCCCCGGTTCACGCGGTATCCATTCGTTTGCCGGAATGCCGGGATAGGGTTCGGCAGCACCCAGATCGCGATCGGAAGTGAGAATAAAGATCCGGTACAATTCATGCATTGCCGAAACAAAATTGCGGACCGACTGAATAGGCCCTCCTGCCTTATAACCCGGTTCATACCAGTCGGTGAAGATGAGGATGGACTTCCTGCTATCTGTCATTCCACGCCGTTCTTTTCCATCCAGTACTCCAGCACCACAAAGAGCCAGATATGCTGCCAGCGGATATCCGGGTCCCCGTCAAGGAATTGCTTCCAGTTTTGCGTTAGCGCATCGCCCTCAATGAAGTTTCTTTCCGAGATGCGATTTATGTGCTGGTTACAGAAGCTCTGTAATTCTTTTTTCATCCATTCCTTCCAGGGAAAAAGAAAGCCCTGCTTTTTCCGATGCACAATCTCGTCGGGCAGCAAAGGTTTTAGTGATTCCACCAGCAGGCTCTTGGGATATACCGGCACCTTAAAATGATCCGGAATGGTCATCACGAACTCCACCAGGTCCTGGTCGAAGAAAGGTTCCCGGATCTCCAGGGAATGCGCCATGCTCATCTGGTCCGTATCCTTTAAGAGAGTCTGCTGTGTGTAGCCCAGGTATTCGGCTGCAGTGACCTGCGAAAAATAAGGCAGCTTTGAAAGAGCGTCCTGTTTCTGCAGCAACTGGCATTTGAAAGTTATTGCACCTTGTTCCCCTTGCAGTGACAGCAGTTCTCTCAACTCTTTAGGCGAAAGCAATTGCCGGAGTATCGGGTAGCTATAAGCAATATCGGGCGAAGGCTGTGCCAGCAACTGCTTCATGCGCTCCTTCTTTCCACCACTGCCCAACAAGCCCGAAAACGTATTACGCAGAACAGCCGGCGCGGACCAGAGCCAGCGCTTTTGCTGCAGTTTAATGTAGTTGTCGAAAATGGGATAGCCGACAAAGAGCTCATCGCCGCCCACACCGGAGAGGGCGACGCGGATGCCTTCATTGTGAATAGCTTTTGAAACGACATAGGTATTGATGCCGTCGCCGCTGGGCGTATCCATAGCATCGAGGGCATTCGTCAGTTCTTCCAGCATCACTTCTGGTTTCATCCGGATGCAGGTATGACGGGTATTGAATTTTTTCGCAACGATATCTGCATATTTCGACTCATCATAGTCCGACTCGTCGAAAGAAATATTAAACGTGTTGGGCGAAGCATCTCCTGCTTCCGCCATTAATCCGACCACTGCACTTGAATCGATACCGCCCGAGAGGAAGGCGGCCACGGGAACGTCGCTCACCAGCCGTCGTTGAACCGACTGCAGCATCAGCTCGCGGACTTTCTGTTCCACATCTTTCTTCGTCGTAAAATCAAAGTCGTAGTGCCGTTGAACCGGGTCCCAATACTTTTCCGATTGGATGCGATTGTCTTTGATCTTCATCCAGGTACCCGCCTCCATCTGGCGGATGCCCTGTATCGGGGAAAAAGGGAAGCCGACTGACTGGTAACGGAAATATTCGAGCATGGCGGTTTCATCAATTCTTCTGGGTATATTCTCTAAGGCCAAGATGGCGCGGGCTTCGGAGGCAAAGACAAACTGTTCTTCGTTGTGGAAATAATAAAGCGGCTTTACGCCCAGGCGGTCGCGGGCAATAAATAATTCCCGTTCCTGAGCGTCCCAAATGGCAAACGTGTACATGCCACGCAGCGGGTCCAAACATTTAGCGCCCCATTTTATGTAAGCTGCCAGGATCACTTCCCCGTCGCCGTTAGTTCGGAAAGGATAGTCGGGCAAGCTTTGTTTGACCGCAGCGTAATTATATATCTCGCCGTTGAAAATGATCTGGTATCTGCCTGACGCGTCCTGTAATGGTTGGTTGGACGCCTCCGATAGATCGATGATGGACAGGCGTCGATGGCCCAGTGCCAGCGACCCATCGGTGAAAATCCCTTCCGCATCCGGCCCGCGATGCGACATCGCATTGGTCATCCGGCGGATCTGCTCCTCGGAAACGGGTGTTTGTTTATTGAATATGCCGGCTAGGCCACACATTAATAACTATTCTATTTTTCTATTATCTCCCCATACAGCTTCAAATATTGTAAAGCAATAGCCCGAGGGTCGAACCGCTTTACATTTTCATATCCTTTTCGCACAAGATTTTCTCTATAATCAGCCTTATCAATTATTTTCATGATACCTGCTCTAATCGATTGTATATCGAAAGGATCTACCAGACAAGCCGCATCGCCGGCCACCTCTGGCATGGAGTATATATTACTGGTAATCACTGGACGGCCAACGGCCTGAGCTTCCAAAATCGGCATTCCGAAGCCTTCATAAGTCGACACCAGGGTAACAATATCGGCTTGTTCATATTTTTCAATTATTTCATCATCTGAAAGTCCCGAACTGTATTGATAACGAATGCCTCTTTTTTTTAGTAATTCTTCCAGTTCTCTATCTTGCTTACCAACGATATCCAGTATACAAGGAATTCCCTGAAGTGCTTCGGCAAGACGTTGAATATTTTTATTTGGAGCAGTTCCTATTTGAAGCAGTCGAGGGTTTTCCCTGTTAAACGATTTCTTTTTTTGAACAAACTTATCCGATATAGCAACCGGGATTACTTTTATTTTATCCGGATTACATTTTACATATTTAAGAATTTCATGCTTGGTCGATTCCGAAATGGCTGTTACAAACCGCGCCCGATGTACAGGAATTGTTACCCAGAACAATCTCAAAATAGCATGCCGGATTCCTTTCGAAGAAGAAAGATGTACACAGTCGAGAATGGTTTGGATCGTTTTTCGCCTGCGCAGAAATAACCCGATATAATTAATATCTCCAGTTACATGATTTACCTGACCCTGCTTTCCAATTACCTCAAGGCAATTATAGATTCGTTTGAATAAGCCAGAGCTCTCATAACGGGAATATATTTCTTGCCCTTTTACTTCGTCTGTTAATCGTTCACGTACGTCTTTAAAAATAAACTCTACGCTATAATTTCCTACAGATCTCGGCTTCCTCTGAAAAAAACTTACCTCAATTTTTGCCATATTGCCCTTTCTCATAATTCGAGGCTTCTTCCTCCAGGATTTTATCCAGGACGTCAAAAAAATCCAAATCGTAATTCCAGTTCAATAACTCCTTCGCCTTCAGATTTGATCCATATATGTCCTTGATCTCAGTTGGTCTGAACAGGGATTTATTAATGATTATCCTATCCAGGGGTATTCCGCAACGTTTGAATACATGCTCTACAACGTCCCGAAGAAAAAGCGATTTGCCCGAACAGATAACGAAGTCATCTCCTTCATTGTACTGTAACATTTTCCACATGGCTTCTACATATTTTTCTGAATAGCCAAAATCCCTTTTTATCTCGAGATTCCCGAATTCAAGGTTTTGCCGCTTACCATGTTGTATATCCAACGCTCCCCTCAATAATTTTTTAATAAAAAAATTATCCCCCCTCAAATAAGATTCATGATTAAAGAGAATACCAGAACTGGCAAAAATTCCGTAGGATTCGCGGTAATTAATGCAAATGTGGTGTCCGGCAATTTTTGAGATGGCATAAGGACTTAAAGGATGTACGTGTGTGTTTTCTGTTATCGGAAGCTCTTCTACTTTGCCGAACATTTCGCTGGTCGATGCCTGATAAAATTTTGTTTGTTTATTTAATAGCCTGATTGCCTCCAGTAAATTAGTTACCGAATTAATATTAAAATCCAGTGTGCCAATCGGCTGTTGAAAAGATAGCGCGACCGAACTTTGCGCAGCCAGATTATAAATTTCATCAGGGCTATATTCCTTTATTACCTTAATGACCTGCGATAGATCTTTAAGGTCGCATTCAACCAGTTCCACGTGTTCCAGAATACCTAAATGTTTAAGCCGGTAAAGGTTTTGACCATAACTGGATCGAACCAATCCGACTACTCTGTAGCCTTTGGCTAATAACAACCGGCTGAGATATGCTCCATCCTGGCCTGTGACTCCTGTAATAAATGCAGTTGGCAAAAGTTAAATTTTATAATGACTGAACCGGCTGTTTTATCCTCCTGAACTGTGTCTCTTTTCCAAACAAAGCAGGAAAGACTTTATATAATATCAGTATGAGAAAAGCGGATTTAGTCAGAGAATTAAGAATAGCCAGTGAATCGTTTTCCGAGGAATAAGTAACCTGGTAAAAAAGAACAGGTATCCACAAAATAAGCAATGGTATCTTACGACTGATCTTAAACACCTGCAAATAAACCCAACGAATGAAAAGGCCCAAAAAGAACATATAGATAATACCAATACTTACTCCAAAGCTACCATAAGCCTCTCCGACCGGGCCTACATCGGTAGAAAACCCGATAATCGTCGCTCCTGTAAAATATTTCATATTATATTTCCCACCTGCTTTCGGCTTATCAGGCCAAAAAAACCTGGGCACAATAGATGCGGCAACATCAACAGCCAGTTTCTTTCCATTGTCAAAATCCTGTATGGCCGGAATCCTGCGCATGACCAGGCCGATATTAAACCCCTGATTAGCCCTGTAATACAAAGGGAAAAAAGATTCTTCATTAAACAGGGAAAAACCGTTATTCAACTTATCGGATAGCAAATCGGTAAACAAGACAGTTTTATTACCCGAATAATTTTGATACCAGGTAAGTTGCCTATAATCACTTTTTACGGACTGAATCAAAATAACTAAAAAACCAGATAATATGAACGCACCCAACTTTTTCCACAAAGCGGCTTTCCTTTTCAAGAAAAGGAAGGAGAAAATAGTGATCCCCATATAGGCGACAATAGTAAACATACCCTGACGTACAGCCTGTTCGAGAATTAGACAAATGAAAGCGGTTAAAATAAGCCACCGGTATTTAAACCTGGGTGTAAAATAAATATACAGAACCCCAGAAAAAGCGCTCCAGGAAAGAAGGCTTCCAACAAATTGAAGGCTCTCCGGCAATAAAGGAGTAATCGATGCGGCAATCAGTCCCACAAATAAAATCTGAGTGCCGGTTTGGGGCCTGCTTTCCAGAATAGCTCTAATACGAAGAATGTGTTTAAACATATATTCGCCTTCATCGTCGACACCTTTTTGCTTAATCGGCCAGCACAAGGCCAAGGTGAAACCAGCTACGGCAGGCAAAACGAATGAAAAATAGGTGTGCTCGGGCACTGGCATATACCTGACCCACAACCTGGCAATCGGATTATTAATCGTATACCATTCATAACC
>DASZRP010000174.1:0-12061 GCA_035548895.1 Puia sp. | reverse complement strand
CTCGAAGTGCCCTTGGCAAAATCCGATTGCTCAAGCAGCAGGGTGCTGATGCCGCGCGAGGCGGCATCGACGGCAATGCCGAGCCCTGTGGCGCCGCCACCCACAATGATCAGGTCCCATTGCCTGTTTTCTGTCAGCATTGCCAAACCGGAATCCCTGTTCATGACGTTTATTGTTCTACCAAACGGTTATCGATATGGTAAGCTTCGATCTTTGAAAGGATCGGTTCTCCTTTGGCATCGGTGATGCGTATGCGAATCCGGTCGATCTCCTGCTCAGGAAAGCTCAGTATGCGCTGGTGGCCGATGGTCGTGCCCTCGATCTTCTTCAATACCTGATCGCCGCTCATGAGCTCAATAGTAAAGGATTTGACCCGCTGTCCCAGCCCGGTCATTTCGTCCAACCAGATCGCATTGACGAATTGCTTTTTCAACAGCCGGATATCGATGGGCAGTTCATGATTCTTTCCCGCACCGATTACCTTGGCCTCATAAGGATTGGTTGACCAGAACTCATCAGCCTTTTTATCACCCACCCAAAGCGTGGCGGCTTCATTTGAGAGCAGGGATGAACCGAAGCTCTGCTCGCGCAGTTTAGCAAATTCTACCAGGGCCGCCGAATCGTAAGGCGAGATCAGTCCCTCCCGGTCGGGTGGCACGTTGAGCAGCAGGTTGGCGCCGCGGCCGACGGACTTCAGGTAAAGATCGAACAGCGCTTCCGGCGATTTGACCAGCGAGTCTTCATTGGCATGATAGAACCATCCTGGCCTGATGCTCACATCGCATTCCGCCGGGATCCAGTTGGCGCCGTTCACATTGCCCCGATTCAGCGTATCGGTCGGCGGCGCGCCGGCGCCACGAGTAAAGCCCGCCGTATCGAGCAGGTTCCAGTTCGTGGCGCCTGCTACTCCTTTTTCATTGCCCACCCAGCGGGCGTCGGGCCCGATATCGCTGAAGAGAATGGTATTGGGCGCGATCCTGCGCATGGTGGCTTCAAAGCGATGCCAGTCATACACCTGTTTCTTACCGTTAGGTCCTTCCCCATTGGCGCCGTCCCACCAGAATTCAAAAAAAGGCCCATAGCGTTTCACCACTTCCTTCATCATATTCACAAAGACGTCGTTGTAGGCCGGAGTGCCATAAGCCGGATGGTTGCGGTCCCAGGGAGAGAGATAAACACCGAAAGCAAGTCCTGTCTCCCTGCAGGCGTCGGCCAGTTCCCGCAATACATCGCCTTTGCCATTCCGCCAGCTGCTCTGCGCCACGGTATGGCTGGAATAGGCGCTGGGCCAGAGGCAGAAGCCGTCGTGATGCTTGGCTGTAATGATGATGCCGCTGGCGCCGGCGGCCTTGGCAATGCGGCACCACTGGCGGCAGTCGAGGGCCGTGGGGTTGAACACGGCCTCTTTTTCGGAGCCCTTACCCCATTCGAGGTCGGTGAAGGTGTTCGGTCCGAAGTGCATGAAGAGATAGAAATTGTTGCGCTGCCATTGCTGTTGCGGCCGGGAAGGTAAAGGTCCGACCGTTTTCTGCGCGAACAGGCCGGTGATGGAAACGCAGAGCAGCAGGAACACCAAAATCGTTTTTTTCATGGTATGCATTTGTGCTATTACAGAAGGTGCATTAACGATGAGGTTTCAATTTATGAAATTGAATCAGAAAATCTTACGCTACTTTTGCGCATACAAATTCCGCTATGTCCTTTTTCAGCAATAAAGTGGTGATCGTGACGGGTGGAACGGATGGCATCGGCCGCGCGCTGATCGATGCCCTGATCCGTTCCGGCGCCCGCGTAGCCACCTGCAGCCGGCATTATGACAAGCTTTACGCGCTTCAGCTCGAATATTCCCAGGTGATGCTCCACACCCAGGTCTGCGATGTGAGCCATGAGGAGGAATGCCGCCGGTTCATCAAATCGACCATCGATACTTTTGGCTCGATCGATATCCTGATCAACAACGCGGGCATCAGCATGCGCTCGCTGTTCGACGATGCCGATACCGATGTGATCCGCCGGCTGATGGACGTGAATTTCATGGGCGCCGTGTATTGCACCAAGTATGCATTGCCTTATATCATCAAGCAGCGTGGCACGGTGGTCGGCATTTCGTCCACCGCCGGCTATCGCGGCCTGCCGGGCCGGAGCGGTTATTCCGCTTCCAAGTTTGCTCTGCAGGGCTGGCTGGAATCGCTGAGGACCGAGCTGCTGAAGACCGGCGTGCACGTGATGTGGGTGTCGCCCGGGTTCACCAGTTCCAATATCCGCAATGCGGCGCTGGACAGTCACGGACAGGCGCAGGGCGAGAGCCCGATGGAGGAGTCAAAACTCATGAGCGCAGACGATTGCGCCCGTTATATTCTGCGCGCCATCGCCAAAAGGAAAAGGGAACTGGTGCTGACCTTCACCGGCAAGCTGACGGTGTTCCTGAATAAGCTCTTTCCCTCTCTTACCGACAGGCTGGTGCACCGGTTCTATTTCAAACACGGAGAGCTGACCAAATAGCAAAAAAACTGAACTGATACATGGCGATCATCACCCTTACGTCTGACTTCGGCCTGCGGGATTATATCGCCGGAGCAGTCAAGGGTCAGCTTCTGCAGATCAGCCCGGATTTTCAGCTCATCGACATCTCTCATGAAGTGGCGCCTTTCAATTACCCCCAGGCCGCCTATATCTGCCGCAATGCCATTCTCCAGTTCCCGGCAAAGACCTATCATGTGATCCTGGTCAATCTATTCGAGCAAAAGCCGGAGCACCTGCTCCTGGCGCGGCATAACGGCCAGTATATTTTCTGCGCCGACAACGGCCTGATCAATATGATCATCCCGCCGCGACCGGAGAAAGTAGTTGGTATTCCGCTGGATCCCAGTGCCAATAAAAATACCCTCTATTGCAGCCGCGTGATCGGCCGGGCCATCCAGGAACTGGAGCGGGGCGCCAGGCCGGAATCGCTGGGCAATACAGATATCAGATACATCGAGAAGAATGAGCTCAGGCCCACGCTGAATGAAAACTATATGGAGGGACAGATCATCTTCATCGACAACTTCGAGAATGTGATCGTCAATATTACGCGGGAGGAATTCGAGGAACAGCGCCGCGGCCGGGGCTTCCGCATTGTGTTCAAACGCAATGAGAGCATCGAGCGGGTCAGCGATACCTATGCCGACGTGCCCTTAGGTGAGAAACTGGCCCTCTTTAATTCGGTCGGCTACCTGGAAATCGCCATCCACAAGGGCAATGCCGCCGGCCTTTTCGGGCTTCAGGACTATACCGACCAGTCGCTGCAGCACTACCTTTTTTACCAAACCGTAAGAATATACTTCGAGTAAAATGTGGTAATGTGGAAATATGAATATGTGGAAATGAGCTTATTCGGCATTCATTAACACATTTTCACATCTCCACATCCCCACATTCCCCCTATATTTGTCACTCTTAAAAATCAACGGACTATGAATTTTAAAAAGGTGAATGACATCTCAGGCTGGATCGTGTGCCTTTTTGCCTGTACGGTGTACGTTTTAACCATGGAAGCCACCGGCAGTTTCTGGGATTGCGGCGAGTTCGTCTCCAGCGCCTATAAACTGCAGATCCCCCACCCCCCCGGCGCGCCCCTGTTTGTGATGATGGGCCGCTTTTTTATTATTTTATTCGGCGATAACCCGCATTCTGCCGCCCGCGCGGTGAATTTCATGAGTGCCATCCTGAGCGGTTTCACCATCCTTTTCCTGTTCTGGTCCATTACCCATTTTGCCCGCAAAATTGTTCAGAAGGTGGGTCAGCCGCTGACCTCCCAGCAGATCTTCACCGTAATCAGTGCGGGCGCCGTGGGCGCCCTGGCCTATACGTTCTGCGATTCTTTCTGGTACAGCGCCGTGGAGGGCGAAGTGTACGGTTCATCCTCTTTTTTCACCGCCCTGGTGTTCTGGGCCATTCTCAAATGGGAAAATGTGGCCGATGAACCGGGCTCCGACCGCTGGCTGATCTTTATTTTTTATATGATGGGCCTTTCCATCGGCGTCCATCTGCTGAACCTGCTGACCATCCCCGCCATCGTGATGGTCTATTATTACAAGCGCTATAAGCCCACCACCTGGGGCGCCGTGATCGCTTTCGTGATCGGCTGCACCATTACCGGCCTCATTCAGAAATTCGTGATCCAGTACACGATCAAAGGCGCTGCCTGGTTCGATATCCATTTTGTGAACGACCTGAACCTGCCCTTCTTCAGCGGTTTCGCCTTCTTCTTCGTGGCGCTTGCTGCGCTGCTGATCTTCGGGCTTCGCTACGCGATCCGCAAAAGATATTACCTGATGAAAGTGGGCATCTGGTGCATCGCCTTCATGCTGATCGGCTATTCCACCTATTTCACCACGATGATCCGCTCCAGCGCGGACCCTGCGGTGGATATGTTCAATGTCGACAATCCCGTGAGCCTGGTCGGCTACCTGAGCCGCGACCAGTATGGCGACTGGCCTATCGTGTACGGTCCGGATTATACCGATCGACCGACCCGCAGCGAAGGCGCTGAACAATATGTTCGCGGTAAAGACAATGGCAAAGACAGATATATCGCTGCCGGCCGGGCTACGGTGCAGGACTGGGGCAGCACGCCTTCCTCCCATCTCTTCCCGCGCATGTGGGACAACAGCAATGACCGGGGACAGATCGAAGTGTATAAACAATTCGGCGGCGTGGACGACGACGATCCGCCCACCATGGGAAATAATATCCGTTATTTTATTTCTTACCAGACCTACTGGATGTACCTGCGCTACTTCTTCTGGAGCTTCTCCGGCAAGCAGAACGACCTGCAGGGCTTTGGCAATATCCGCGACGGCAATGCCATCACCGGCATTCCTTTCATCGATAATCTGTTCTACAAGGATCAAAGCAAGCTGCCCGACAGCATTCACATTCACAACAAGTCGTATAACCGCATGTTCGCCCTGCCCTTTATCCTGGGCCTGCTGGGCCTTGCGTTCCAGTATTCCCGCGCTAAAAAGGATTTCATTGTGAACATGCTGCTGTTCTTCTTTACGGGCATGGCCATTGTGATCTACCTGAACCAGGCGGGACAGCAGCCGCGCGAACGGGATTATGCTTATGTCGGCTCCTTCTATGCTTTCGCCATCTGGATCGGGCTGGGCGTGATCTGGGTAAAAGAGATCTTCGAGAAATACCTGAAGAAGGAACACTTAGCCAACTATGCCGCCGCGGCACTCTGTTTGCTCTCGGTACCGGTGTTGATGGGCTTTCAGGAATGGGACGACCACGACCGCAGCAAGAAGACCTTAGCGCGTGATCTCGCGAAGGATTACCTGGAGAGCTGTCCCCCGAACGCGATCCTGTTCTCCTTCGGCGACAACGATACCTATCCCCTCTGGTATGCCCAGGAAGTGGAAGGCATCCGTCCGGATGTGCGTGTCGTTGTCAACAGCTTGTTGGGTACTGACTGGTATATGAATGAGCTGCGGTATAAGATTAATCAGAGCGCTCCGTTCGATGTCATTTTCACGCCCGAGCAGATCCAGGGCAACAGGCGGGATGCGGTTTATTATGCGGCTATCCCCGGCTTCGATCAGAAGAAGTACTACGATCTGTACGACATGCTGAAGAATGTGATCGGCAGCGACGATCCGAAGTATACGAGCCAGCAGGACGACGACACATACAATCTCTTCCCGGTAAGGAAATTCAGCGTGCCGGTCGACTCGGCCACGGTGAAAGCCAATGGTCTGGTGAACCCGGGCGACAGCGTGCTCAAGGAATTACTGATCGATATTCCCAACAGGAACTACCTGCTGAAGAACGACCTGGCCATCTATGCCGTTATTGCCGCCAATCACTGGAAACGTCCGATCTGCTTCACTTCCACGCAGGAGCTGAACGATCTCGGCATCGCCAGCTACGTGCGGCTGCGCGGGCTTTCTTATCAATTGGTCCCGGTAAAGAATCCCGGCGTGGACAACGACGCGGCATACAAAACCATCATGGAGAAATTTGCCTATGGCAATGCGGATAAGCAAGGCGTGTATTACGATGAAGAAAATCGTCGTCACCTCAACAGCATTCGCATGGCGCATTCGCAGGTTGCCTTCAGCCTGATCGACGCCGGCAAAAAAGACTCCGCTAAAAATATATTGGAGCATTTCGATAAAAGCGTGCTGGAGTCTAACTTCCCTTATGGGATGACCACCAACCGTGGCAACCAGCAGGATGGCATCTCCACCGATTTCCTGCAGGCCTGCTGGCTGGCGGGAGATTCAACGCTCGCACGAAAAGTAGAAGCTTCCGTGAAGAAGGATCTGCAGCAGCAGATGCGTTATTATAAATCGTTAGGCGATGAGACCAGCGATGAACAGTTAGCCACCAATGCCTATATGATCCTGCAGAATAAAGGCGGTAATCTGTCCGACAAGCAGATGCAGTTCGTTCAGGATATCTTCACCACCTATCGCATGCTGATGCAGATCGACGATATGGACAAACGGTTCAACGGCGGCAATAAAATGCCCACCCTGCAGAACGGATTGAAATAATCAGAGCTGCAGCCTGAGATTGGATTTGGTCAGCCACTTCGCTATGTAAAGGACAATAATGGCGAAGCAGGCTGACCAAATTGTTCCGGGGATGCCGTAAGCCCATTTGCCGGGGAAAAGATGAAAATGCAAAGCGAGGCAAAGCATGAAAATAATATCTGGGATCAGGTAAGTCAGCAACGGATTCTCCGCCGCGGGGCGAATGAAGCCGGTCCACTGCGATTTTCCCTTCAGGTCGATCAGCCAGTAAAAAACCAGATACAGCACGCAGCAGATGCCGGCGCAGAAAAAGCCCCAGCTGGGCGTAGCGTATATTTTTGAAATGCCGTAAGCCGGTCGCAATGAAAAGGCTGCTATAAAAAGTACAGCGGCAAAGGCGACCACCCCCCACATTCTGCGTTCCACCGAAGCCTTTCTGTTCTGATCGAAGAGCAGTATGCTGGTGGCAATGCCGCAAAGCATGACGGCGATATGGGTGGCGTTCTTGGCGGGGTAATCGTACCAGCCGTAATAGTAAGTCAGCGCGAAGAGACCCGTGCAGAGCAGAATAAAGAGCAGCAGCATTCCGAAACGGCCGGAGGATAATTGATAAAAGAGACTGCTGAAGAGATAGGCCCATCCGATAAGTCCGAGGATGCCCCACCATTTCGGCGTCATGAAATGATCGCCATCTCTGCCGCCGCGATAGATCAGGGCAAGCAGAAGCAAACCCGCGAGGCCGATGCCGCGAATGATCCTCACCTGCTTCGGGCTGATTTTATAATAAACTTTCCAGACCAGGATGGCGAAGAGGTAAAAAAGCAGGGCCCACCAGGCGATGGGGAGGAGCATGTGATGCGGTCCCCCACCCTCCGTGTTCACCATAAAAAAACCGAAGCAGAGCAGTCCGGCCACGCGCCACAGAATATGCTCCCACAACTTTTTCCGGTCCGGATTGTTTGATAATCTTTTAGCGATGGCAAAAGGAAGGGCCATCCCGGCAATAAACAGAAAGGCCGGGAATACAATATCCACAAAACTCATATCGTCTGCTTTGGCCGGCATGTGTTTGGCCCAGGCGGGAATATCCCGGATGCCTGACAGTTCATTCACAAAAACCATTACGAGGATGGTGATCCCGCGGAATGCGTCGATGGAAGTGATCCTTTTGAGGGGAAGTTTGTTATTCATTTCAAAATAAGGGTTTGGGGAAGAAGGAAATTTCTTTTCCGGGTGATCCGGACCGGCGTTTATTTAATTTTAAATACACTAACTTGAAATCATGATCGGGTTTCATTTTACCAAATATGATCCCTCCAGGGAAGGTAAGTCGAAATTTGAGCAATTGCTGGATATTTTTATGCAGCTGCTCACTTACACCAGCGGCGATGTGGGCGAAGCCCTGCAATGGATGAACCAGTTGGATAAGGAGTATGAGCTGACCGACGACGAATACGGCATGGGCGATTTTATCGACGAGCTGCGCGAGAAAGGTTATATCGACGAGAACAGGCAGACCGGCGCTTTTCAGATCAGTTCCAAAACGGAACAGGGCATCAGAAAAAGATCCTTGGAAGAAATATTCGGGAAGCTAAAGAAGACCAGACCGGGCGATCACAACAGTTATAAACCCGGCACCGGCGATGAGATCAATCCGGAGACAAGGCCCTTTCAGTTCGGCGACCAGTTAGAGCAGATCGACTTCACCGAGTCCATCCGCAATGCGCAGATCAATCACGGTATCGACGCGTTCAGCATGCAGGAAGACGACCTGGAGATCAGGGAGACGGATTTTAAAAGCCAGACCTCTACCGTGCTGATGATCGATATTTCCCATTCGATGATCCTCTATGGAGAAGACCGGATCACGCCGGCGAAGAAAGTGGCCATGGCGCTGAGTGAGCTCATCACGACCAAGTATCCGAAGGATACGCTCGACATCGTGGTTTTCGGCAATGATGCCTGGCCCGTGGAGATCAAGGACCTTCCCTATCTGCAGGTGGGCCCTTATCATACGAATACCGTGGCGGGGCTGGAACTGGCGATGGACATTCTGCGCCGGAGAAGGAATCCGAACAAGCAGATCTTCATGATCACCGATGGCAAGCCGACCTGCTTGAAATCGGGAAAGCGGTACTATAAGAACAGCTTTGGGCTCGACCGGCGGATCACGGCCCGTTGCCTCAACCTGGCGGCGCAATGTAAAAAAATCAAAATACCGATAACCACCTTCATGATTGCCAGCGATCCGTATTTGCAGCGGTTCGTCACCGAGTTTACGGAAACGAATAATGGCAAAGCCTTCTTTGCATCGCTTGACCATTTAGGCGCTTTCATCTTCCGCGATTTTGAAAGTGGGAAGAGGAAAACAGTGTATTAGAGATGACAGATGATAGATGACAGATGACAGAAGAACCGGCCGTCAACTGTCATCCGTTATCTGTCAATTGTCATCTGTCAACTATCAAAAATGAACATAGACAAAATAAAGACATTCGGAGATTTAAAAAAGGCAGGATATGTGCGCAGGCCGGTGAAAGAAGAGATCCGGGCGAACCTCCTGCATAAGCTGCAGCATAAGGAGAACAGTTTTCCGGGCATCGTTGGTTACGAGGATTCCGTGATCCCGGATACGGAGCGCGCGCTTTTATCGAGACATAATATTCTTTTCCTCGGCCTGCGTGGTCAGGCCAAGACCCGCATGGCTCGTCAGATGACCAACCTGCTCGACGAATATATTCCTTATGTCGCCGGCAGCGAGGTAAACGACGATCCCTTTGCGCCCATTTCAAAATTCGCGCGCAACCTGCTGAAGGAAAAAGGAGACGCCACACCTATAGCCTGGCTGAGCCGGCATGAGCGCTACGGAGAGAAGCTGGCTACACCCGATGTGAGCGTAGCCGACCTGATCGGCGATATCGATCCCATCAAGGCAGCCAACCTGCGGCTCAATTTCGCCGACGAGGAAGTGATCCATTTCGGCATCATTCCCAAGAGCAACCGGAGCATTTTCGTCATCAATGAACTGCCCGACCTGCAGGCCAGAATCCAGGTGGCACTGTTCAATATCCTGGAAGAAGGCGATATCCAGATCAGGGGCTTTAAGCTGCGGATGCCGCTTGACATACTCTTTGTTTTCACGGCGAACCCGGAAGACTATACCAACCGCGGTTCAATCGTTACGCCGTTGAAGGACCGGATCGAAAGCCAGATCCTGACGCACTATCCGAAAAGCATCGACCATGCCCTGGCCATTACAGAACAGGAAGCCGATATCGCCGGCGATCAGCAGACCCGCGTGAAGGTGAGCGACCTGGTGAAGCGCCTGATCGAACAGGTGGCTTTCGAAGCGAGGGGCAGCGAGTTCGTGGACAAGAAAAGCGGCGTCTCCGCCCGCCTAACAATTGCCGCGTATGAAAACGCCATCAGTGCAGCGGAGCGAAGGGCATTGATCAATAACGAAAAAGAAACACAGGTCTGGATGAGCGATCTCGTGGGCATCATTCCTTCGATCACCGGAAAGATCGAGCTGGTGTATGAAGGAGAACAGGAAGGTCCTTATCAGGTTGCTTTCAATCTTCTGGAAAAAGCCTTCCGCAGCCAGTTCATCAATTATTTTCCCAATCCCGAACAATACAAGAAACGCAAGGGCGGAGAAGAAAATCCTTATAAGCCCATCACAGCCTGGTTCGATAAAGGCAATCACCTCGATATGTTCTTCAATACGAAGGACCAGGACAAGATCCAATTGCTGTACCGGGTGGACGGACTGCATGCTTTTGTAAAAAAGCATTTCCGCCATGCCAACGAACGGGAAATGGCCCTGCTGATGGAATTTGTGCTGCACGGCCTCTCGGCCTATTCCATGATCAGCAAGAAAGTGGTGGAAGGCAAGATCGAATTCAAGGACCTCATTGGTTCCATGATGAACATGAGCCAGGGGAATTTTTCGAATGAAGAAGAAGATTTTGGGTAGATGACAGATGACAGAATGTTTTTTCTGTCATCTGTCATCTATCAACTGTCATCTTCTCTTCACTCTAAAGTCCTCTCCCCTTTCACAACCGCCGGTTCCAGCTGATGAAAATCAAAAATGACGATCTCGTTATTGCCCTTCTTTAACCAGGAAGCAGGGCAGTACAGTCTTTGCTGGGGGCCGACGTTCCAATAACGGCCCAGGTTATGTCCGTTTACCCAGACCATTCCTTTTTTGTAATTCTCCATGTCGATATAGGTATCCCCGGTCTCGCTGAGTTGAAAGTCCGCCCTGAAGAAACGTCCCGGCCTTTCATCGGCAACCGTTTGCTTAGTCAGCCCGGCAATAAATTTTTCATTCACCGGCAGCAGGTATGTCTCCCAGTTCATCAGGGTCATGCCATTCAGGGTGACCCGATCGGTAATGCCCTTTCGGTCGATCATGTATTGTGCGAAGTTGATATGCCCCATGCCTTCTACGAGAATGTCCAATACCGGATCTTTCGAATTGCCTGCCGGAATCTTCAGGCTGTTTTTGCCGCTGCCCCGGTACAGGGTATCGACAAACTTTCCATCCACAAAAACAAGAGCATAGTCATGCAGATCCGTGATAGTAAGCGTTCCGCTTTTGTGACCAATGAGGCGGGTCCTGTATAAAGCCATTCCCTGGTTTTGGCCAAAGGCTTCAAAGGGCTGGGGCTGCGGCGACTTTTCCGGTTTGCCCAACTGCTGCCAAACGGAGCCATAAAGCTCCGGTTTGATATCCGGAATAGAAATCGTCTTTACCGGTTCAGGAATATCGGGCAGGGGATGGTTCAGATAAGAAGCGATGAGAGAACGCAACGCCAGATACTTGGGCGTGGCATTTCCCTGCTCGCTAATGGGCGCATCGTAATCGTAACTGGTAATGGTAGGCTGATATTCGGTGGGAGAAAAAGCATTGGCTCCGGCGGTGAACCCGAAATTAGTTCCTCCATGAATAACATATAAATTGAATGACTTTTTATGATCCAGCAGGTATCTGACTCCTTTTAGAAGATCGGCGGTATCCGGCCTCGCCCATTTTTCACCCCAATGGGTTAACCATCCCGGATAGGTTTCGCTGCTGAAGGAAGGAACGTCGGGATTCGCTTTTGTGGCTTCTGCAAAATCGGCATCACCCGTGCCGCTATCCAGACCAATCGCTGCTCCTTTTATATTACCGGCATCCAGCATATAGGCCGTTGGGCCGTCGGCCGTATAAAATGGAACTTTAATACCATTCTTAATCCACAATGTTCTTAAGGCTTCCAGGTAGGTTTTATCGTTACCGTAGCTTCCATATTCATTTTCTATCTGGACCATCAGGATAGGTCCCCCGGCAGTGCATTGGAGCGGCGCCACTTCCTTGGCCAAACGATTTACATATCGGGTCACTGCGTCCATGTAGCGCTTATCCATGCAGCGAATTTTGATATCCGGAATCTTGAGCAAATAGGTTGGCAGGCCGCCAAAATCCCATTCGGCGCATACATAAGGGCCGGGTCGCAGCAATACCCACATGCCTTCTTCCTTGCATAACC
>DASZRP010000173.1:0-11071 GCA_035548895.1 Puia sp. | reverse complement strand
GTATAGATCGTCGCCGCATATTCCCGGTTGGACGGTTCTCCTCCAAATCCATGTACCTTACCCTTTGCCAGGATAACGAGATCTTTCTTGCCGGTAGCTACCGGAAGTCCGTGATATTCCCATCCTACCAGTTCCCTGATGCTATCTCCCTTCTTCATACCTGTACCTTCGAACACCCAATGATCGGGAGCAACGCATTTCCAGGACGCCAACCCTACTCCGTACGAATTAGCGCCCATCAGTTCCTCTTCATTCTTGAACCGGTCAACATAGCGTATAACCCGGTTGGGGCTGCCATCCGTAGCGGGCAGCAGTTCCACTCTTCCAGATACGGAATTCCCGGAGAAGAAAGCGAGGTTTAATCCTTCGTCTCTCGCTTTGGACACATTGTCGAACATCTGCTGGGTCCAGTATTCGTCGTGACCTACAGAAAGAAAAACTTTTCCTCTCAACAGACTGGGAGCATCGGCATGTGTATCCACATTGGAAATATAAGTTACATCATATCCTTCTCTCTCCAGCCAAAAGGCCATGGGGAATTCAGTCATCAGGAATTCTCCGGAACCATTTGTCAGCGGTTCAAAGCCTGCTGGAAAACCATTCCAGTAAAGCGCATATGGCCTGTCGAAACCGACATCGTACGTGTTTTTTGTTCCGCCGGCCCACTGATCGGTCGGCGTATCATAGAGCGATCTCCATTTGGGCCACCGGTTATAAGCCAGCCAGGTGAGATCTGAGCACTGGAAGAGCAAATCAGCTTTCCGGTCGTCTCTTACTATAAAAATAATATATGCCTGCGCATGCGTGTTTCTGGTGGTCAGCTTTCCCAAATACACTCCGCTGACCCAGTCAGCGGGAATCTGAATGCTGGCGCTTGTCTTCCATTTACATTCGATCAGATAACGATTGCCATCCCCAGGTGTAGGTTGTTTGGTTCCTTCCAGGGAAGGAATTGATTTAACCAGACGCCCCCCCTTGCCGCCATAATATCCCATGCGATAAATATCCAGGCTGTAGCTGTCGTCGGGATCGGTACTCACAAAAACATCCAGTGTTTCCCCGACTCTTATACTGGTTTTGGAAACATATCCCTCAATGGCCTTGCGGCGATTCCATCCTGACTCATAGTGCTCATTATCTTCTCTGATCACTTTGGTGATGATCCAATCCGTCGTACCGGGTTTTTCATTTTCCTGTCGTATGATATTATTTCCGGAGATAGTCGATTGGGCAAATAAGCCCGAGGACGAAAACAGCAAAGCAAAGCAGTTGAATAAAATCTTTCTTGTCATATACAATAATTAAGTCTGTTGAAAGAGCACGATGGCGCAGTTTTTAAAAAGAGGTCCTACTGCCCCGCATACATTATTTTATACGGAACGCTTTCAATGGCAGGGAAACTCAGGATTCCGTTTTGAATGGTAAACCTGATGGAATCTTTCTCCCCGGCGCTGTCCAGTTTATAAACTGTTATTTTCTCCCGGTTCGACCAGTACCTGGGAAGCCGATAGCTCCATGCTCCGGTCTTTTTACTGCAGGCCCAGTATGCGTTCCTGTTTTCTGGCACAAAACTGCTGTAGTTCTTCGCTATGATCTCTCCATCAGCAGTTGTAACGGAGTAAGTGTCTGCTTTAACATTCGCTTCTACCGAAGTGCCATCTTCATAAACAACCTGCTCCGCATCGCCGTTCCTTTGATAAGACTTCATTGATTTCCCGTAGAGGAATTGCTTCGGCAACGCATCGAGAATATAATCAGCAGGTGTATAGCGGAGGCGGAGGTTGGTGAATTTCTGGGCACGCTGTCCATATAAAAACGTCCTGGCGTATTGGGAGGGCGAGCTTGTTTTCATACCAAAAGAAGTCTTACCATGATAAATAAATGGAATCAGGGGGATCTGCCGTTCACCATTAAAGTAAATATCATCCAGGGCAACGATATCCCCGAAGCTGCCTGCATAACCAACAAAAAAGCCAGTAAAATCTTCTGTAGCTACGTCAAGGCCATGCCTGTTGAATTCACTGATGATCATCTTTTTCCCTTCGAAGTTTTTTTTCGCTCCGGCCGGAGTGGCAGGATTAAAATCATATTTCCTTCCACCATGATAACCTCCCGCGAGCACATCGATGAAGTAAGCTTCCCTGACGGGATACTTTTCTAAAGTCCTTCTTATTCTGTCCAACCCCGATTTTACAGCATATTTATAGCTGCTGATCAAATAAGACTGTTCACCGTCCCACGCGCCGCCTCTCATTAAATCACCTTTCGGATCCCGGCAGATAACATCAGAATCCCAGCCAGGATGTGTTGGATAGGAATCGTCGTAATTATCATAAAAAGTAACGTTGACATTATATTTCCGGGCTTCAGTTATGAGATGCACCAGTTTATCGTAACCACCCAGTTCATGGTTCACACTATCAATGGAAGGATAACCTGAATCGTGTCCGCTGTATTGCCAGCCCAATAAATACATGACGCAGGCTGCGGAGTCTGTTTGAACGGCAAATTGCTTTATCCGGTCCAGTACCTGATCAAAAGAAAGGTCCTCGCCATGACCACCTTTGCGTGCCAGAAAAGTCCTTACAAAAGTCTTATGGTTATAGTATGGATTTGGTGTCGCATTTATTTCCTGGCGAACCAGCTTCGCTCCGTCCACCCAATCCGTTTTTCCGTCTTTATCCAGATCTGTAGTCAGTGAAATGGAGGCCGTGCAGGAATCCTGCACTTTCAGGAAAAATCGCGGATCGTTAGCTGTGATCACGGTACCAAATTCCGGCAAATCATAAGTATTTAGCCGGTGAATAAATCTCATTGAAATAACTCCGTATTTCCTGCCTCCCCGTTCGAATATGCTTACGGCGCTATGATTTTCAATAGACCTGGTATCCACTACGGCCAGCAGCTTCGAATTGTAGGCCATACAGGTCAGGACCGGATTTACCCAGTCAATTGCAAACTCATATCCTTTCATGGAAGCAAGACCTACATCAATCAGGCGTCCCGCATTGGCCGGTATAACAAGCTTGCCTTCGCCTGCCGGAACAGAAACGAGCGAAGGCAGACTGACGTTTAGCAAATAGTAATTCTTCTCCTCCACCACATGGCCGAAGGTGATCTCCACTTTGTTGTTCACCAGTCGATAGGTAAGATCAAAAAAAATCGCTGGTTGATTTTCGTAGCTGACTTTGGCGTGATAAACGACTCGCCTTTCATCATATTCGGGCGTATACTCGATGTTTGTCATGAGCCGGTAGACCGGGCTGGCCTCTTTGTAAAATAATATAGCGGGTGAACCGCTTCCCATATTACCATACAAAACGGCCTTGTTTTGCTTGAGAAGATATTCTTTCACGGCAGGCACTTTAGCATCCAGTACTACTTTAATGCTGCTATTCTCTAAGGTATAAGTGCCATAGTCCGGATGCTGTGCAAAAAGAGTAGCATTACCCGACCATAATAGGAAAAGAAACAAAAAATAAACAATCTTGATGCTTTCACCGGGCAGTAATCTGCCGGCTGAGAACCTCATCATTCCATTTTCATTAGGCTTCATCTATATATTTCTTCATTAGTGTTTTCTCATTATTAATGAATGTGTTTATCTGATTAGCCTCTTACCCCGGAATGTTTACCACCGGTTTGACGATAACGTGCCCCCCTCCTGTATCCGGACAAAAAGAATGTCCTTTAAGCCAGGTAAGACTTGAATCATCGGGAATAATTGTAAACGTAATTAATTATTTTTTGTTTACAAAAAATAATTAATTACGCGGCTCTTTCCGGAGAACAACCGATTCGGTAAGAAGACAGATCAGGTGCTTGAACGCAGCAGTGGTCAGGTCTGAAAAGTTTCCTGATCCAAAGATCGGACCGCCCGGAATCGATTTTACGTAGTCATCGCGTAGGCTACGTAAAACGAGTTCTAAACACCCTCATCTTTGCTCCTGGTAGCCAACTTAGGTTCATCGACCCGACGATCTGACTGCAGCAGAGAATATCTGAGATCGTTGGGTGAATAGAACCGGGAATGGTAAAACAGAATCTTCTTGTGCCAAAAGAGGGTCATTGCGGAGTAAGGCGCTTAAACAGCACAGCAGCATTTTTTGAAAAACCGGTCCGTGTAACGGAAGAGTTTGGCACAGCTATACTTCCTTAACTGTAAATCAGTCATTTAGGATGTGTTACTTGGTAATAGGCTGACTCCGTTAACAAATCGTAAACAAAACTATCGGATGAAACGTTGTAGCAATTACTCAGTCTATTTCGGAGTAATGCGGTTATGGGGACAATGAACTATGACATCAGACCAGAGTATTTGGGCAGGGAAACGATGCTGCGCCATTTGGTCGCCAACTTTACAATATTGGGTGAAGATTTATTCAGGGGAGAAAGGAATATAATCAAGACGTTTCGACTCAACGACAGCCAGGTCATCAATGTAAAATCCTTTCGCCGGCCGAATCTCGTTAACCGGATTGTATACAAGTATTTTCGTCAGCCGAAGGCGAGCCGATCTTTTTATCATTCCCGCCAGCTTCTGGACCACGGGATCATGGTTCCTCAACCCATTGCCTTTTTCGAAAAGTTTAACTTCTACTCGATCACGGAAAGCTTTTTCGTCAGCGAGCAGATCTATCCCGACATTCATTTTCAGGAATTGCTGCTTCATCCGGAAGATCCGCACTACGACAAGGTAGTGCGTCATTTCGCAGGCCTGGCGCATCGTATGCATGAGAACGGGATTGAGTTCAAGGATTTTTCGCCGGGCAATGTGTTGGTCATGATCCGGGAAGACAACTACAATTTCTATCTTGTCGATCTGAACCGTATGGCTTTCCACAACGGAATAAGTCTCAAAAAAAGATTAAAAAATTTTGAAAGGCTTCCGCCGGACGAGCGGTTAATTCGGATCGTCAGTGAAGAATACGCCCGCCTGGTGCGCAAGCCTTTCGGCGAAATCTATAAAGGTATCGCGGGGGCCATCCACGCTTTCAGCGCGAAATTCGAGCTTCGCCGCAAAATGAAATTTTGGAAACGCTGGAAAAAATGAATCTGAAAAAACGAATCAACGATGTCAGGCGCAAGGTCATGGACCGGATCACACGGGATATCGGTGCGAATACCATTGAGCGGCCCCTCTCTCTCGACAGGAAGGTCATCCGGCGGATTCTCGTCTGCCGGCCTAACCACCGGCTGGGAAACATGTTAATGATCACACCACTGATCCAGGACATCGCTTGCTATTTTCCGGAAGCCTCGGTAGATCTTTTTGTACAGGGCGCAGCGGCCCGGCCAATTTTCAGCAATTATCCGCAGGTCTCCCTGATCATTCAACTCCCCGGAAGACCATTCAGCCACCTGCTGCGCTATGCCGCGAGCTGGATTTCCATCCATTTCGGTCGCAGATACGACCTCGTCATCAATGCCTACGGAGGGTCATCTTCGGGACGTCTGTCTACACGATTTGCGCGAGCCAAACACCGCATCTTCATCGAAGACCGAAGAACGGCCGGCATACCTGCTGACGAGGACGATCGGCATATGGCTAAGCACCCTGTAGAACAGTTCCGCCTCCAAATGATCAAGGCTGGCATTTTGCTTCCTGTCGGCCCCGTGCCGTTCATGGAACTGTTGCTTGACGAACAGGAAATAGCTGGGGGGTGTGCTGCCCTGCGGGCGATCACTGGAAATGACCGCCCGGCAATCTGCCTGTTTACCAATGCCACGGGCGACAAGCTGCATCCGGCGTCCTGGTGGAGCGAGGTCTATCACAAACTCCGCGCTGGGCACCCTGAACGGAACATCGTGGAAGTGCTGCCTGTAGACGCTTCGTCTCAGCTCACCGAAGATCTGCCTCGCTATTTTGACCGCGACATTCGTAAAGTAGCAGCCTTCTTCCGAAACTGCATCCTCGTTATAGCAGGCGACAGCGGGATCATGCATCTGGCAAGCGCAGCCCGTGCGCCTGTTCTGGGATTGTTCAAGGCAACTAACATGCGGGTATATGCGCCTTATAACCCTGAAAGCCGCGCAATCGACACCCGTTCAATTCCTGTGGACGAGGTGGTTGCCATAGCGGGCGCCATGCTGCAGTCCAAAAATGCCGGCCATACGTGACAGCGAGCCGATGATATCATTATCTGCTCCAATACTTCAAAGCATAAAAAAACCAGTCAAAAACTGGCTAAGTGCCCAAAAGGGAAATCGAATATTATGACAATTGGTCTACGTACAAAAGCCGGATCAAAGAATTGACCCGGCTTTTGTACCCCAGACGGGAATCGAACCCGTACCCGCCTTTCGGCAGACAGGATTTTAAGTCCTGCGCGTCTACCTGTTCCGCCACCAGGGTAAGTGCTTAAACAAAAATTCCACCTCACGGAGAGCGAGATGGAACCTGGAGCGGAAGACCGGGCTCGAACCGGCCACCCCGACCTTGGCAAGGTCGTGCTCTACCAAATGAGCTACTTCCGCATTTATGAACCCTTAATAAGAACTGTTTCGGGACGGCGAAATTAAGCATTTCGCTCGTTCCGAAGAAAAACTGCCGGACTTATTTATATTCAGGGGTGTACTTGGTATTTGCAGGAACCACAACTTCCGGTTTGCCCTTGTACCGGTGCTGGTACAGACCATAGCTTGCTCCGACTAACAGAGCAATAATGCAAAATAATTCCAGATAAAAAAGAAACACGGATGAGTCCACCCAATTATATGTAATATCCTTCAGCTTGGGGTCTTTATATTCTATCTGTTCTTCGTCCATAAGAATCAGTTGATTGCACGCAAAAATAGCCGTTTCTTAGAAAAAATCATTGTTTATTTTCCACTATTTCAGCGAAAGTTTTCCTTCCCAGCACGAAATGCTGCCAGACCACCAAGTGCAGATACCAGCCGCTCAGTTTAGCCTTTCTTTTACCCAGGGGAAAGACGCTCAAATGCCGTTTAAAAAGCAGCCATTTAATAAAGGCCAGGTGCGCTTCCAGTATGGAGAAAAAGTATATCGCTTCGCCGGCAAACAGAGATTTCCACGCAGAAATCATGTCGAGCAGAAACCGCAGGGGTATTTTCCAAACCGATTGACGCTTAGGCAGATTTTTGGCCAGCATGATCAGGTTATTCCGGAAGTTCAGAAATACTTTTCGCTCGTTCCCCTTGGGCAGGGTACCGCCGCCTAAATGATAGACCACGGAATCAGGGCAGGCAAAAACACGGTAGCCCAATAATTGCAAACGCCAGCAAAAGTCGATCTCCTCCATATGAGCGAAGAAATAGGTGTCGAGCCCCCTGGCCTCATGAAAAAGGCCGGCACGGATAAACAATGCAGCGCCACTTGCCCAGAATATATCTTCCGATGTATCATATTGATTTTTGTCCTGCTCACAAACATCAAATATCCTCCCCCGGGCAAAAGGATAGCCCAGGCAATCTAACCAGCCCCCGGCAGCGCCGGCATATTCAAAACGGTTCTTTTGTGCATAGCTCAGAATTTTCGGCTGGCAGGCGCCAATCGCCGGATTGGCTTCCATGAGGCGGATCACCGGTTCGATCCACCCCGGTTCAACCTCCACATCCGAATTCAACAGGACATAGAACTCGCTATCTACCTGTTTAAGCGCTTCGTTATAACCGCCGGCGTAGCCGTAATTCCTGTCCAGGGTAATGATACTGACCTGCGGATAAAACTGCCGGAGAAAGGACAGGGAATCGTCGGTCGAAGCATTATCGGCAACGATGATCTCTAAGGACGGATAAGTACTGGCCAGAACCGAAGGCAGGAATTGCTCCAGATGTCTGCGCCCATTAAAATTGAGAATGACAACCGATACTTTAGCTGGCACTTGATTTAGTTACTAAGACAAAAGAGCGTCAAAAATAATATATCTGGGGAGAACCCGGGTCGAAATACGATTTCATCGGGTTTGACTACTTTAGCCCTATGATTGGGTTCCGCTTCAATTGGCGCTGGCTGCTGGCCTTGTTGGGTATTGGTATTGTTTGCGGCACTATTTTCTATTCCCAATACCTGGCGAAAAAAATCGAAAAGGAAGAAAGGCAAAAAATTGAACAATGGCTCGCGGCCAGCAAAGCGGTGCTCAATCCTGGTGATCTTACTTTACCCAATCTTATCCGCAACGATCAGCACTCCATTCCCATAATTGAAACGAATGAGCATGATAGTATAACCAGTTACTTCAACCTGGATACCAACCGGGCGAAGCTGGACAAGGGTTATCTGGCCGGCCAACTGAAGACTTTCCGTTCGCAAAATCCGCCGCTGGAGATCAAATGGAGCGATTCTCCGTATACGGCAAACCGCTATTATTACGGACATACCGCGCTGCTTGATCAGGTCAGGTATTTCCCGTTAGTGCAGCTATTGTTGGTCGGCCTGCTGGTCTTCTTTATCATTTATTCGATCAGCACCAGCAACCGGGCAACGCAGAACCAGGTATGGGCCGGTATGGCCAAGGAGACGGCTCATCAATTAGGCACTCCGCTTTCTTCATTGCAGGGCTGGGTAGAAATGTTGCGGGAGGAAGGAGCGCCTGAACACACCCTGTCGGAACTGCAGAAAGATCTTGACCGGCTGAAGCTGATCAGTGACCGCTTTTCCAAGATCGGCAGCATCCCCAACCTGGAGCAATCCGATATTATTCTGCAGATCAATCAGATGATCGAATACATACGAAAACGGACCACTTCCAAAGTGCAATTCTTTGTGGAGACTCAAAGCCCCGGACCTGTTATGGCCAATATATCCAGGCCGCTGTTTGACTGGGTTATTGAAAATCTCTTTAAGAATGCGCTGGACGCCATGGAGGGGAAGGGAATGATACAGGTAACTATTAAACAGGATGCGCAGCACATCGTAATAGACGTGGCGGATAATGGCAAGGGTATTTCTGCCGCCAACGTGCGCAGGGTGTTCGATCCCGGGTTCACCACCAAAAAAAGAGGCTGGGGACTCGGCCTCACGCTTTCCAAACGGATCATTGAGGAATATCATAAGGGAGAGCTGTTTGTCAGGCACTCGGAACCCGGCAAGGGGACCACATTTCGTATTGTTCTCCAGTCGGGAACTGCGGCCTGAAAAATGCTGGAATTGTTCAGCCGATGCCCTATTTTTGCAGTCCTTTTAAGGACTGCGGAGGTGGCGAAACTGGTAGACGCACTACTTTGAGGTGGTAGCGCCGTAACTGGCGTGGGAGTTCGAATCTCCTCTTCCGCACATAAAAACCCTTCAGCAATGCTGAAGGGTTTTTATATTCGTGAACGGCCGGTATGCGAAATGCAAACAGAACTAAAACCTAAAGTCATGAACCAAAGATCCTTTCTGATCGGCTTCTTTTTACTGATGTCTTCTTTCATTTCAGCACAGCAACCGCTGCGGGTGGGAGTGGCAGGCCTTAATCACGATCATGTGTATGGATTAATGGAGAATTATAAAAAAGGGCGCGTCGTGATCCTGGGCATTGCTGAGAGCGATCAACAACTGGTTCAGCGTTACAAGCAAAAATATCAACTGCCGGATTCTTTGTTTTATCCGGATGTGAAGACCATGCTCGGGAAAATAAAACCCGATGCGGTGCTGGCCTATAATGCCATCGCCAACCATCTCCAGGTCGTGGAAACCTGCGCTCCCATGGGCGTCTCCGTTATGGTGGAGAAACCCCTGGCCACAACCGTTGAGCAGGCGGAGAAAATGCAGGCGTTGGCGAAGCGATATCATATTCACCTGCTCACCAACTACGAGACTACCTGGTATGCCAGCAACCAGCAGGTTTACAAAATGATTTACGACGAGCAGCAAATCGGTTCGATCCGGAAAATGATCGTGCACGACGGTCACCAGGGTCCAAAAGAGATTGGCTGCAGCGCTGATTTCCTGAAATGGCTGACCGATCCGGTGCTCAACGGCGGCGGGGCGCTGATGGATTTCGGCTGCTATGGCGCCAACCTGATGACCTGGCTGATGAACGGCAAGGCTCCCATCGCTGTAACGGCCGTAGCACGACACTATAAACCCGATGTATATCCGAAAGTGGACGACGACGCGACCATCCTGCTCGAATATCCTGAAGCGACCGGAATCATCGAGGCTTCCTGGAACTGGCCTTTCGGAATAAAAGACCTGGAAGTGTTCGGGCAAAAAGGATACCTGCACGCATTGAACGGAAATGAATTGCAGGAAAGGCTCCAGAACACATATCAACCGGTTACGCTTACCCCTCCGGCTTATTCAGATAATATCAGCTATCTCGCTGATGTACTAAGCGGAAAGATCCATCCAGACAACGATCTGTCTTCTTTAAGCAATAACGTGGTTGTCGTCCGTATCCTGGAAGCAGCAAGGAAATCAGCTGCCGAAGGAAAGCGAATTACCCTGTAAGGCCAAACGATATAGCAGTCGTTGTTGTGTATTTAAAATGGGAATCGAGATTGGAAAACGAAAGGAGGTCTATTTTTCCAGCAGGGTTCTTATTCGATCTGCTGTTTTGGAAGCATTGGGTAAGACTTCCAACTCCAATCCAATATTCAGCGGTATGGCAGGCACGTTCAATGCGCCGAGCACATCGACGGCGCAATCCAGCCATTCAAAACAGGCGCGCGAGATACGTCCGGCCAAAGCTTCAGCAAACGAATTTAATTGCGCTTCTTCAGTAAGCACCAGGCATTTCCCATGCTTTTTTACCGTTTCAAAAACCAATTCTTCATCTAATGGGAACAAACTGCGCAGGTCAACAATTTCCACACATCCCTCAAAAGTTTTCGCTGCAGCCATAGCCCAATAAACTCCCATGCCGTAAGTTATTACACAGCAGCTGTTGCCTCCCGACACAGATTCCGGATTAGCCTCCAGCACAATCCTGGCCTTGCCCAGGGGAATAATATAGTCTTTTGAAGGTTCAACAGTCTTTGCTCCTTCCGTTCCGGGAACCTTGCTCCAGTAAAGCCCTTTGTGCTCGAGCATCAGGACAGGGTTAGGATCGAGAAAGGCAGCCTTCATCAAACCCTTCATGTCGGCTGCGTTGGAAGGATAGACTACCTTAATTCCTTTGACGGA
>DASZRP010000172.1:0-11297 GCA_035548895.1 Puia sp. | reverse complement strand
ACTTGATGCTGAGGGAGATCTTACGGTCAGGACGTACTTCGGAAGGAATCTGGAAGGTAGCTCCACCGATACGGCGGCTTCTTACCTCTACGGAAGGGGTCACATTGTTCAGTGCCCTTTTCCAGATATCGTAGCCGTTATCGTTGGTCTGCTTGCCTACCCGCTCAATCGCATCGTAAAAGAGATTGAACGCTGTATTCTTCTTGCCCTGCCACATCAGGTTGTTTACAAAACGCGTAACCAGCTTATCGTTGAAACGAGCGTCCGGTGCGAGTGGTAATTTTTTGGCCTGTGACTTCCTCATGAGTTATTTGAGATTATTAAAATGATTTTATTTTTTCGCAGCTGGTTTCGGGCCGCCCTTATCTTTCTTGGTTCCGTATTTGGAACGGCTCTTCTTGCGATCTTTCACGCCGGCGGTGTCGAGGCTTCCGCGAACGATGTGATAACGAACACCCGGCAGGTCTTTTACACGACCGCCGCGGATCAGCACGATGGAGTGCTCCTGCAGGTTATGCCCTTCGCCCGGGATATAGGCGATCACCTCTACCTTATTGGTTAAACGCACTTTAGCTACCTTCCGCAACGCAGAGTTCGGCTTCTTGGGCGTTGTGGTGTACACACGGGTACAAACACCGCGACGCTGGGGACAGGAATCCAGAGCCCTGGATTTACTCTTCGCCCGGATGATTTCTCGACCTTTTCTTACCAGTTGCTGAATAGTTGGCATCAGTAATGCGTTTGAATTTTTGGGACGGCAAAGGTAACGGCAGACGCCGGAATCTCCAAATTAAAATTGCTCTCAGACTTTTAACAGCCAGCTATGGGCGTCCGCTCTCTTTCCTTCGCGGATCTCCGTCAGTATCTTCTTCGCCAGGGGCGCTGTTTTAAAGGAACCAGTATCGAAATGCATAATGTAGTCCTTGTATTTCAGCTCCTTAATATAGGAAATCGTCGCCGCGGTACCCGATCCGAAGATCTCCGTCAGCTGGCCGCCGCGGTGAGCGCCGATCAATTCATCGATGCTTATCCTGCGCTCTTCCACTTTAAGCCCCTGCTCCCGCAGCACCGTGATGACGCTGTCGCGGGTAACGCCTGCTAAGATGGTCCCTTCCTCCAGAGAAGGCGTAACCACGGTATTGCCTAAAACAAAAAATACATTCATGGTGCCGACTTCCTGCAGCCACTTGTGCTCGAAGGCGTCGGTCCACAATACCTGGTCGTATCCCTTTTCCTTCGCCTCGCTGGAGGCCTTCAGGCTGGCCCCGTAGTTACCGGCATTCTTAGCGAAGCCGACACCGCCGGGTGCGGCGCGGGTGTACTTCTCTTCCACGTAGATCTTCATCGGCGCGGCATAGTAGGGGCCTGTCGGGCTCAGCAGGATCATGAACTTGTAGGTATCGGAAGGGCGCACCCCGAGTGCCGCATCCGTGGAAAACATGAAAGGGCGGATATACAATGAGTAATCGTCTTTTGCCGGGATCCATTCCTTATCGAGCGCGATAAGCTGCCGCATGCCTTCAATGAAAATATCTTCCGGCACCGCAGGCATCTCCATCCGCTCGGCTGAAATATTGAACCGCTTCAGGTTATCGTAAGGACGGAAGATAAATGCATGCCCTTCCTTATCGCGATAGGCTTTGATACCTTCAAAAATAGCCTGGCCATAGTGCAGGGCCATCAGCGAGGGCTCTATCTGAATGGGCTGATAAGGTTTAATTGCTACTTTAACCCACTCGCCGTTCGCATAATCTGCTTCCAGCATGTGATCGCTGAAATATTTTCCAAAGGGCAAATGATTGAAATCCATTTCAGCAAGCCGGCTTTTTTTCACACGGGTCACTGGTATCTCCATCGTCTCCATCATAAATGCTATTTTTGATCATACAAAGAAACAAACATTCCCGGAGCAGACAAAACCGCCCGTGGAATTGCTTTTATGGGCATCAATAATATCGGGTTGTCTACTGCTTTACTGGTCATGCTTTATCCGGATTCCCTGGTGGTCGAAAACGACCTTAAAACAGGCTCATCTGCGCCGGCTTCATCAAAGCCTCCTGTGGCGGTTAACGAATCCGCCGCAGCCGCACATGAACCCTGCCGGTATCTGGGCAAGAACCTGAAGCAGATCTGCTTCGCGGTATCCTATCCCGGCGCCGTTTTCCTGCCCGACAACCAGCTGGAATTCCTGACCCGGATCATCGGCGCCTGCCAGCTCTCCCTGGCCGATATCGCGCTGGTCAACCTGGCCCATACTACGGCGGGACTGAATGATCTGATCTCGCAGATAAATCCCCGGATCCTTTTTCTTTGCGGACTGCCGGCATCCTGGCTCAACCGGCCTGAAGCGGCCGCGTTTACTCCGCAAACCACCAACGGACTAACCATGATCAACATACCATCGCTCGAGGAAATCAACCAGGAAACCCCTTCGGGGATCGCGTTAAAAAAACAGCTATGGGCAAGTCTAAAAAAGCTATTCAACCTTTGAAACTGATCTTCGCCACCAATAATCCCTACAAAGTAGAGGAGATCCAGGAGGCTGTGGGTAAAAAAATTCAGGTCATTTCTCTCCAGGATGCCGGCATTGTACGGGATATTCCCGAGCCGCATCCTACCCTCCGGGAGAATGCGCTGGAGAAATCCAGGACCATCTACCTGCTTACCGACGGGAAAAATTGCTTCAGCGAGGATACCGGTCTCGAAGTCTATATCCTTCACGGAGAGCCCGGCGTTCGAAGTGCCCGGTATGCGGGTGAACCGGCTTCCGCCGCTAAGAATATCCAAAAGCTCCTGGAACGCCTGAACGATACGAATATTCGCAAAGCCCGCTTCCGCACGGTGATCTCACTGATCTGGGACGACCAGGAATATTTTTTCGAGGGAGTTTGCGACGGGCATATTCTCCGGGAAAGGCGGGGAACTCAGGGGTTTGGCTACGATCCGGTCTTTATGCCGGAGGGCGCAACGAAAAGTTTTGCCGAAATGACTCTTACCGAAAAAAACCAATACAGCCACCGCAGGAAGGCCGTGGATCAGATGGTTTCTTTTTTGAAAGAACATTTAACAAAACCAAAACCACGAAAGCATGGCGAGAATAAAAATTGACCTGCCGGAACGTTTTCCATTCTCGACCTCCTTCCCGGTGCGGATCACGGATCTCAACTACGGTTCACACGTGGGCAATGATACCGTGCTTTCTTTCCTGCATGAAGCACGCGTGCGCTTTCTGCAGTCACTCGGCTACAACGAACTCAACCTGGAAGGCGCCGGTCTCATCATGAGCGATGCAGCCTTAGAATTCAAAAACGAGATCCGTTACGGCGATGAGCTCGTAGCGTCTGTTGCTGCCGGCGATTTCAGCCGGGTCGGATTCGATTTCTATTATAAGCTGGAAAAAAAAGGGGATGAACCGCAGCTGCTCGCCCTGGCAAAGACCGGCATGGTTTGCTTCGACTACGAACGAAAGAAAGTAGTCGCCTTGCCGGAAGCGGCAAAAAAAAAATTAGGCGGCTGAAGGATCGTTCCAGATCGCCCAGCTGGCGTCGGCCTGTATTTTAAGCATATCGGCGCCGTTCTTGGTTCGCGCACCCCGTTGCTCTCCTTCTCTCAAAAAAACCGTCTTCGGAGGATTATAGATCAGGTCGAACAGATAATGATCAGCGCCCACATACTCGTAGGGAATAGGAGGCGTTGCTTCCGTATGGGGATGCATGCCCAGCGGCGTGCAGTTAACAATAAGCGGATGTTCGCGGATAATCTTCTTATTAAGATCCTCGTAAGCCAGCCGGCCTTCCGGCCCCGGCTTTCGGGAGACCAGCAAAAAGGCAATCCCCATTTTCCTGAGCACCCAGGCTACGGCTTTTGAAGAACCGCCCGTGCCGAGGATGAGCGCCTGCCGGTCTTCCGGCTTCCATTTTTCCCGGAGCGATTGCTCGAACCCGATCACGTCGGTATTGAACCCGTATAATCTGCCGTGGCGGATACGAATGCAATTGCAGGCCCCCATTTCGCGGACGACGGGATCCTGTTCATCCAAAAAGGGAAACACTGCCTCTTTATAGGGAATGGTTACATTCAATCCTTCCAGTTCAGGGTCCTGCAATACCTGCTGCAGTCCGCCGATGTCCGCCAGCTCATAGTTGGCATAGTAACAGTCCCGGATATGCGCATCCTGGAATTTCTGCCTGAAATAGTTAGCCGAGAACGAATGCCCCAGCGGGTATCCGATCAGGCCGAATTTCCTCACGGGGCGGTTTTTTTGTTTTTATCCAGGAAGAGATCGAAGGTATCGCCGCGCAGGCCGATGCGCATGGCTTCGAGCGCCAGCACTTCCTGGGGAGAAATATTGCCGAGATTGGCATTGGCCCCGACGAGCTCGATAAAATAAAGCTGCTGCGATTTCTGCGGGGCTTCCCACAATATTTTCTCGGAAGGGATCTGCGTCAGGATCTCCTGCACCAGCCCTTCGCGCACTTCGCCCGTGCCCCGGTAGATGCCGATATTGCCCGACTCGCGGGCTTCCGCGATCACATAGCTTGCGCCGGCCTGCAGCTCGGCGCGCATCTGCTCGATCCACTTATAAGGTGGTATTACGTGAGTCGCGTCCTTGCTGCCCACTTCGCTAAGCACGGTGGCATGCTGCGTAAGTCTGGTAATGAGCGCGCACTTCTCCGAATGCGGAATATCGACAGAACCGTCGCTCACTTCCAGGTAGTTTACCTGGTAGTATTTGCACATTGCGATATAATCGTCGAGCTGGTTGCGCACCAGGAAGGCCTCAAACAGGGTGCCGCCAAAGTAAATGGGAATCTGAAATGATCGGTAGACTTCCAGTTTTTTTTCGAGGTCCGCGGTAACGTAAGGTGTTCCGAATCCCAGTTTCACAATATCGACGTGCGGATGGGCCACACTTAAAAAATTGCGGGCTTCTTCGGCGCTCAGGCCTTTGTCCATTACCATGGTCAAGCCTACGGTCCGGGGTCTTTGTGTCCGCTCAGGCAGTTGACTGAGTTTAAAATTCATCGGCAATAAGTTTCTGATTAAAAAATCCTGAGGCGCAAAAATAAGAAACCTTATCTTTTCCGGTACCGGGCAATCACATCGACGATCGATGGCGACTGCAAGAGGGAAGGATTCAGCGCGATCATTTTCTTCAGCAGCTTCGGCGAACGCGAGAGCGCACGATCCAGATGAAGCAATCCTTCTTTCGATTTTCCCAGGGCAAAATAAATAGCGCTCATGTAGAAAGTGAGCAGGGGCCTGTTACCCGCAATGCGGATAGCCTGCTGCACCTGTTCTAACGCCTGCGGATACATGCCGGACAGATAAAGACAACGGACCAACGCTTCCCAGCCGCTGATGTTTTTCTGGCGGAGACGAACCACGGTACCGAATGACTGGATCGCTTCCTTGAATTCACCCAACTGAAAACGGCATTCGCCCATCGCCAGATGATATTCCGGATGCTTTCCCTGCAAACGGATCGCCGATTCAAGCTGCTTCACGGCATGGGACCACTGCGATTCGTTCAGGTAGGTACAGGCAATTTTATAGATCAGCTTGCTGTCGGTCTGGTTCAGGTGCGAAGCCTTCCGGTAATAGAAACGGGCCTGTGCAAAATTGCGCTGCTTGTCGTAGCAGTGCCCAATCGCTTCGTAGATCACGTCTTCCGGCTTCGACAACTCCAGCACCCGTTCAAGGCATTCGATCGCCTCGCGATATTTCCTCAGGCGGATATAAGCGTCACCCATATTGCGATAGGCATAATCGAATTTCTCATCGATCGCCACGGCATATTTGTAGGCGTCCACCGCCTTTTCGTAGAGCTTCAATCCCTGGTAAGCGGCAGCCAGATTGAACCAGGCCAGCGAGGAATAAGGATTCTCCTCGATAATATGCTGGTGCAGGCGGATGCTCTCTTCATTGCGCCCGGTAAAATCCGTCCAGAAACAGATCTTGTACAGAGCCTCTTCATTGTCGTAGTCCTGCTCCAGGATCCAGCGGAGACAATCGAATATCTTGTCGAATTCTTCGTAATCGTCGTACACATCGGCTAATTCGAATAGCAATTCAATGCGTTCCCGCCCTTCAAAAAGGCCCAGCGCCTCCTGGAGGAGCACCACGGCTTTTTCCTGCTGGTCAAGCGCCAGGTAAGCGTCCGTTTTCAGAATATACAGGTTAATATCGGTGGCGTCGAAAAGAGAGGCTTTTTCCAGCACCTGAAGCGCGTCGTGATATTTGCGGGTGACAATGAGGAGGTCGGCCTTCCGGATCAGGAGGGCCGCCGAATAGGGGTATTGCTCGATACCCAGCTCGGCCGCTTCCAGGGCAAGGTGGTATTCCTCTTTGGCGTCGTAGTAGTCAATGATCTTATCGAAACATTCTTCGTCCAGGAAACTGTGCTTTCGGCCGTTTTTGAGGGCTCCGTATTGCTTCAGCAGTTCTCTTATTTCTTCCTGTTCGGGCTGGTATGGATTTTCTTTCATGTAGAGGAGTTATACTAAATTAGGCCATAATACCTTACCCGCAAATTATTTATCCGGCGGCAACCGGTTGACGCTGTGGGGCGTATATAAGGAAAAGCAGGGACGTTCCGCCTGAAAAAATCGGTGAACAGCCTGTATAATGGGGGAAATTCGTGATGGAAGGTTAAAGAATACCAAAAATTTATTTGTACTTTTGCTTATGATCTCGTCTTTCCATAAACAACCCGTTCAGCGCGCTCTGCGCATGACGGCTGTGAGTTTAGCCCTGGTGGCGATCACAGCACTTGCTTTCGCTAGCAAGGGAGGTGGTGGCGATAAGAAGAAACACAGCGTGTTTGACGATAATTTCACCCCGATCAATACGGCTTCTTCTTTTACCCTGAAAAAGACGCCGAGCTATAGCGGGACCATCATGAATTTCAAGCCGCAGGCTGATAAACGCATTTCCCTGAACACCATGATCACCTATCAGCGGGGAAATACCACGTTCATCCTCCCTTATCAGTACAAGGTCCAGATAGGGCCCGCCGTCAACGAACAGGGAAAGACCAATCTGCAGTTCCTGGGTGTGAAGATCCAGATGCCGAAATAAGTTTCCCGTTTTTCTATTAATTCCCTTTCTGATTCAGGCTTTCAGCGTAAGTCATTTCGCGATACCCGCTGGTCGGAATATCGAATTTGGATGCCGGTACCGGATTAAAGCTGATCGAGGCCAGCACGTATTTGATGTGCAGATTCCCTTTTACGAATTCGTATTCTAATGGCAGGCCGTCGAGGTTCCGGAAGGGCGGATCATAGCCTTTGTTATCCGGGATCAAATCGCGGGTGTACATCACCGTGATCTGGTAGCCCTCCGGCGTGGAAGCCGTGGCGCCCACGCAGGCGTATCCGGCGATGTTTTTGGTGTCAGATGTTTTGGTGAACCGGACATTGCTGTACCGGCTGTTCTTCTGCTCCCAGTTCTCCTGGTTCATCCGGATCAGGATCTTCTGGCCATTCACTTCTTTCAGGATCACGCCCGTACCCGCCTTGGAGTCGTAAATCGTCGTCGAATTAAACAGGCTGCTGTTCACTTCCGACCGGCTCTGGCTGCCCTTAACATAATAGGTGGCCGTCGCATTCATCGTCGGCGCGCTGGTCCCGGAACTGATGGTGTAATTATATACCAGGGTCAGTTCGCCGATCCGTTTCTGCGCATTCAGCAAAACGGGCAGCAGCAGGCAGGAGACACCGAAGTATATGATCTTCTTCATACCCATTAGATTTCCTGTTTAACGGGAAGTTTAACGATTTTATGCGAGAACTCAGGACTTCCGGTTGCGCAGGTCCTGGGCCTTCTTCTGCGCTTCCTGCATCTGCTCGAAACGTTCCTGCCATTTGGGCTTGGCGCGCGGCTTAGCCCGGTTCGCCTGCAATTTGGCCAGGATCTTATCGTGATCGATAATATAATGCTGGATCACGAACTGCAGGGTCAGCGTGATCAGGTTGGATACCGTATAGTACCAGGTCAGCGCCGCGGGCAGGCGGTTAAAGAAGAGCAGCAGCATCACCGGCATGATATAAGGCATATACTTCATGGCCGGGTTGCTCTGGTCAGGCGTCATGCTCATCCCGTACAGCGAGATCAAAAAGCTGGTCACCACCGCGATGGTGGCAAAGAGGCTGATATGATTCCCGTAGGCCGGGATGGTGAATCCCAGATGCACTACGGCATCGTAAACAGAAAGGTCCTTTGCCCATAAGAAGGGTTCGCCCCGCAATGCCACATTGGAGTTGAAGAAGGTATAAAGGGCAAAGAATATCGGGATCTGCAATAGGGCCGGAATACATCCTCCAAGGGGATTGACGCCCGCCTCGCGGAAAAGCTTCATCTGCTCCACCCCCATCTGCTGCTGGTCGCCGCCGGTCTTTTTCTTCAGCACTTCGATTTCCGGGCGAAGCGCTTTCATTTTCGCGCCGCTGAGATAACTGGTGTATACCAGTGGCGAAGTGAGCAACCGGATGAACAGCGTAAGCAGAAGGATCGCGATCCCATAGCTGCTCACGAATTTTTTGAAGAAGCTGAACACCGGCATGATGACGTAGATATTGATCGGCCTCACGAAAGAATACATATCGCGCCCGAGATCCACGATGCGGTCCATGCCCGGCGCCGCATGCTTCAGCAAATGATAATCGTTCGGTCCATAGTACCATTGAAAATTCAGGGTAGCCGCAGGACCAGGCACTTTGGCCTGCAGGTGCGCGGTTACCGTACCCAACAGCCGGGAACTGTCTTCCGGTTCCCTGGCCCAATGCAGGTTGCCGCTTTCAAAGCCGGTCTTCGCGATCAAAGTACGGTTGAAGAACTGCTGCGTAGCCGCGATCCACTGCACCGGCTTTTCAAAAGCCTTGTCCGTTTTAGCCGAGATATAATCGAATTCATTGTCTACTGAAAAGCAGACATTGGTCAGCCGCTTTTCATAATAAACATAAGGCTGGGTCTGGCGCATCTGCACCTGCCAGTCGATATTGAGGTTGCTGCCGGAGAACAGCGCATTGGCCTGGGTGGTGATCAGGTTCCAGTCGACCAGGTAGCTGTCCGGCCGGATAATATATTCATGCTGAATGGATGCTCCGTTGGGCGCAGGCATGCGGAATATCAGGCGCTGGCTGCCATCCGGGCTTTTCTGCAGTTCGCCATCCTCGAAATAGAGATCGGTGATCTTTGCCGTCTGGTTCAGGCCCGTGTTCACCGAATAGCTGAGCTGATTAGAAAGCGAAGAATCCAGCAGGCGCACCTGGCTGCTGTCGAATTCTTTATATTGTTTAAGAACGACCTCTTTCGGCTGTCCGCCCTTATTGGTGAACACGATCCGGAGCAGGTCGTTCTCTACAGTGATCAGTTTTTCAGTGCCGGCCATGGCCTGCCCCCATCCCGCTACGGTATCTACGGTCGTCGTCGTGGCCGGCTGGTGCGCAGCAGCTTTGGCTTCCTGCACTTTCTGCACCGCGGCCAGCGAATCCTCCTGGTGGTGTCGCTGGGCTTCCAGCGCCTGCTTATTGCGGGTCGCCGTAAAAAGATAAACGAACAGTAAAAGGCCTAACAGCACAAAACCAATAACCGTGTTCCGATCCATACCCATTGTTGACACTCATTTTAGGGAGTGCAAAGATAGGGGGAACGGGGCAACTTAGTTCTTCTTCACTACGCTTCCACCCCCGCTTGACCGAATATTCACCGCCAGAGCAGAACCCTTGTAAGACACATCACTGCCGCCGCTGGCCGAAACCGTCAGCGCATGATTGGCGGTGAAATAAGTATCGCTGCCGCCGCTGGCTGATACCGATACATCGTCGGCTACCAGGTCGTACCCATGCAGGTCGCTTCCGCCGCTGGCCTCTATTTTCAGGCTCTTTACCGGACCGGCGAGATTGACATCCGATCCGCCCGACTGGCGGATCTCCAGTTCATCCGCGCGAAGCTTTCCCTTCAGGTCGCTTCCGCCCGACAGGTCGATCTTCAGGTCTTTGGCTACAATTTCATTTTGCAGATAAGTATCCGAACCGCCCGAAGCGCCAAGCCGGTCCAGTTCGCTTACGGAAACAAAAGCGCGCAGCCGGGCGCCATCCGGAGCATGATAACCTCTCTCAAGATAGATTTTAAGCAGGCCGTCCTCCACCGTGGTCTGGATATGGTCGCGGTATTCGGCTTTGGAAGCGCCGACGGCTACGGAAGGCGTTCCCTGGGAAAGATAGAGGTCGATGCCGTTCGCCACCGTGATCGCATGGAATGAACCGACGGCGCGGTTTTGCAGGTTCTCCTGCTTGTCGGCCTGGGCGAAGACCGTATTCAGGGTCAGCGCAGTCAGTGATAGAAAAATGAATTTTTTCATGATGAACCATTTGAATAATTGAGTGAATAGGTAAAAGACAGGAGATTGCCGGAATTGTTGCTTGCCCTGCTTTTTTCTTTAGACGATTTTGCGGCAACCCAAGTTACTGTATCTTCGCGTCAGAAATGACCGGAAGTCCGGTGCATTTCACAAGTTCCCGGGGTGCTGATTCCTTTTGGATAGGCTGAGATAATACCCGTAGAACCTGAACAGGATAATGCCTGCGCAGGGAAGGTCCCCTTCTTAGCTCTCTTCGCTTTTTGGCATTTGCTGTCCGGGTTTCTACCTCCGGAATTTCTTTCATCACAAACGCCGAAAATGAAAACCCTGCTTACGGTCAGCCTTTTAATTTCCTTTACCTCCACGACTATTGCGCAAACAAATGCCGCACCCGATATCCTCGTTCCTTCTCCCAGGGATACACTCAAACGCCCCGCCCTCTTCCTGCAGCCCGTGGAAGTGATCGCTATCCGGGCCGGCGACAAAGCCCCGTTCACAAAGACCAATCTTTCCGCCGCCGGGATCGCAAAAAATAATACCGGGCAGGATATTCCCTTCATCCTGAGCCAAACTCCCTCCGTAGTGTCGAACTCTGATGCAGGTAACGGGGTGGGATATACGGGAATTTCCATCCGCGGCACCGACGCCACCCGCATCAATATGACCCTGAACGGCATTCCTTACAACGACGCCGAATCGCAATCCATTTATTTTGTCGACCTGCCCGACTTCGCTTCTTCCGTCAGCAATGTGCAGATCCAGCGGGGCGTCGGCACTTCTTCCAACGGCGCGGGCGCTTTCGGCGCCACCATCAATTTTTCCACCAACGAATTTCACGGCGAGCCCTATGCGGAGTTCAACAATGGCTTCGGTTCCTTCAATACCTGGAAGAACACGCTGAAGGCGGGCACCGGTCTCATCGGGCAGCATTTCA